>DASWWQ010000053.1:0-9964 GCA_036405935.1 Flavobacteriales bacterium
TCATGTACGCGGTGAAGCACGTGGCCTCTTCCGCAAGGGGGAGGTGCGCAGTGCGGCGGGGAAGGGCGACTGCATCGATTGCAAGGCCTGCGTGCATGTGTGCCCGACGGGGATCGACATCCGCAACGGCACGCAGCTGGAGTGTGTCAACTGCACGGCCTGCATCGATGCCTGCGACCATATGATGGCGAGCGTGGGTCTGCCCAAGGGCTTGGTCCGCTATGCCAGCGAAGCGGAGATCGCCGACCGGAAACCCTTCGTTTTCTCCCTTCGCATGAAGGCGTACGCTCTCGTGCTCTGCGCCATAGCGGGCGTGCTCGTCACCCTGATCCTCCTGCGTACCGATGTGGACAGCACCGTGCTCCGTACGCCGGGCATGTTGTACCAGGAACGTCCCGATGGCCGCATCAGCAATCTCTATGCGATCAAGACCGTGAACAAGACCCAACACGAGCTGCCCCTCCGTGTGGAATTGATGAACGTGGAAGGAGAGGTGCAACTGGTCGGCAAGGAACTGGTGCCCCAAGCCGGCGAACTGGTGCAGGGTGAGCTCTTCATCATCCTGGACAAGGACCAGTTGGCGGGCATGAAGACGCCGGTGGTGCTGGGCATCTACAGTGGGAACCGGCTCCTGGAAAAGGTGAAGACCTCCTTCCTGGGACCATTGTGAGGAACTCCGACCGAAGGCAACGATGAACCACCGGAAAACCGACCACACATGAACTGGGGGAAAGGACTTGCACTGGCCTTGATCGCCTTCGCCGGCATGTTGGCCTGGTTCGCCGTGATGGCATCGCAGCATCCGGAGCCGTTGGTCACCGAGGACTACTATGCGGAGGAACTGCTTTTCCAGTCGCGTATCGAGGAGGAAGCACGGGCCCGGTCGCTCTCGGCACCGGTGTCCATCGACCTCCAACGCGACGGGATCGAGCTGGTCTTTCCGCAGGAACTCGACGGCCTGCCCATCACCGGTACGCTCACCTTGCTCCGGCCGAACGGCCCAACGGCGGACCTCACCGTACCGATCCGTTCGGACCATGTGCGCTTCCAACTGCGGGACATCAGCCTGCTCCCGGGCCGTTACAATGCGGCGCTGGCATGGGAGGTGGATGGCGTGAAGTACCGCTCCGAGCGGAAACTGTACGTGCCATGAACGGAATGCTCGCAACGGCCTTCGTCCTGGGTGCGGCCGGAAGTGCACATTGTGTGGGCATGTGCGGACCCATCGCGCTGGCGGTGCCGTTCCGCGGGAGTACACCGCAGCAGCGCTGGTCCAGCACCCTGTTGTTGAACGGGGGGAGGCTTACGAGCTATGCACTGCTCGGAGCGGTCGTGGGCACCTTCGGCATGGGTCTGCGCTTGGTGGGCCTGCAGCAGGTCGTGAGCATCGGAACGGGTGCCCTGCTGTTGTTGTCCATCCTGGTCCCGGGTCTGTTGGAGCGTTTTTCACCGACCGGACGGATCGCTCTTGCTCTTGGGCGCGGACGCGCCCTGTTGGCGCGTAACCTGCGCCGCACCGCACCGGAGGCGCTGTTCTTCACCGGCATGTTGAATGGCCTCCTGCCCTGTGGCCTGTTGTATGCCGCGCTGCTGGGTGCGGCCTCCGCTCCATCGGCCAGCGAAGGTGCGCTGTTCATGGCCGTCTTCGCCTTGGGTACCTGGCCCGCGCTTTTCGCCTTGCGCATGGGAGGTTCGCGGATCGATGGAGCTTGGCGCATCCGCTTCCGCCGCTTGGCACCTGTCCTCGTTCCGGCGATGGCCGTGCTGATGATCCTGCGGGGCCTGGGGCTCGGCATTCCCTACGTGAGTCCGTCCGCACCGATCACCCCGGCGGAGGTCACCGCTTGCCATTGAGCGGGCGCTGGCGGCGCGATATATAGTCATATAGCTATATATTTGGCGCTCCGTGGCCATCACCCTCAACGAACGCGTCGGTACCGACAAGCTGCTTCGCGTCAGCGAGATGCTGAAGGTGGCCGCGCACCCCCAACGCTTGGCCATCCTGGACCTGCTGGGGAGCCGGAAGCGCATGTGCGTGAGCGATCTGGTGCAGGCCCTGGACATCGAGCAGGCGATCCTCAGCCAGCACCTCACGTTGATGCGCGACAAGGGTCTGCTCGGTGTGCGCAAGGAGGGCAAGTACAGCTATTACCAAGTGCTCCAACCCGATTTCCTGAAGATCATCAAGGGGCTGGAGAACTGCTGCGGACAACTGTGATGGAACTGCTCGGCTACATCGGCGCGGTGCTCATGGGTCTCTCCCTCGGAGTGATCGGTGGCGGTGGCTCCATCCTGACCATTCCGATCCTGGTGTACCTCTTCGGTATGGAGATGGTGACGGCGACCGGTCATTCGCTCTTCATCGTGGGGGCCGTGAGCGCGGTGGGCGGTTTGCGCAGCTGGCGTAAAGGGGAGGCGGATGTACAGGCCCTTTGGTACTTCGGACTTCCCAGCGTGATCTCGGTGCTGGCCGCAAGGGCGTGGTTGTTGCCCGCCATTCCCGAGCTGTTCGAGGTCGGTGGTACCACCATCACCCGGTCGCTGGTGCTGCTGGTGGTTTTCGCCCTGTTGATGGTGGTGGTGGCGGTGAACATGATCCGCCAACGAAAACCGCCGGTGGCCGGTATGCGCACTGAACGGCGTGGCCTCCTGATCCCGCTGGGTCTTCTGCTGGGTCTGGTCACCGGACTGCTGGGGGCGGGCGGTGGTTTCCTGATCATCCCCGCGCTCGTGTTCTTCGCCCATGTGCCGATGCATCGGGCCATCGGAACGTCCCTGATCATCATCGCCGTGAACACGCTCATCGGTTTCGCCGGTGATCTCGTGCACGGTGATCCCATCGACCTTCCCTTCCTCCTTACCTTCACCAGCTTGGCGATCCTGGGTGTCCTGGTGGGCGGGAATTGGCGGGACCGTATTCCCGACCATCGGTTGAAACCGGCCTTCGGCTGGTTCGTGCTGGTGATGGGCATCTACATCATCCTCAAGGAGACCGCGGCCATGGTCTGACGTGCCGCAACAAAGAACCGCTTCCATGAAAATCGAACAGATCTACACCGGCTGCCTTGCACAAGGAGCCTACTACATCGAGAGCAACGGCGAGGCCGCCGTCATCGATCCATTGCGGGAAACCAGTCCCTATATCGAAAGGGCCAAGAGCCGTAACGCGAGGATCAAGTACGTGCTGGAGACCCACTTCCACGCGGATTTCGTCAGCGGCCATCTCGATCTCTCCCGGAAGACGGGTGCAACGATCGTCTATGGACCGAACGCGAACCCGAGCTTCGAGGCCCGCATCGCCAAGGACGGGGAGGAGCTCAAGCTCGGCAACATCACCATCAAGGTGCTGCATACCCCGGGGCATACGATGGAAAGCACCTGCTATCTGCTGATCGATGAGAACGGTAAGCCGCACAGTCTCTACACCGGCGACACGCTCTTCATCGGTGATGTGGGGCGCCCCGACCTGGCGCAGAAGAGCGGCTCCATGACGCAGGAGGATCTCGCGGGCCTGCTCTACGACAGCCTGCACAACAAGGTGATGCCCTTGCCCGACGAGGTGGTCGTCTATCCCGCCCACGGTGCCGGCAGCGCTTGCGGCAAGAACATGAGCAAGGAGACCTTCGATACCCTCGGTCATCAGAAGGAGGTGAACTACGCCCTCCGTGCGCCGAGCAAGGAACAGTTCATCCGCGAGGTCACGGATGGATTGCTTCCGCCGCCCGCGTATTTCCCGCAGAACGTGGCCATGAACAAGGGCGTGATCCCCAGTGTGGATGCGGTGAAGGAGCAGGGCCTGCGGCCGCTGTCACCCGAACGGTTCGAACTGGTGGCCGAGAGCGAGGAGGCCTTGGTGCTGGATACCCGCGCACCGCAGACCTTCAAGGACGGTTTCGTGCCGCGCAGCATCAACATCGGTATCAAGGGCGATTTCGCCCCGTGGGTCGGCAGCATGATCCCGGACGTGAAGCATCCCTTGCTGATCGTGGCGGAGGAAGGTGCCGAAGAGGAGGTGTTGACGCGGTTGGCCCGTGTGGGTTACGACAACGTGCTCGGTTTCCTGCAGGGCGGTATCGGTGCGTGGAAGGCGGCAGGCAAGGAAGTGGACAGCATCGAGAGCATTCCCGCAGCCGAGTTCGCCGAGCGCTTGGCGAAAGGTCCGATCCATGTGGTGGATGTCCGCAAGGATGGTGAATGGCAGGCGGCCCGTGTGAAGGGAGCCCACCACGCCTCGCTCCAGTTCATCAACGACCATCTTTCGGCCTTCAGCAAGGACGAGCCCAACTACATCCACTGTGCGGGCGGTTATCGCAGCATGGTGGCGGCCAGCGTGATGAAGGCCCGCGGATACCACAACGTGATCGACGTGGCCGGTGGGTT
This sequence comes from Flavobacteriales bacterium, assembly GCA_036405935.1. GTDB lineage: Bacteria > Bacteroidota > Bacteroidia > Flavobacteriales_F > PHOS-HE28 > PHOS-HE28. The sequence goes on from DASWWQ010000053.1 coordinate 4,381, forward strand.
CAACGCGATCAAGAGCACCAGCGCGCCGGTGACCGATGAGGTCTGTCCCAGCACGTTGAAGAGTTGAGATCTAAGGCACCCGCAGGCCGGCTTTCGCCCGAACGGTCTCGTAGAACGTAACGGTGAGCCCGAACATCAGCAGGCCGTAGAACACATCCTCGATGGGGATCGTTCCGATGCGCAGTCCGAGGTTCTCCGCATCGTTGTACCACACCACGGGCGTGTCGAGTCCCGTACCCGTCAGAATGCCGTTCACGATCAGGAAAGGCAGCAGCATCACCGTGTAGGTGAAGTAGAGCCGGCCCAGCCAAGGCGCGCGCAGTACGAACGTGGCTGCGATGATCCAAGCAGCGGCAGCGAACGATGTGGTGGCCGTGTAGGCGCGGTCGGCGAACAGCGCACCGATGACGAGCAATCCGCCGACCAGCGCGATGCTGATCCAACGTGTCCGCGCTTGCCACGGTATGTTCGGTAGCAGCATCGTGAAGCAGTGGTAGCTGAACAGGCAGGCGTACGGGATGCAGAGGAAGAAGAGCACCTCCTCCAGCGGCAGTCCGAACAGGTGCACGCCGCACAGATGTTCCGGAGAGAAGCCCCAAACGCCGGTGGCGGTGAACGCCGCATCCCATGGAACGAAAACGGCCATCATGCCCGCGAAGGCGGGGAATGCGGCGAACCATTGCCGATGGAAGCGGAGCCGGGGATGGAAGCCGGCCAGGAAGGGAACACAGACCGCTCCCAGGTCCACCCACAGGTAAGTGCTCATTCCGGATGAAGCCTGAAAGCCGAAAAATGAAAAGAGGAACGGCTCGTCGCGGATGACAGCAGAAGGGATGCTCCTTTGCTCAACCCCATGTCTCGTCGACGCATTTCAGCTTTCAAATTTCCTGCTTCGGTTTCGTTCTCCTCCAAGCCTCCCGGAAGAAACGCAGGGGCACCCACAACATGCCGAAACACTCGCCGTCCTCCTTGCCCAAATGCTTGTGGTGCACCTTGTGCGCGCGGCGCAACGCGATGAAATAGGCGTTGTTGGAGTTCCGGAGCCACTTGATGCGCTGATGGATGAAGACCTCGTGCACCAGGAAGTAGGCGATGCCGTAGATCAGGATGCCCAGACCGATCCACAGCCACGGCGTGTGCAGTCCTTTCACCGAACCCAACAGGAACAGGCACATGCTGGGTACGGCGAAGATCAGGAAGAAGGTGTCGTTCCGCTCCAGCACACCGTAGTGGTCCTTCCGGTGGTGATCGCTGTGCAGGTACCAGAGGAAGCCGTGCATCACGTACTTGTGCATGGCCCAGGCCGCCCCCTCCATGGCGATGAAGGTGAGAACGACGATGCCGATGATCCAGCCGATGCTCATGGCTTGAGGGGGAACAGCCGTTCCAAGGTGCTTTTGCGGTAGGCGAAGATCCGTTGCAAGCGCCGCTTCACCAAGAGCCGGTGCGCCAGATCCCCCAATGGACCGAAAGGAAGTTCGTACTCGACCCGGTCGTGCATCAGCGTACCACCGTCCTGCGGGGTGAAGGTGTGCTGGTGCCACCAGCGCCGGTACGGCCCCCGTTCCTGGGTGTCCACGAAACGGTGGGGTTCGTCCACCTCGGTGATCAGGGTGACCCAGGTGAGCGGGATGCGGAGCAGCGGGCTCACCGTGTAGCGGATGCGCTGTCCTGCATGCAGCGGGGCGGATGAAAAAGGAGCGCGGATCACGAACCCCATGTCCGGGGGCGTGATCCGCGCAAGATTCCCAGGGCTGCTGAAGAAGCTCCACGCTTCTTCCACACCCAGTGGCAACCACTGCTCCTGTTGGAGCACGTGGGTCCTAGCTGATGACGACGGCGTTGGGGTAACGCTGTTTCCAGAATTCCAAGGCCTTCTGGCTGGCGAGGGTGATGACGGTGCGTGCATCGAGACGGACCTTGAAGGCCTTGATGCCCTCCTTCACCGGCTGGGTGAGGATGAGCTGGGGTTTCTTGCGTGGCATTGCAGTGATTGATCGTTTGGTTCCTATCGTTCCCTTCTTCCCTCCGCAAGGCCTGCGGTATACTGCGCGATGGCCTCTTGGCGGGCTTCCTTGTGAACGATGATCGGCTCAGCATAGTTCGTGCCGCCGAATTCGGGCACCCAACGTTTAACATACCTTAACTGCGGGTCGAATTTCTCCTGCTGGAGTTGCGGGTTGAACACACGGAACCAAGGCGCTGCATCGCACCCGGAGCCGCACGCCCATTGCCAATTGCCATTATTGCTGCTGAGCTCGAAGTCGAGCAGTTTTTGTCCGAACCAGGCCTCTCCCCACCGCCAGTCCGTCAGGAGGTGCTTGCAGAGGAAGCTCGCCACCACCATCCGCACGCGGTTGTGCATCAGCCCGGTGGCTTCCAGTTCCCGCATGCCGGCGTCCACCAACGGATAGCCCGTTCGCCCTTCGCACCAGGCCTGGAAGTGCGCCTCATTGTTCCGCCAGCGGATCCTGTCGTATTCCGGACGGAAGGCGGTCTTCTCCACATGGGGGAAATGCCAGAGGATCTGCATGAAGAATTCCCGCCAGATCAGTTCGTTCAGGTAGGCATCGCTCCGCTGCAAGGCGCGGCGAACGAGTTCGCGAACACTGACGGTACCGAAGCGAAGATGCACGCTCATGCGGGAGGTGCCTTCCACGTCCGGCCGATCGCGGGTGCCGGCATATTGCTTCAACAGCGTGTCGGATAGCACCAATGGCGGAACCTCCACATCCGTGGGCTCGAAGCCGATGTCCCTCAGGGAAGGGAAGGGCAGGGCAGCGCACCGATTCAGGTGGCCCAGTTCCCGTTCACTCGGGAAGGCCTCGGCCATGCCCGGCGTGAACTGCGCCCGCCATTTGCGCGCGTAGGGCGTGAAGACCGTGTACGGCCCGCCATCGTCCTTCATCACCTCGCTGCGCTCGAAGATGCTGATGTCCTTGCAGCTGATGACGGTGATGCCCCGTTCGCGCAACAAGGCCGTCACCTGGCGGTCGCGGTCGCAAGCGTAGCGTTCGTGGTCGTGCGCGAACGTCACGGCCTTCACCGGATAACGTTCCAATATCGCCTTCCACACCTCCATGGGTTCCCCGTGCTCCACCAGCAGTGAGGAGCCTTCCGCTTCCAAGCGCTGCTTCAGCCCCGAGAGCGTGCGGTGGATGTGGTCCACCCGACGATCGTGCGCAGGCAAGCGCTCCAGGATGTGCGTATCGAAGATGAACAAGGGCAGCACGTTGCCCTGTTCGTGCAGCGCCCGGTAAAGACCATGGTTGTCCTCCAGACGGAGGTCCCGCCGGAACCAGTGGATGCAGAGCGGTGCCGGTGTGCTCATGGGGTCGAGGCCTGTTCGCGGAGCAGGCCGACCACACGTTCCCAACAGAACGGTAGCCAGGCGGTGAAGCGTTCGGGCCCCGCCTTGAGCTCGCGGTCGAGTTCATCGATGGTGCACCACCGTACCGCCATCACTTCCGCCGGGTCGGGCGCAGGGGCGTGGTCGAGCAACCCGGTGAACACGTGGTCCACTTCATGCTCGGTGATGTCCGCACCGACCGCGGCGCGGTAGTGGAAGCGGAACCGATGCTCCAGCCGAACGCTAACGCCCAGTTCCTCCTGCGTGCGCCGAACAGCGGCCTCCGCGATGCCCTCACCCATGCGCGGGTGTCCGCAGCAGGCGTTGCTCCAGAGTCCGCCACTGTGGTATTTGTGCATCGCACGTTGTTGCAACAGCACCTTGCCTTGGGCATCGATCAGGAACACCGAGAAGGCCCGATGCAAGGCCCCCACGCGATGGGCCTCCATCTTCCCCAACGTTCCGACCTCCAGGTCCTGGGGCGTCACCAACACCACTTGCTCCTCGTTGTCCATGCCCTTCAGATCAGGTCCAATCGGTGTTTCACGTAGCTCGAGGTCAACATCACCAGTTTGCGTCGGTTCGGGATGCGCACGCGGCTCACCGGTGCCTCGCCGCCGGCCTTCAATCGCTGGAAGAGGGCATTGTAGTAGACGTAGGCCACATACACACCGAAGCGCGAACCCTTGGGCAGCGCACGGATCCCCGCCAAGGCGGCGTCCAGGTCGGCGGTGATCTCGAGTTCGATGGTGGCGCGGTCGGTGGCGGTGATCCGTTCCGGGTCCACGCCCGGGAAGTAGCTCCGTCCCAAGGCCACATGGTCGTCGTGCAGGTCGCGCAGGAAGTTCACCTTCTGGAAGGCCGCACCCAAGCGGTGCGCAGCGGGCTTCAACTGCAGGTATCGCTCCGAATTCCCTTCACAGAACACGCGCAGGCACATGGCGCCCACCACTTCCGCGCTGCCGAGGATGTAGCGCTCGTAGGACCCGCGATCGTGGTGCGTGGCGGTGAGGTCCATCGCCATGCTGTCCAGGAAGGTGTCGTACAGCTCGGCCTCGATGCCGTAGCGATGCACCACGTCCTGGAAGCTGTGGAGGATCGGGTTCAGGCTGATGCCTTCGGCGATGGCGAGGTGCGTGTCGTTGCGGAAGCGTTGCAGCAAGGCCGCCCGATCGTGCTCGTGGAACGTGTCCACGATCTCGTCCGCGAAGCGCACGAAGCCGTAGATGGCATGGATGGGGTCTCGGAAGCGGCGATGGAGCGATCGCACACCGATCGAGAAGGAGGTGCTGTAGAGCTGCGTGGTGCTGCGGCTGGCGCGAAGGCACACGGAGCGGTAGAGGTCCATCGTGTTCATGGGCGTTGCTCGCTTCGGATGAGGTCCGCCACCACCTGTCCGCTGATGAGGGCGGGGGGGACACCCGGACCGGGTATGCTCAGTTGACCGGCGAAATACAGCCCCTTCACCTTGCGGCTCTTCACCCTCGGGCGCAGGGGGCCGGTCTGCGTCAAGGTGTTCGCCAGGCCGTAGGCGTTGCCCTTGTAGGCATGGTGCTCCCGCTCCATGTCCTTGATGCAGTGGTCGCGCCGCACCCGCACATGGGGCCGAAGGTCGAAGCCGAGGTAGCGGGCCAGCCGGTCCATCACCACCTCGAAGTAGTGCTCGCGCAGTTCGGTGGTATCCTCCGCGCCACTGGCGATGGGGATCAGCACCACCACGTTCTCCATGCCCTCGGGTGCCGTGCCGGGATCCGTGCGGGAGGTGCAGCTGACATAGAACAATGGATCGCGCGGCCAGCCCTGCTTCGTGTAGATGTCCGCGCTGTGCTCATCCAACGAGGCATCGAAGAAGAGCGTGTGATGCAGGAGGCCGGGCAGCCGCCGATCGATGCCCACGAAGAACAGGAGCGTGGCCGGGGCCAGCTTGCGGTCATCCCAATAGGATGCGGAATAGCTGCGGTATTCCTCGGCCAACAGGTGCTGCTCCACGTGATGGTAGTCGGCCGTGGCCACCACCACCTCGGCCGGGAAGAAACCTACGGCCGTCTCCACTCCGGTGGATCGTCCGTTCTTCACTTGGATACGCGTGACCGTGACGTTGTTGTGGAACCGGACGCCCTGCTCCACGGCGATGCGGTGCAGACCTTCCACCAAGCTCCCCATGCCGCCCATGGGGTACCACGTACCCAAGGCGATGTCCGCATGGTTCATCAGGCTGAACAGCGCGGGTGTGTC
>DASWWQ010000054.1:0-29704 GCA_036405935.1 Flavobacteriales bacterium
TTGGGGTCGATGAGGTAGCTGGCGGGGATGCTGTTGATGCCATAGAGGCCGGCGGCTTCGGAGCCCCAGGCCTTGAGATCACTCACGTGGTAGGGCCAAGCGAGCTTGTCCGCGGCGATGGCCTGTTTCCAGGAGGCCCGGCTTTTATCAAGGCTCACGCTGAACACGGTGAAGCCCTTTCCGCTCTTGAACTTGGCCTTGCTGTATTTGTCGTAAGCGGCCACCACGGAGGGGTTCTCCCGGCGGCACGGCCCGCACCAACTGGCCCAGAAATCGATCAGCACGTATTTGCCCTTCAGTTCGGAGAGCTTGATCACCTTGGTGCTGTCCGCGTTCATGAACGCCAGTTCGGGCGCCTTGTCGCCCACGTTGGTGCCGATCTTGACATCCCCCGGTGCTCGTTCGTCCATGCGGCCGGTGAAGCCGTAAACGGCCAGCAGGCCCACAGTGGCCACGATGGCGATGCGCGTCTTGTTCATGATGGACTTGAGTTCCATGGCTGCGAAAGTAGAGGATGAGGCGGGCGCGTCAACCAACACCGTGCCGCTGGCCCGGGCGGAGCTTCCCGATCCCGCCGATCCTTGCAGGGCCAAGGATCAATCCATGCGCTCGATGCGCGCCCCGATGGCATTGAGGCGTTCGCTGATGCGCTGGTAGCCGCGGTCGATCTGTTCGATGTTATCGATGGTGCTGGTGCCGTCGGCGCCGAGTGCGGCGATCAGCAGGGACACGCCCGCGCGTATATCGGGACTGGTCATGCGGATGGCGCGTAGGGGCTTATCGAAGTCCTTGCCGATCACCAAGGCGCGGTGCGGATCGCAGAGCGTGATCTGGGCACCCATCTCGATGAGCTTATCCGTGAAGAACAAGCGGCTCTCGAACATCTTCTGGTGGATCAGCACATGGCCCCGGGCCTGTGTGGCGGTCACCAGCACGATGCTCAGCAGGTCGGGGGTGAAGCCCGGCCAAGGATGGTCGCTGATCACGCGGTTGCTACCGTCGATGAAGGGCTCGATGGCGTAATGGTCGTGCGCCGGCACATGGATGTCGTCGCCGCGGCGCTCCACGGTGATGCCCAGCTTGCGGAAGACCTCCGGGATCACGCCGAGGTGGTCGTAGCCGGTGTCCTTGATGGTGATCTCGCTACGGGTCATGGCGGCCAAACCGATGAAGGACCCGATCTCGATCATGTCCGGCAGCATGCGGTGTTCCGTGCCCCCGAGTTCCTTGACCCCATCGATGTGGAGCAGGTTGCTGCCGATGCCGGAGATCTTGGCGCCCATGCGCACCAGCATGTTGCAGAGCTGCTGCAGGTACGGCTCGCAGGCGGCGTTGAAGATGGTGGTTCGGCCCTCGGCGAGGGTGGCGGCCATCACGATGTTGGCCGTTCCGGTCACACTGGCCTCGTCCAGCAGCATGTAGGAGCCTTTGAGGCGTTTGGCCTCGGCGCGGTAGAAGCCGTCCTGCGCGTCGTATTTGATCTCCGCTCCCAGCTGCTCGAAGCCGGTGAAGTGGGTGTCCATGCGGCGGCGGCCGATCTTGTCGCCACCCGGACTGGGAATGTAGCCCCGGCCGAAGCGGGCCAGTGCGGGGCCGGCCACCATCACGCTTCCACGGAGGCTTCCCCCCAAACGCTTGTATTCGGGGTCCAGGAAGAACTCCAGGTTCACGCTTTTCGCCGTGAACCGGTAGCTGCCTTCGCCGAGCTTTTCCACCTGCACGCCCATGGCCTTCAGCAGATCGATCAGCTTGTTCACGTCCACGATGTCGGGCACGTTGTGGATCGTCACCGGTTCGGCGGTGAGGAGCACGGCACAGAGGATCTGCAACGCTTCGTTCTTGGCCCCTTGGGGGATCAACTCACCCTTGAGGCGACGGCCTCCTTCGATACGGAAACTTCCCATGGCAGGTGCCGAAGCCTTCGGCGGAGGATATGCTGCGAAGCAAGGCCATCACGACGTGCTCCCGGGGAAGGTCGGCGCGGTGGTATCAACAGGCGAACGTGGGCTACCGCCTCATCGGATCCGCAGATGCTCCGTATACCGGCTCCGCAGGGCTTTTTCAGGGTTCACCTTTTGCCATGCCGGGCCCGTCGAAGCACTCCTACGCTTTTCATCCTCGGATAACGCGGATGCTCCGCCTACCGGCTCCGCTGCGGGGATCTGACCACGAACAACCGACAACGATCTCCTCAATACCGGTTCTTCTTCCGCTTGCGATTGCGCTTCTTGTTGCCCCCGCCACCGTTGGCACTGCCGCCTCCGCCGTTGTTGTTGGCGTAGCGTTGCTTGCGCAGGTCCACCTCGTTGCGCGGACCGTTCCGATGGGTGGCCAACAGGGTATCGGTGGCCGTAAGCTGTTGGTCCGGCGAAAGGCGAAGCTTGCCTTTGCTCAGTTCCACCAGGTCCTTGATGATGAGGCCGTCGCCCACGCTATCGCGGTTCCAGACGAGGAACTGCTTCTTCATATGGTTGGCGATCATCAGCTTGAAGGCTTCCTTCTCCGGGCCTTCCTCCTTGGCCGCACAGGCTTCCACCATGCTCTCCACGAGCTTGCCGTAGTGACCGTAGCGTACGTCCTGCTTAGGATAGGGCACACGCTCGGGCCTGCTGTCGAGCTCCTCGGCGGTGGGCTTCGGGAAGGGACCGTCCACATCGAGCTTGAGGTCGCTCATGATGTAGAGGTGGTCCCAGAGGGTGCGATCGCCGTTCTCGCTGTTCCGCAACTGGGGATTCAGCCGGCCGATCACCTGGATGATGGCATGTGCCACACGCGTGCGCTGGATGCGGTCGTTCTCCTCCATGCACAACTCCACCAAGCGCTGCACATGGCGGCCGTATTCGGGGATGATCAAACGGGGACGCGAGGTGTTGTAGTCGAAGTCGAGGCTCATACGAAGAGGGATCCGTTCGGTGTGTCCGCACGCTGGATCATCGCGGTGCGGCGGATGAGGACATCCGGGAAGGGTGCCCAAAGATAGGATCGGCGGTCCGGAAGAAGAACGATGCCTCAGCCCTTCCGGAAAAGGACCACATCCTGGAACTCGTGTCCCTCCTGCTTGTAGGCCGATCCGCGCCAATAGCCTTCGAAAAGCCCCGTCCGGTCAAGGCCCGCCGAGCGGGTGAGGGCATCGAGCGTGGAGAGCCGGAAGGCGATGTTGGCACCGGTCACCTTGGCGTCCATCAGCCGGAAGCCATTGCCCGGAACGGGAAAATGGTCGGCCAGGTGCACATCGGTGTCCTGTTCGTAAAGGAAGAAGGTGGCCAAGCAGATGCCCCCGGGTTTGAGCACGCGCGCGATCTCATTGAGATAGTGCTGCACATCGGGCAGTGTCATATGCGTGAAGACGGAGAACAGGAACACCACATCGAAACGGCCGTCGGCATAGGGGAATCGGAAGGTGTTGGCCTCTGGGCCGTTCAGGTTGTAGAGGTCGTTGACGAGGTCCACATGCACGAAGCGGAAGTTCGGATGGCTGCGGGTGATGTTCGCTCGGCACCAATCCACACCCTCCTTCACCACATCGAAGCCGTCGTAGCTGCCGTTGCTGTCCAAGAAGCCCTTGAGTGCAACGGCGGTTCGGCCGATGCCCGAACCCACATCGAGCACGTGGTGCGAAGGCTGCAGGCCGGCGTGCAGGCGCAAGAGGTGGATCTGCTCCTTTCCGCGCTGGATGAAATCACCGGAACCGATGAAGATGCGGCCGCGTGGTGGAGCAGAAGGGTCGCGGCGACGAAGCAGGTCGATCGGCAGGAAGACGGCACGGCGCACCGTGCGGCGCATCGTGGGTGAAAGCCGGTAGTAGGCTTTGCGGAGAAGCCCTTCGATGCGATCGGTGAAGCTCATCGGGGATACGCGGGGTGCTCAGCCCTCGATGACCCGCAGCTTCGCGAAGCGTAGCAGCAGTTGTTTCTGTCCTGCACTGGGGAAGAAGATGGTGGCCTTGAGGTCGGGGGCGTTGCCTTCGATCTTCACCACCTTGCCCTTGCCGAAACGGTCGTGCTCCACGGTCATGCCCTCGGCGAGGCCGTCGGGTGCGGTGTGGCCCAGTGTGCTGGTGGCCTCCTGCGGTGCGCCGGTGGTGCTGATCTTCTTCAGGTTGCGTTTGCTCGGCGGCAGCGGTGGTGCTGGTGCAGCGGGACGTGCAGCCGGTCGCTCGCTCCGAGGCGTGCCGTACGAGGGTGCTGAGGTCTGGGGCGTGTTCCACTTCGGCAGGGATCCGCTGCGATCGTAGGAAGGCATCTCGTGCCGCGTGGGCAACTGCAGGTACTTCGGGTCGATCTCGTCGAGGAATCGGCTCGGTTCGGCGTTCGTCAGGTTGCCCCACTTGTAGCGGCTCACGGCATAGCTCAGGCTGGCGCGTTTCTCCGCACGGGTCAGGGCCACATAGAAGAGGCGGCGTTCCTCCTCCAGGTCCTGCCGGCTCTGCACCACCATCTGGTTGGGGAAAAGGTCCTCCTCCAGGCCTACGATGTACACGTAGGGGAACTCGAGGCCCTTCGAGCTGTGGATCGTCATCAGGCTCACCCGATCGTTGTCGTTCGGATCGGTGTTGTCCGCGTCGGTCAGCAGGGCCACATCGATCAGGAACTCGGGCAGCGTGCGCGGGGTGTCCGTGCCTTCGCCGCCATCGCTGAACTCCTTCATCCCGTTGAGCAGTTCCTGGATGTTCTCGTAGCGGCTCACGCCTTCGGGTGTCTTGTCGGCGAAGAGGTCCTTGAGCAGTCCCGTGGTGCGTGCGATGTACTCGCCCAACTGGTAGGCGCTCTGTGTTTCGAGCTGCGAACGGAAGCTCTGCATCATCAGCACGAAGTCACCCAGGGCCTTGCGCGTGCCACCGTGCACGTCCACTTGCTCCGCGTGTTCGGTGAGCACCTCCCAGATGGACACACCCAGCGCGGCCGACTGCACCATCAACTTCTCGATCGTGGTCTGCCCGATGCCGCGCACCGGATAGTTGATCACGCGTTTCAGCGCTTCCTCGTCCTTCGGGTTGCAGGCCAGGCGGAAGTAGGCCAGCAGGTCCTTGATCTCCTTGCGCTGGTAGAAGCTGACGCCACCGTAGATGCGGTACGGCACGTTCAGTTTCCGCAGCGCTTCCTCCATGCTGCGGCTCTGTGCGTTGGTGCGGTAGAGGATCGCGAAGCCCTTGTTCGCCACCTGCCGCTGCATCTTCGTCTGGAAGATGTCGTAGGCCACGTAGCGTCCTTCCTCGTTGTCGCTCACGGCGCGGTGCACCACGATGGGTTCACCCTCCTCGTTCTGTGTCCAGACGGTCTTCTTGATCTGGTCCTTGTTCTTTTCGATCAGGCTGTTGGCAGCGCCCACGATGTTCTTCGTGCTGCGGTAGTTCTGTTCGAGCTTGAAGAGCTGGTGGTCCGGATAGTCCTTGCGGAAGTTGAGGATGTTCTGGATGTTGGCGCCGCGGAAGGCGTAGATGCTCTGGCTGTCGTCGCCCACCACGGTGAGGTTTTCGTGGCGTGCGGCAAGGGTGCGCACGATGTTGTACTGCGCCAGGTTGGTGTCCTGGTACTCGTCCACGAGGATGTACCGGAAGCGTTGCTGGTACTTCAGCATCACGTCCGGATGATCGCGGAAGAGGATGTTGGTGTTGAAGAGCAGGTCATCGAAATCCATCGCGCCGGCGCGGAAGCAGCGGGCGGCGTACTGCTGATAGATGGCGCCCATCTGTCCGCGGCCGCTGCTGGCATCGCTGGCCATCAGCTCCGCGTTGTTCAGGTATTCCTGTGGACCGATGAGGTTGTTCTTCGCGATGCTGATGCGGCCATGCACGTGCGCGGCCTTGTAGATCTTGTCGTCGAGGCCCATCTCCTTCACGATGGTGCGGATCAGGCCGCGGCTGTCATCGGTGTCGTAGATGGTGAAGTCCTTGGGGTAGCCGAGCTTCTCCCCCTCGAAGCGCAGGATCTTGGCGAATACGCTGTGGAAGGTGCCCATCCAGAGGTTGCGGGCCTCGGTGTTGCCGTCCTCGCCGATGATCCTCGCGATCCGTTCCTTCATCTCCTTCGCCGCCTTGTTGGTGAAGGTGAGGGCGAGGATGCGGAAGGCGTCCACGCCGTTGTGGAGCAGTTGGGCGATGCGGACGGTGAGCACACGCGTCTTGCCCGATCCGGCCCCGGCGATCACCAGATTGGGGCCTTCGGTGGCTTGAACGGCGGCGAGTTGGGCGGGATTGAGCCCTTGCAGGTGTTGCATGAAGGAAGAGGCGCGGCTTTGCGGGCCCGAAGTTAACCCCGCGTCGACAGGCCCGAAGAGCGCATTGAAGGAGGCTCGCAGGAAGGCATGGGCCCCAGGAGCGCTCCCCCCTCCTCGGGAGCGGGCTTGGGGCGAGGTCTCTTGCGTTCGTTCGCCGTGAACTCCGCGCCCTCTGCGTCCTCCGTTTCTCCGCGGTTGAATGAACTCCCGGTTCACCGCGTCTCCGGCAGTGCGAACAGGCGCACATGCAGCGTGCGGAACAGGGGCACCAGCAACAGGGCATACAGGGCCAGGCCACCCCAGAGCGCACTGGTCAGGATGAGGTCCACGCGTGCACGGAGGGCCGCCACCTGTTGGTCCAGCACGAGGTACTCCGCGGTGTCCTGCGGCCGTTCGATCAAGCGGTTCTGCAGGGCTTCCAGGCCGAACACGTCGAACTCCTCGTGCAGGAGGAAGAGGGTGAAGGCGATCATGAAGGGGGCCACCAGGTTGGCCAGCATCACCACCACGGCGTTGCGGGTATGGTAGGCCTTGGTACCCATCACACCGGGCGCTACGATCAGTAGCCCCAAGGCGATCACGTAGTAGGTCCACAGCATCAACCGGTCCTCACCGATGCCGCTGGAGAGGATCAGCGCGGCGATCAGGATCACCACGGGCAGCAGGATGCATACCGCCAGCATGATCAGGAAGGGTTGCCAGTAGCTGCTCTTGAAGATCGAAAGCAGGATGGTGAGGATGAAGGCGGGGATCACCAGGGAATAGGCCATCTGCACCCACCGGAGGAACCAGTACGAGCCGGTCTTCGCCTCGTGGATCCGCTGGATCGTGCTCCCTGCGATCCGGATGGTGGAGGAGGTGCTTCGGCGCGCGTGATACTCGGCGATCGTCCCGGCCACCGTAGCGGTATCCCCGCTGCCGTACTTGCGGCCCAGGTCGATCGCATGCCGCAGACGGTCGGTATCGAACATCGGCACGGCCTGGATGTCCTGTACGTACTGCAGCTCCAGCAGGCTGTCGCTGAGGAAGTCGTTGTGCCCGACCCGGATCGCGCGGTCGTAGTCCCAGTGGTCGGGTGAGAAGCAGCCGTGTTCCACGAAGAGGAAGAGCGCTTGCTGCTCGATGGAGTCGATGCGCGTGCGGTACCACGATGCCATCGCCGGATCGTATTCCGGGCCCTGTTGGTTCACGCGATTGAAACCGGTGCGGTACTCGTCCAACACCTCCTCGAGCCTGCGCACCTGGTCCACGCCCGGCGGTTGCGGGCGCAGGTATTCCTGGAAGTTGCGGAAATGCTGATGCGAGCTCGGGCCGCTGATGTATGCATCGGCCTCCACCATGCCGTTCGGGAAGCTGCGTCCATCCCCGATGATGAAGGCCCAGGCCTGCCGGTTCAGGTCGTTCACGTCGGTGGTGAACTCGCGGTCGCCCACCGTATGTGCGATGCGGTAGACCGCGGTCAGGGCCAAGGTGTAGGGGATGGTCATGATCAGCAGGATGCTGACCAGGTGGATCAGGAACTCACCCACTTCGGTGAAGGGGTTGCGCGGGGCGGAACGTTTCTCCGGACTGAAGAGCACCACTTGGTACACCCAGCAGGCGAAGTAGAGGAAGGCCGGCAGCAGCATGTAGCCGAAGAGGTCCTCCGGATCGGGAAAGCTCGAAGGTGCCACCTCGAGCAACAGGCCGAGCCCGAACACCACGGCGTTCACGAGCAACAGGAACCACAGGTGGTGGTGTATGCGGGTGCTCCAGAGACGGGGGAAGCGCTGCTGCAGGTGGAGGTCGAGCCGGTGCAGCGGTGCGGGGATGAGCAGGCGCAGGAGTTTCATGTGTCCTGGTGGAAGAGTTTGCGCGTGCTGGTGCTGATGTCGCGGAAGTAGCTCACTTCCAGATGAGCATTGCCCAAGGCCCGCACCACATCGCGGGCGGTGAGGTGGCGGGGTGTGGTGAGGCGGAGGATCAGGCCCGTGTCATCGATGTGCAGGAAGTTGCCGGCGCCCAGGACCTGTTCCAAACGTTGGCGATCGAACTCGCCCTTGATCTCGAACACGTTGCTGGTGCGTTCGGTGTCGAAGTCCGTGGAGGCGCCGTTGAAGACCGGCTTCCCGTTCTTGAGGAAGATGATGTGGTCGGCGATGGCCTCGATCTCGTGGAGTTGTTGGGAGCTGAGGATCACGCTCACGGGATCACGGTGCGAACCGGCGAGGTGCTTCAGGTCCTGGAGGAAGAGCTGTTGGGCCTGCAGGTCGAGGTTGGCGATGGGCTCGTCCAGCACCAGGATGCGTGGCCGCCATATCACCATCTTGGCCAGCTCGAAGCGCAGCTTGTAGCCGCTGCTGAGCTGTTTCCAGGTGAGGTCCTTGAAGCGGGTGAGGCCCAGACGGTGCAGGGTGTATTCCACGCGGTCCGCGTTGGCCGCGCCGCGCAGGCCGTGCAGTGCGGCCACGAAACGCAGGTTCTGCAACAAGGTGCCGTGCCAGCGGATGCTGCGTTGCGGGATCCACGCGATGCCCCGTTTGATCAAATGCGGGTCGGTCGCGGTGCCTGGATAGCTGCAGGTTCCGCCATCGTGATCGAGCAGGCCGGCCACTTGGCGCAGCAGGGTGGTCTTCCCGTTGCCGTTCTCCCCGACGAGTCCGGTGATGCGGCCCGTATACAGCTCCAGGTCGATGGGACCAAGGGTGAAGTGATGCCCGCCCGAGCGGAAGCTCTTCGTCAACCCACGCGCTTGGAACACGGGAAGCTGCGCGACGGGGATGCGGGAAATGTTCCGTGCCGAGCGTTGCTCCACCTCCTGCACCAAGGCCTGCGCACGCGCGCTGAAGGTGCTGGCCGCGGTACCGGAAAGCTCGGAGGCGCCGAGGTCGCGCCCCATGTTGTAGTCGGCACGCAGGCGTATGGCCTGTTCGCGCAGATCGTACAGCTCCGGGAACTCATCGCAGACGTCCATCAGCCTGCGGGTGGTCAGGCTCATGTCGCTGCCGGAGGCGAGGGCCTGCAGTTCGGTGAGGCGCTGCTGGAAAGGGTCCATCGTTGGTGGGTCGGACATGAACTCCGTACGGGCCGGTAAAGTATGTCGCCTCCGTCATGCACCAAAAAGAACGGGTGGTACCGAAGCACCACCCGAACACATCCATCGGCGAGCCACCACTCGCGATGAACGATGCCTTCAACGGTCAGTGACCGTCCTTGTCGGCGTCGGCGCCGGTCTTCTTGTCCACGTTCTCGGCTTGGCGCTTGAACCAGTCGCCCACATCGGACGAGGTCTTGCTGACGCCGGTCTTCACATCCTTCCAGGTCTCGGAAGTGGCGTTCTGCACATCGTTCCACGCCTTGTCAACGGTGCTGCGTTTCTCGGTGAGTTCCGCACGGCGGGCCTCCTTCTCGGCACGGGCCTCGGCGCTCAGCTTGGTGTCCTCCATCTCCCGTTCCACTTCGGCCAAACGGCGATCGATATCGTCACGCATGTCCTGCAGTTCCCGGCTGAGCTTTTCCCGTTCCGCCCGCATCTCCTCCGCAACGCGATCCGCCTCGGCCTTCGACGCCGGTTCGTTCATGGGGTCGGTGCTGCTGGGAGAAGCACATTGGGTGAAAAGAAGTCCTACCAGTCCCAGGAGGGAGAGGGATCGGGCGATGGTCGCTACGTGATGCATGTCGATGTCGTTCTAGCTCGGCACTTGCTCCCAAACACCCGACCAGTTCACCACGAAGTGACCCCACACCTTCGTACCAGCACGCGGAAATGCGCGTCCAACGCCGGTTCAGCGCAACGGGTGCGGGTCCGTCGGGCAGTGGATGCCGGCGCTGCGTTGGGGAAAGCACGCCCCGCGACCGTGGTCCTTCTTCTGCGGAACGTCCGCTGCATGCTGTTGCTGATCCTGCTGTTTTCCGCTGAACGGAGCGCGGCACAGAGCGACAGTACTTCGCTCTATCGGAAGATCCACGAGTGGAGCAACAAGCGCAAGTTCACCCAGTGGATCTACTCGGGCATCTTCGTTCCTCCGCGTGATGAGGACGAGCCACCGCCCAAGGCTCCAGCGACCCGCCGCGTCAACCCCTTCATCAAATACAAGGGCCGCGTGGTGCGGAACATCCAGGTGCATACGTTCGATCCGTTCGGCTTCTCCGTGGATGACACCACGAAACGTCCCGTGAGCGGATTGCAGGGTTGGGGCAACGCCCTGCACCGACGCACACGGGAACGCATCGCGCGGAACGTGCTCATCGTGAAGCCCATGCGCCGTCTCGACCCCTTGGAGGTGAGCGAATCCGAACGCGTACTGCGCACACAGCCCTACATCAATGATGCGCGGATCGAGGTGAAGCCCGTTCCGGGTACGCGCGATAGTGTGGACCTGGTGGTGCTGGTGCATGACCGTTGGTCCGTCGTGGGCGATGCCGAGGGCGATCTGAGCGGCGGCACGGTGGAGTTCGGGGAACGCAACCTGATGGGATGGGGGCATTCCCTGCAGCAGGAACTGGGCGTGGAGATCGGGCGTCCGCAGTTGGCGTGGAACGCATCGCACGAGGTGTTCAACATCGGGCGCTCCTATATGGCCAGCCGCACGTACGCGGCCATCACGCCGGAGCAGGACATGCTCGGTTTCTCCCTCAACCGGCCTTTCTATTCCCCCGTGGCCAAATGGGCGGGAGCCATCAGCTGGAACCAGACCTGGTCCAAGGTGCCCGTGATGTTCGATACCACGGCCGAGCAGAGCACCTTGGTCGGACTTTCCCCCGCCAACTTCGACACATGGCTGGGACGGAGCTTCGTGCTCGGTGATGGTCAGGATATGGGCAGCCGCAGCAGCAATGTGATCGTGGCGGCACGGTATGCACAGACCCGCTACGCCACCCGGCCGCCGGTGGTCCTCGACACGGTGGGTTATTTCCGCAACAGCTCCATCTTCCTGGTCAGCACGGGCATCAGCATCCGGCAGTACTACAAGGAACGGTACCTCTACCGGTTCGGGGCTTCGGAGGATGTGCCGGAGGGTCTGCTGGCGCGGGTGGTCACGGGGGTGAGGCGGCGCGAGGCGGTGGCCAACGAGCCCTATGTGGGGTTGGAGGCGATGCGGGCCCGGAACTACGAGGACTTCGGCTACCTCTCCATCGGCTTGGGTTACGGGACCTTCTTCCGGGAACGGGAGGGGCGCGATGCCACCCTGCGGGCCAACCTGCTCTACTTCACCGACCTGCGGACCTGGGGGAAATGGCATTTCCGCCAGTTCTTCCGCCTGAACATGGTGTATGGCGGGTCCAAGCTGCCCACGGACTTCGTGGACCTGAACGGCGACCAGCTCTACGGGTTCGAGAGCGTCACCCTCCGGGGTACCCGCAAGGAGGTCTTCAGTTCGGAGACGGTCTTCTATGCGCCCTACAACTTCCTGGGCTTCCGGATCGCCCCGGTGGTGCTCTTCGGCGTGGCCACCCTCGGCGAGGAGAGCGATGCGCTGTTCTCCGGGCGCATCCATAGCGCATGGAACGTCGGTGTACTGGTGCGCAACGAGAACCTCCTCACCAGCACCTTCGAGATCACCCTCGGCTTCTATCCGTATCTGCCGGACAATGGTTCCAGCGCGTTCCTGCTGAACCGCTTCGGGAACTGGTCGGCCCGCACCACGGACCTGGCGTTCCCGGCCCCGAGCGCGGTGGCCTTCAACTGAGCGGTGCCCTGCGGTACCAGGCCGAACGACCGGTGCCGTGCCGTTCGATGGTGCCGTCGCTCACCGCCTCCGCCAGGTCACGGCTGGCGGTGGCGGTGGAAAGCTCCGGGAAACTGATGCGATAGTCCTTCCGGGTGAAGCGCGAACGCTGCTTCTGCCCCAGGAAGATGGTGACCCGCTCGCTGGCCGAATGCACCGGCCGCTCACCGATCAACAGTTCATGCAGCGCCTCGTCGATCCTTTCCATCATATAGGTGATGAAGCCCCCGCAATCGCCTTGACGGTCGGCGTACTCCAAGGCGGTATAGTACTGGGCCTTGGCGTTCAGGATGAAGGACTCCACCGGCAGGAAGGCGAATACCGGCCACTGGCGCATCAACAGGCGCTTCTGCCACAGACGCGCGATCCGGCCGTTCCCGGCCGTGAAGGGCCTCAGGCTCAACAGGCCGTAGTGGAGCACGCAGCTGGTGATCAGCAGGGGCGCCTCATCGTTCTCCACGAAGTGCAGGAGCTGCTCCACATGGCTGGGCAGGTTGTCGGCACTCACCGGCCGGGCGCCCATATGATCGCCGTATAGCACCTCCAAGGCCCCCGTGCGGTATTGGCCCGGATCCATGGCCAGGCCGTGCATCAATTCGCCATGGGCGTACCGGATATCCTGCGCCAGGAAAGGGTCCAATTGCGGAAGGAGGTCGTGCAGGCGCTTGGTGTTCAACACCTCCAAGGTGGCGGAACTGCTGGTGTGCAAAGGCTTGTCGTTCAGCAGGTCGGCGATGGACCGGCGGTCCAAGGGATTGTCCTCCAAGGCCAAGGTGGCGTGGATGCTGCTGACGCGATAGGCCTGTTCCAGCATGGGGGAGGGATGATGCAGGTGTCCGGCATTCACCTCGCCCAGCCGTTCAGAGATGGAGGCGAGCTGGGTGAGGCTTTTCGGGGGTAGGGAATAGCTGAGCGGGAGCATTGAATGGTATCAAATGATGCCATCAAAGATAGATGCGTTCGGTGGCCCTGGAAAGAAGAAAGCCCGATCGGCATTGGGATCGGCGGGTATCGGCCGGCCCAATTTCCAATAGGGACAAGGGTTCTGGAGGGCCTGGTTGCCGATCGGGTGCATCCGGAGCGGGGATCATGGACCGGGGCAAAGGGGCATTTTCCACCAACAGGGGTGCGTGGAGAAGTCGATTCCGCTACATTTGCAGCCCGTTTTTGCCCGCCGAATGGGTAAAAGCGCCTGAAGGACAAGAGAAAACGGAGCTTTAATGCCAACGATCCAGCAGCTCATTCGCAAAGGCCGTACGGCACCGACCTACAAAAGCAAGTCGGTGGCCCTGACGGAATGCCCCCAACGCCGTGGCGTGTGCACGAAGGTGTACACCACCACGCCGAAGAAGCCGAACTCGGCCCTTCGCAAGGTGGCCAAGGTGAAACTCTCGAACAAGTACGAGGTGATCGCCTACATCGGTGGTGAAGGACACAACCTCCAGGAGCACAGCATCGTGCTGGTCCGCGGCGGTCGTGTGAAGGACCTGCCCGGTGTGAAGTACCACATCGTACGCGGGGTGCTCGACACCTCGGGTGTGGAAGGCCGCGGTCAGCGCCGCAGCAAGTACGGCACCAAGCGGAAGAAGGCCGGTGCTCCCGCAGCAGCTGGTAAGAAGAAGTGATCGTTATCAGGAACTGAGCCATGCGCAAAAAGACAGTCAAGCACACGACCCTGCCCGACCCCAAGTTCGGCGACGTGCAGGTGACCAAGTTCGTGAACAACCTGATGTACGACGGGAAGAAGAACAAGTCCTTGGACATCTTCTACAACGCCCTCGACATCGTTTCGGAGAAGACCGGTGAGGAAGGCCTGGAGGTGTTCCGCAAGGCGATCAGCAACGTGACCCCCCAAGTGGAGGTGCGGAGCCGTCGTGTCGGTGGCGCCAACTTCCAGATCCCCCAGCCCGTCCGCGAGAGCCGCAAGCTGAGCCTGGCCATGAAATGGCTGATCAGCTACAGCCGCCGCCGCAACGAACGCAGCATGGAGAACAAGCTGGCCAGCGAGATCATGGCCGCCGCCAAGGAGGAAGGTGCTGCCTTCAAGAAGAAAGAAGAAGTTCACAAAATGGCCGAAGCGAACAAGGCCTTCAGCCACTTCCGCTTCTAAGCCCACAGGGAACCCAACATGGCCCGCGACCTCAAATACACGCGCAACATCGGCATCATGGCGCACATCGATGCCGGCAAGACGACCACGTCGGAGCGCATTCTTTACTATACCGGCCTCGTCCACAAGATCGGTGAGGTGCACGATGGTGCAGCCACGATGGACTGGATGGAGCAGGAGCAGGAGCGTGGTATCACCATCACCTCCGCCGCAACGACCACCAGCTGGAAGTACCGCGGTGATCTGTACAAGATCAACCTGATCGACACGCCCGGCCACGTGGACTTCACCGTGGAGGTGGAGCGCAGCCTGCGCGTGCTCGACGGTGCCGTGGCCCTGTTCTGCGCCGTCGGTGGTGTGGAGCCCCAGAGCGAGACCGTATGGCGCCAGGCCAACAAGTACAAGGTGCCCCGTCTGGGCTTCGTGAACAAGATGGACCGCAGCGGTGCGGACTTCTTCAACGTGGTGGCCCAGATCAAGGAGCGTCTCGGTGCGAAGCCCGTTCCCCTGCAGGTGCCCATCGGTGCCGAGGCCGAGTTCAAGGGTGTGGTCGATCTGATCAACAACCGGGGCATGGTCTGGAACGAGTCCGACCAAGGCATGACCTGGAGCGAGGTTCCCATCCCCGATGACCTGAAGGACACGGTGAAGGAGTGGCGCGACAAGCTCATCGAGGCCGTGGCCGAGAGCGACGACAAGTTGATGGAGAAGTACTTCTCCGACCCCGACAGCCTCACCGAAGCGGAGATCATGAACGCCGTGCGCATCAGCACGATCAACATGAGCATCACGCCGATCCTGTGCGGCTCCGCCTTCAAGAACAAGGGCGTGCAGACCATGCTCGACGCCGTGATGGCCTACCTGCCCAGCCCCATGGACCTGGAGGCGGTGGTGGGAACCGATCCGGATACCGGAGCGGAGATCACCCGCAAGCCGAACGTCACGGAGCCCATGGCCTCCCTCGCGTTCAAGATCGCCACGGACCCCTTCGTGGGACGCCTCGCCTTCTTCCGCTGCTACAGTGGCAAGGTGGATGCCGGCAGCTACGTGCAGAACATGCGCACGGGCAAGAAGGAGCGCATCAGCCGCATCTTCCAGATGCACGCCAACAAGCAGAACCCCGTCGACGTGATCGAAGCGGGCGACATCGGTGCCGCGGTCGGTTTCAAGGACATCCGTACCGGTGACACCCTGTGCGCGGAGGACAAGCAGATCGTGCTCGAGAGCATGAGCTTCCCCGAGCCCGTGATCGGTATCGCCATCGAGCCCAAGACGCAGGCCGACCTGGACAAGATGGGCAACGCCCTGGCCAAACTGGCCGAGGAGGATCCCACCTTCAAGGTGCACACCGACGAGGAGACCGGCCAGACCGTGATCAGCGGGATGGGCGAACTGCACCTCGAGATCCTGGTGGACCGCATGAAGCGCGAGTTCAAGGTGGAGTGCAACCAAGGTGCTCCCCAAGTGAAGTACAAGGAGGCCATCACGGGCGTGGTGGAACACCGCGAGCTCTACAAGAAGCAGACGGGTGGTCGCGGTAAGTTCGCCGACATCCATGTCCGCATCGAGCCCCAGGAGGACCTCACCAAGGAGGGCCTGGAGTTCATCGACGCCATCAAGGGCGGCGTGATCCCCAAGGAATTCATCCCGTCCGTGCAGAAAGGCTTCGCCGCCTCGCTGAACAACGGTGTGCTCGCCGGCTTCCCCATGGAACGCCTGAAGGTGACCCTGTATGATGGCAGCTACCACAACGTGGACTCCGATGCATTGAGCTTCGAGATCGCCGCGAAGAGCGCCTTCCGTACCGCGCTGCCCAAGGCCAAGCCCATCCTGTTGGAACCCATCATGAAGATCGAGGTGATCACCCCCGAGGAGAACATGGGTGACATCGTGGGCGACCTCAACCGTCGCCGCGGCCAGATCCAAGGCATGGAGGACCGCATGGGAGCGAAGGCCATCAAAGGCACCGTCCCCTTGAGCGAGATGTTCGGTTATGTCACCAGCCTCCGCACGTTGAGCTCCGGCCGCGCCAGCAGCACCATGGAGTTCAGCCACTACGAGCAGGCCCCCAACAACATCACCGAGGCCGTTCTGGCCAAGGTGCGTGGTAAAGTTTCAGCATAAGTAACAGCCCTGACCCCCAAGCGATGACCCAGAAGATCCGGATCAAGCTGCGGTCTTACGATCACAACCTCGTCGACAAGAGCGCCGAGAAGATCGTCAAGACGGTGAAGAGCACGGGCGCTGTCGTGAGCGGACCCATCCCTCTGCCTACGCACAAGCGCATTTTCACCGTGCTCCGCTCTCCGCACGTGAACAAGAAAGCCCGCGAGCAATTCCAACTGTGCAGCTACAAGCGCCTGATGGACATCTACAGCTCGAGCAGCAAGACCATCGATGCGCTGATGAAACTGGAGCTCCCCAGCGGCGTGGATGTGGAGATCAAGGTCTGACCGATAACACTGAGAAGCCATGAGCGGATTGATCGGAAAAAAGATCGGCATGACCAGCCTGTTCGATACGGACGGGCAACTGGTGGGCTGCACGGTGCTGGAAGCGGAACCCAACGTGGTGACGCAGGTGAAGACCGTGGAAAAGGACGGCTACGCTGCGGTGCAGCTGGCGGCCATCGAGCGTCGTGAGAAGAACACCCCGGCCGGACTGATCGGCCACTTCAAGAAGGCCAACACCACGCCCAAGCGCAAGTCGCATGAGTTCAAGGAGTTCGAGCAGGAGCTGAAGCTGGGCGACAAGGTGGATGCGAGCATCTTCGAGGAGGGCTCCTTCGTCACCGTCACCGGCACCAGCAAGGGCAAGGGCTTCCAAGGTGTGGTGAAGCGCCACGGTTTCAGCGGTGTGGGTGAAGCCACCCACGGCCAGCACGACCGTAGCCGCGCCCCCGGTTCCCTGGGTGGTTCGTCCTACCCCTCGCGCGTGTTCAAGGGCCTGCGTATGGCCGGCCGCACGGGCAATGACAAGATCACCACGGAGAACCTCAAGGTGGTGAAGATCGATCTGGAAAAGAACCTCGTGCTCGTGCGCGGCTCCGTCCCCGGTGCCACGGGCAGCACGGTGATCATTTGGAAGTAAGATGGAGCTCGATATCCACAGCGCGGACGGAAAGTCCACCGGCAAGAAGGCCAAGCTCAACGATGCGGTTTTCGCGGTTGAGCCCAACGACCACGCCATCTGGCTGGACGTGAAGCAGCACCTGGCGAACAAGCGTCAAGGCACCGCCAAGACGCTCGAGAAGAGCGAGGTGAGCGGTTCCACCAAGAAGCTGCATCGCCAGAAGGGCACGGGCGGATCCCGCAAGGGCTCCATCAAGAGCCCGCTCTTCAAGGGTGGTGCACGCGTCTTCGGTCCCAAGCCCCGCAACTACGAGTTCAAGCTGAACAAGAAGGTGAAGGACCTCGCCCGCCGCAGTGCCCTGACGCACAAGGCGAAGGATGGTGCCATCGCCGTGCTGGACGGACTGAAGCTGAAGACGGCGAGGACCAAGGAGTACGCAGCGATGCTGAAGGCCTTCGAACTCACCGATCGCAAGTCGCTGTTCGTGGTGGCCGCGTACGACGAGAACGTGCTGCTGAGCGCGCGCAACATCCAGGGCGCCCGCGTGGTCACCGCTTCGGAGGTGAGCACCTACGACATCATGAACGCCAAGCGTGTGCTGATCGCCCAGGATGCGATCGCCCCCTTGGAAGCAAATCTCACCAAGTAAGCCATGAGCATCCTGATCCGCCCCCTCATCACCGAGAAGATCACCGCGCAGAGCGAGAAGGAGAACCGGTTCGGCTTCGTGGTGGACCGCAAGGCCAACAAGGTCGAGATCCGCGAAGCGGTGAAGAAGGAGTACGGCGTTGAAGTGTTGGACGTGCGCACGATGATCGTGCGCGGCAAGGACCGCACCCGCTATACCAAGACGAACATCCTCCGCGGTGGCACCGGTGCCTGGAAGAAGGCCATCGTCACCCTGAAGAAGGGTGAGACCATCGATCTCTACAGCAACATCTGATAGTCCTCGCGAGCAATGGGTATCCGCAAACTGAACCCCGTCACCCCCGGCACCCGCCACAAGGTGATCACCGACTTCGAGGGCGTTACGACGAACGTTCCCGAAGCCAGCCTGACCTCCGGCCGCAACAAGAGCGGTGGCCGTAACAATTCGGGCAAGATGACCATGCGCTACATCGGCGGTGGTCACAAACAGCGCTATCGCCTCATCGACACCAAGCGCAACAAGCATGGTATCGAGGGTACGGTGAAGACGATCGAGTACGATCCGAACCGTAGCGCCCGTATCGCCCTGATCCAGTACCCCGACGGCGAGAAGCGGTACATCCTCGCGCCCACGGGCCTGAAGGTGGACCAGAAGATCGTCAGCGGCAAGGGTGTTCCCCCCGAAGTGGGCAACGCGCTTCCCCTCAGCGATATCCCCCTGGGTACGCTGGTGCACAACATCGAACTGCAGCCCGGCAAGGGTGGTTCCTTCGCCCGCAGCGCCGGTACCTTCGCCCAGCTGAACGCCCGCGAAGGCCGTTACGCCACGCTGAAGATGCCGAGCGGCGAGATCCGCATGGTGCTGGTGGCCTGCATGGCCACGGTGGGCACCGTCGGCAACAGCGAGCACATGCTGCAGAAGAGCGGTAAGGCCGGCCGCAGCCGCTGGCAGGGCCGTCGCCCCCGCACCCGTGCGGTGGCCATGAACCCCGTCGATCACCCGATGGGTGGTGGCGAGGGCCGCGCTTCCGGTGGTCACCCCCGCAGCCGCAAGGGCCTGTTGGCCAAAGGCAAGAAGACGCGTCAGCCGAAGCGTACTTCGAACAAGTTCATTATCCAGCGCGCCAACGACAAGAAGGTCGCCTGATCCCCGAATAGCAGATGAGCCGTTCACTCAAGAAACCACCGTTCGTCCACTACAAGCTGGCGAAGCGTGTGTCCGACATGCAGAAGTCGGGAAAGAAGGCCGTGACCAAGACCTGGTCCCGCGCGAGCACCATCACGCCGGAGTTCGTGGGGTTGACCTTCGCCGTGCACAATGGCAACAAGTTCATCCCGGTCTACGTGACGGAGAACATGGTGGGCCACAAGCTGGGCGAGTTCGCTCCCACGCGCACCTTCCGTTCACACGCCGGTAACAACAAGTCGTAACCATGGGAGCGCGTAAGAAGATCGCAGCTGACAAGCGGAAGGAGGCCATGAAGACCGTGGCCGTGGCGAAGCTCAGCAACGTGCCCACCAGCCCGCGCAAGATGCGCCAGGTGGCCGACAACATCCGGGGTCTGGAAGTGGGCAAGGCACTGGGCATCCTCCAGTTCCACACGCGCCACGCCAGCAAGCCGATGGAGAAGCTCCTGCGGAGCGCCATCGCCAACTGGGAGGCCAAGAACGAAGGCCAGAAGGCCGGCGATACGGAACTGGTGGTGAAGACCATCATGGTGGACGAGAGCACCAGCCTCAAGCGCATGCTCCCCGCTCCCCAAGGCCGCGCCTACCGCATGCGCAAGCGCAGCAACCACGTCACCCTGATCGTCGACACCAAGTAAGCCGAGAATAGAGCAATGGGACAGAAAGCACACCCGATCGGCCAGCGCCTCGGCTTCATCAAGGGCTGGGACAGCAATTGGTTCGGCGGCAACGATTACAGCGAGAAGCTCGTCGAGGACGAGAAGATCCGTCAGTACCTCATGGCCCGCCTGAAGAAGGCGAGCGTGGCCAAGATCGTGATCGAGCGCACCCTGAAACTGGTGACCGTTACGATCAACACCGCCCGCCCCGGCGTCATCATCGGCAAGGGCGGCGCTGAAGTGGACAAGCTGCGTGAGGAACTGAAGAAGTTCACGGGCAAGGACGTGCAGATCAACATCTTCGAGATCAAGCGCCCCGAACTGGACGCCCGTCTGGTGGCCGACAGCATCGCTCGCCAGCTTGAAGGACGGATCAGCTTCCGCCGTGCGATGAAGATGAGCGTGGCCAGCACGATGCGCATGGGTGCCGAGGGCATCCGCGTGCAGGTGAGCGGTCGCCTGAACGGTGCGGAGATCGCCCGTGTGGAGAAGTACCGCGAGGGCCGCGTGCCCCTGCACACCCTGCGTGCCGACATCGATTTCGCCATCACCGAGGCGCACACCAAGATGGGTCGCATCGGCGTGAAGTGCTGGATCTGCCGTGGCGAGGTGTTCGGTAAGCGTGACCTGAGCCCGAACGTGGGCCAGGCGAAAGGAGGTCCCGCAGGTCCCCGTATGGGCGGCGGCGGCGATCGTCCGGAACGTCGCGGCGGCGATCGTCGCGGTGGCCCCGGTGGTGATCGCCGTGGAGGCGGCCCCGGTGGCGAGCGTCGCTTCGGCGGCGGAGGTGGTGGTGATCGTCGCGGAGGCGGCGCGAACCGTGGTGGAGGTAATCGTTCTAACAACTAAGAGCCATGTTGCAACCGAAGCGCAGCAAGCGCCGCAATATGCACAAGGGCCGTATGAAGGGACAGGCCCAGCGCGGACACCGCGTAGCCCTGGGATCCTTCGGCCTCAAGGCGATGGAGAGCGTATGGCTCACCGGCCGTCAGATCGAAGCGGCCCGTGTGGCCCTCACGCGTCACATGAAGCGTGAAGGTCAGGTGTGGATCAAGGTGTTCCCCGATAAGCCCGTGACCAGCAAGCCCGCCGAGGTGCGTATGGGTAAGGGCAAGGGGTCCCTGGACCACTGGGTGGCCGTGTGCCACGCCGGCCGGATCATCTTCGAGGCCGATGGTGTGCCCATGGCCACCGCCAAGGAGGCCCTGCGCCTCGCCGCACAGAAGCTGCCGATCAAGACCAAGTTCGTCACCCGCGAGGATTACGACGGTCAATAAGAGCGAGCCATGAAGAAGAAAGTCACAGACCTGAAAGGCCTCACCCTGGTGGAGTTGCAGGACAAGCTGCAGGACGAGCGTGGAACGCTCGGCAAGCTGCGCTCCAGCCACGCCGTGAGCCCCATCGAGAACCCCATGCAGCTGCGCTCCAAGAAGAAGGAGGTGGCCCGCATCCTCACCGAACTCCGCAAGCGCGAGCTCGCCAATACCGCCAAGAAATGAGCACCGAAGCCG
Organism: Flavobacteriales bacterium; assembly: GCA_036405935.1. Classification (GTDB taxonomy): domain Bacteria; phylum Bacteroidota; class Bacteroidia; order Flavobacteriales_F; family PHOS-HE28; genus PHOS-HE28. Next base: position 21,113 of record DASWWQ010000054.1, read on the forward strand.
TAGCCGTTGACCGCAACCTGCGCAAGGAGCGCGTCGGCATCGTCACCAGCGACAAGATGAACAAGAGCATCGTCGTGATGGTGGAACGCCGGGTGATGCACCCCAAGTACGGGAAGTTCGTGAAGCTGTCGAGCAAGTTCATGGCGCACGACGAGAAGAAGGAGGCCCATGTGGGCGACACCGTCCGCATCATGGAAACGCGCCCCATCAGCAAGCTGAAGCGCTGGCGCCTGGTGGAAGTGGTGGAACGCGCCAAGTAATTACGACCCGGAACCATGATCCAACAGGAATCACGACTCAACGTCGCCGACAACAGCGGAGCCCGCGAAGTGCTGGTGATCCGTGTGCTGGGCGGTACCAAGCGACGCTACGCCCACATCGGCGATACCGTGGTGGTGAGCATCAAGGATGCCCTGCCCAACGGCGGCACCAAGAAAGGCACCGTGCACAAGGCCGTGGTGGTGCGCACCCGCAAGGAGACCCGTCGGAAGGACGGCAGCTACATCCGCTTCGACGACAACGCCGTAGTGCTGTTGGACGCCGCGGGCGAGATGAAGGGCACCCGCATCTTCGGCCCCGTGGCCAAGGAGCTGCGCGAGAAGAAGTTCATGAAGATCATCTCATTGGCCCCCGAGGTGCTCTAAGTAGAGAAGCAGCCATGCAGAAGAAGACACACATCAAGAAAGGCGACATGGTGAAGGTGCTCGCCGGAGAGGACCGCACCAAGGAGGGCCGCGTGCTCGAGGTGGACCGCACCACCGGCCGCGCCGTCGTCGAGGGCCTCAACATCAACAAGAAGCACACGAAGCCCACCACGGCCACGCCCCAGGGCGGTATCGTGGAGAAGGAGGGCGGCATCCACATCAGCAACCTCATGCTGATCGATGCGAAGAGCGGTACCCCCGGTCGCGTGGGTCGTAAGGCCGGCAAGGACGGCAAGCTCGAGCGGATCGTGAAGACCAAGAAAACGGCCAAGAAGTGATGATCACCTACAGCCCCCGTTTGAAGGCGAAGTACACCGACGAGGTGGTGCCCGCCCTGCAGAAGGAGTTCAAGTACAAGAGCTCCATGCAAGTGCCACGCTTGGTGAAGATCAGCGTGAACCAAGGCCTCGGCAGTGCCGTCGGCGACAAGAAGATCGTGGAGAACGCCGTGACGGAGATGACCGCCATCACCGGACAGAAGGCCGTTCCCACCGTATCCAAGAAGGACATCAGCAACTTCAAGCTGCGTAAGGGCATGCCCATCGGTGCCCGTGTCACCCTCCGGGGCGAGCGCATGTACGACTTCCTCGACCGCCTGATCGCGGTGAGCCTGCCCCGTACCCGTGACTTCCGTGGGGTGAAAGGCACCGGTTTCGATGGCCGCGGCAACTTCACCTTCGGGGTGAAGGAGCAGATCATCTTCCCGGAGATCGACATCGACAAGACCACGCGCATCCAAGGCATGGACATCACGTTCGTGACCACCGCGAAGACCGACGAAGAGGCCAAGGCGCTGTTGACCGCGTTCGGCTTCCCCTTCACCAAGTAATCAGAAGAAGACCAGCTACCATGGCCAAGGAAAGCATGAAGGCACGCGAACGCAAGCGCGCCAGGATGGTGGAGAAGTACGCCGCCAAGCGCGCTGCGCTGAAAGCAGCCGGTGATTGGGAGGGCCTGCAGAAGTTGCCCGCCAACAGCAGCTACGTGCGCAAGCACAACCGCTGTCAGCTCACGGGTCGTCCGAAGGGGTACATCCGCCTGTTCGGCATCTCCCGGAACATGTTCCGTAACATGGCCCTCGAAGGCAAGATCCCGGGTGTCACCAAGAGCAGCTGGTAAGGGGGACGTTCAAGCGTCGACCCGCACTATCAACACGACAAGACCATGATGACCGATCCCATCGCCGATTACCTCACCCGCTTGCGCAACGCCATCATGGCCCGCAAGAAAGTGGTGGAGATCCCGGCCAGCGGCCTCAAGAAGGATATCACGCGTATCCTCTACGACAAAGGCTACATCCTCAGCTACAAGCTGGAGGACGACAACAAGCAGGGCATGATCAAGATCGCCCTGAAGTACGGCAAGGACCGCCGCAGTGCCATCTCGGAACTGAAACGGGTGAGCACCCCCGGTCTGCGCCAATACGCTCCCACCGGTGAACTGCCGCGTGTGCTCAACGGCCTGGGCGTGGCCATCATCAGCACCAGCCAGGGTGTGATCACCGACAAGGAGGCACGCAACCTGGGCGTGGGCGGTGAAGTGATCTGCTACGTGAGCTAACACGACGACGAGATGAGCCGCATAGGAAAAGCACCGATCAGCGTACCCAACGGGGTGCAGATCGCCGTCAGCGACAAGAACGTGGTGACCGTGAAGGGCCCCAAGGGCACCTTGGTCCAGACCATCGATCCGTCGATCAAGGTGAAGCAGGAGGGTACGGAAGTGACCTTCGAGCGCGCCACCGACCTCAAGCACCATCGCTCCATGCACGGTCTGTACCGTGCCCTGGTGGCCAACATGGTGAAGGGCGTGAGCGAGGGCTTCGTGGTTGAGCAGGAACTGGTGGGTGTGGGTTACCGCGCCACCGCCAAGGGCCAGCAACTGCAGCTCTCCTTGGGCTATTCGCACAACATCACCTTGGAACTGCCCGCCGAAGTGAAGGTGGCCGCAGCACAGGAGAAAGGGAAGAACCCCATCATCCGCTTGGAAAGCGTGGACAAGCAGCTCATCGGGGCGGTCGCCGCCAAGCTGCGCTCGTTGCGCAAACCGGAGCCGTACAAAGGCAAGGGTGTCCGCTTCGTGGGTGAGAACGTTCGCCGCAAGGCCGGTAAAGCCGCGGGCAAATAAGAGCATCGACCATGGCAAAGAACAAGATCGCACGTCGCGAACGCATCAAGACCAACATCCGCAAGTTCCTTCGGGGGACCACGGAGCGTCCACGCCTGTCGGTTTTCCGCAGCAACGCGGACATCTATGTACAGGTGATCGACGACCTGGAGGGCCGTACGCTGGTGAGCGCCGGCAGCCTGAAGGACGGCAAAGCGCACGGTGCATCCGGCGTGGAGCAGGCCAAACTGGTGGGTCGCGCCATCGCCGAGAAGGCCAAGGCCGCCGGCATCGAGAAGGTCGTCTTCGACCGCAACGGATATCTCTACCACGGACGTGTGAAGGCGTTGGCCGAAGCGGCCCGCGAAGCAGGTCTCAATTTCTGATCGGAACAGCAACATGGCAGGAACGGATCTCAATAAGGTCAAGAGCAGCGACCTCGAGCTGAAGGACAAGCTCGTCGCGCTCAACCGCGTGACCAAGGTCACCAAGGGTGGTCGCACGTTCACCTTCGCCGCCATCGTGGTGGTGGGGAACGAGAACGGTGTGGTGGGCCACGGCTTAGGCAAGGCCAAGGAAGTGCAGGAGGCCATCGCCAAGGGCATCGACGACGCCAAGAAGAACCTGGTGAAGGTGCCCGTGCGCAAAGGGACGATCCCCCACACGCAGGAGGGCAAGTTCGCCGGAGCACGCGTACTGCTGAAGCCCGCGGCCCACGGTACGGGCGTGATCGCCGGTGGTGCCATGCGCGCCGTGCTGGAGAGCGTCGGCATCACGGATGTGCTGGCCAAGAGCAAGGGCAGCAGTAACCCCCACAATGTGGTGAAGGCCACCATCGAGGCCCTCACGGACCTTCGTGACGCCTCCACCGTGGCCGGCCAGCGCGGGGTGGACCTCAACAAAGTCTTCAACGGATAACAGCACCGGACCGCACGGCGGAACGGAACAGCAATGAGCAAGATCATCATCACCCAGACGCGTAGCCAGATCAAGTGTCCGGCACGCCAGAAAGCAACGCTGAAGGCGTTGGGCCTGGGCCGTATCGGCAGCAAGGCGGAAGTGGAGGGCACCCCGCAAGTGCGCGGCATGGTGGCCAAAGTGAGCCACCTGGTGAGCGTGAGCGAAGCCTGAACGATCAAAGAGAACAGACCATGGACCTGAGCGTATTGAAGCCGGCCGAAGGGGCCACCAAGAAGGAGAAACGCATCGGCCGAGGCCAAGGCAGCGGACGTGGCGGCACGAGCACGCGTGGCCACAAGGGCGCTGGTAGCCGTTCGGGCAACAGCCGGAAGCGCGGCTTCGAGGGCGGTCAGATGCCGTTGGCACGCCGCGTACCGAAGTTCGGCTTCACCAACCCCACCCGGGTGGAGTACAAGGGCCTGAACTTGGATGCCCTGCAATCCCTCGCCGACAAGCATGGCCTGAAGGTCATCGACCCCGAGGTGCTTCGCCAGAACGGTCTCATCGGTCGCAACGACCTGGTGAAGATCCTCGGTCGCGGTGAGCTCAAGGGAGCCGTGGAGGTGAAGGCCCATGCCTTCAGCGCCGCCGCCAAGACCGCCATCGAAGGCAAGGGAGGTAAAGTGGAGACCGTGAACGGTTGAACATGAAGAACCTGATCACAACCATCCAGAACATCTGGCGGATCGAGGAGCTGCGCAAGCGGATCCTGATCACGTTGGGTCTGCTGCTGGTGTACCGGATCGGCAGCTTCGTGGTGCTCCCCGGAGTGGATAGCGCCCGTTTGGCGAGCGGTACGTCGGGTGGGACCGGTCTGGTGGACCTCTTGAGCATCTTCACCGGTGGGGCCTTCACCCGCGCGAGCATCTTCGCGCTGGGCGTGATGCCCTACATCAGCGCGAGCATCATCATGCAGTTGGCGGGCATCGCGGTGCCCACCGTGCAGAAGATGCAGCGGGAGGAGAGCGGACGCCGTCGCATCAACCAGTTCACCCGGTACATCACCATCCTCATCTGCATCTTCCAGGCCCCCGGTTATATCTACACCTATGTGGATGAGGCCGCTCGCGGGACCGGAGCGCTGTGGATGCCCACCAGCGTCGTCATCCTGACGGCCAGCACCTTGTTCGTGATGTGGATCGGTGAGCGCATCACCGAGCGTGGGCTGGGCAACGGCGTGTCGCTGATCATCATGGTCGGCATCCTCGCCCGCCTTCCGGAATCGTTCCTTCAGGAGTTCATCAGCCGTACCACCGGTTCGGGAGGCTTGGTGGTGATCCTGCTCGAGGTCGTGATCTGGTTGTTGATCATCGCCGGGAATATCCTGCTGGTGCAGGGTACACGGCGGATCCCGGTGCAGTTCGCGAAGCGTGTGCAGGGCAACAAGCAGTTCGGTGGTGTACGGAACTACATCCCCCTGAAGGTCAATGCCGCCGGGGTGATGCCCATCATCTTCGCCCAAGCCATCGTGCTCATCCCGATGTACATCGCCCAAGCTCCATGGTGGAACGGCGAACCTCCCCAGTGGATGTTGAATTTCAGTCGTTACGAGAGCGTGGGCTATAACCTGACGCTGTTCCTGATGGTGGTGGCGTTCACGTACTTCTACACGGCGATCACGGTGAACCCCAACCAGTTGGCCGACGACATGAAGCGCAACGGAGGTTTCGTGCCCGGTGTGAAGCCCGGTAAGCAGACCGCCGGCTACATCGATGACCTGCTGAGCCGCATCACCCTGCCGGGCGCGATCTTCCTGGGCCTGGTGGCGATCCTGCCGGCCTTCGCGATCGCCGCGGGCGTGAAGCAGGGCTTCGCCCAGTTCTTCGGTGGAACCTCGTTGTTGATCATGGTGGGTGTGTTGTTGGACACGCTGCAACAGATCGAGAGCCATTTGTTGATGAGGCATTACGACGGCCTGATGAAGTCGGGTCGTATCAAAGGAAGGACGAGCGCTGCGTACAGCATGGCGACGGGATAGGCATGGCGAAAGCGGTGCATATCCTCAGCGATGACGACATCGCGCTGGTGAGGGAGAGTTCTTTGCTTGTTGGGAAGACCTTGGCGGAAGTGGCGCGCCACATCGGTCCCGGGGTCACTACGCAGCGGCTCGATGAGCTGGCGGAACAGTTCATCCGTGACCACGGTGGCGTTCCGGGCTTCAAAGGGTTGTACGGCTGCCCCTCCACGTTGTTGATCAGCGTGAACGAGGAGGTGGTGCATGGACTGCCGGGCGATCGCATCCTGAAGGACGGGGATGTGGCCAGTGTGGACTGCGGCGTGCTGATGAACGGGTTCTATGGCGACAGCGCCTACACCTTCTGCATCGGTGAAGTGGCTGCCCCCGTGAAGCAGTTGCTGCGCGTGACCCAGGAATGCCTGGTGCTCGGCATCGCCCAAGCGGTGGAGAACAACCGGACGGGCGATATCGGCTACGCGGTGCAGCAGCACGCGGAGGCCAATCGGTACGGCGTGGTGCGCGAACTGGTGGGGCATGGCGTGGGGCGGAAGCTGCACGAGGCCCCCGAAGTGCCGAACTACGGTAAACGGGGAAGCGGCGTTCGGCTCACGAGCGGCAACGTGCTGGCCATCGAACCGATGGTGAACATGGGCAGCAAGGAGGTGCGGCAGTTGGAGGACGGTTGGACCGTGGTGACACGGGACGGAGCCCCCAGCGCGCATTTCGAACACACCGTCGTCGTACGGCCGGGAAAGCCGGAGGTCTTGTCAACGTTCAGTTACATCGAGGATGTGCTGAAACAGAAAGGGGAATTGATCGGGGCGTGAGCGAACGCGTCGCGGAAGGAACGAACGGAAAAGGAAAACAAGGAATGAGCAAAACGGGGAACATCGAGCAGGACGGCGTCATCAAGGAGGCGTTGAGCAATGCCATGTTCCGTGTGGAATTGGAGAACGGTCACGTGATCGTTGCCCATATCTCCGGCAAGATGCGGATGCACTACATCCGGATCCTTCCGGGGGACAAGGTGAAGGTGGAGATGAGCCCGTACGACCTGAGCAAGGGCCGCATCTCCTTCCGATACAAGAGCTGACCGAGAAAGAACAACCGACCCATGAAGATCAGGGCCTCATTGAAGAAACGTTCCGCCGACTGCAAGTTGGTGCGCCGCAAGGGACGTCTGTACATCATCAACAAGAAGAACCCCAAGTTCAAACAGCGTCAAGGCTGATAAACGAACGAGCATGGCACGTATCGCAGGTATCGACCTACCCAAACAGAAGCGGGGCTGCATCGGCCTCACGTACATCTACGGCATCGGCCGCAGCACCGCGCTCTCCATCCTGGAGGCCGTTGAGGTGGATCCCGACACCGTTGTGGAGGAATGGACCGATGAGGAACAGGGCCGTATCCGGACCTACATCAACGAGCACATCAAGACCGAGGGTGCCCTTCGGAGCGAGGTGCAGTTGAGCATCAAGCGCCTGATCGACATCAACAGCTACCGTGGCCAACGCCACCGCAACGGGTTGCCCGTACGCGGTCAACGTACCCGGACGAACAGCCGCACCCGCAAGGGCAAGCGCAAGACAGTCGCGAACAAGAAGAAAGTGACCAAATAAGGTCTGATCATGGCGAAGAACGAAACCAAGGGCGGTGCTGCCGCCGGCAAGAAGAAGAAGAAGAACGTGCATGTGGAGGCCTTCGGACAGGCCCACATCCGCGCCACCTTCAACAACCTCATCATCAGCCTCACCAACAACAAGGGCGAGGTGATCAGCTGGGCCAGCAGCGGCAAGCTCGGCTTCCGGGGCAGCAAGAAGAACACGCCCTACGCCGGGCAGGTGAGTGCCGAGGAGGCCGCACGCGAAGCCTTCGACCTCGGCCTGCGCAAGGTGAAGGTCTTCGTGAAAGGCCCGGGAGGCGGGCGCGAGAGCGCCATCCGTGCCCTGCACAACAGCGGCGTGGAGGTCACCGAGATCATCGATCTGACACCCATGCCCCACAACGGCTGCCGTCCACCCAAAAAGCGCCGCGTCTAATAACCCCGTAGGAGCGTGTGGACGCACGTTCCGGTGTTGGTGCGCTGGACGCACCCAAAAGCAAAGAAGAATGGCACGTTACACAGGACCCAAGACCCGGATCGCCCGGAAATTCAAGGAGCCCATCTTCGGCCCGGACAAGTGGATGGAGCGCAAGCCCCATGCCCCCGGCCAGCACGGCCTCACCGCCAAGCGCCGGAAGAAGGAGAGCGAATACAGCACCCAGCTGCAGGAGAAGCAGAAGGCCAAGTACATCTACGGCATCCTCGAGCGCCAGTTCGAGAAGATGTTCGTGACGGCCGCCAGCAAGAAGGGCATCACCGGTGAGACACTGCTCCAGCTCTGCGAAACACGCTTGGACAACACCGTGTTCCGCTTGGGCATCGCCCCCACCCGCCGCGCAGCACGCCAGTTGGTGAGCCACGGCCACATCACGGTCAACAAGCAGGTGGTGAACATCCCCAGCTATTCCCTTCGTCCCGGTGACTCCGTGGCCGTGCGCGAGCGTAGCCGCACCTTGGAGGCCATCACCAACAGCGTGTCGGTGAACAGCAAACGTTTCGACTGGCTGGACTTCGATGCCACCACGTTCACGGGGAAGTTGATCAGCGTGCCCGAGCGCGCCCAGATCCCCGAGAACATCCGCGAGCAGCTGATCGTGGAACTGTACTCCAAGTAAGAACCCAAACCCAAGAGCGCATATCATGCCCATCCTAGATTTCCAGCGGCCCGACAAGGTCGTGATGATCGAATCCGATGACCAGCGCGGCACCTTCGAGTTCCGTCCCTTGGAGCCGGGTTATGGCATCACCATCGGAAATGC
>DASWWQ010000055.1:0-9486 GCA_036405935.1 Flavobacteriales bacterium
TCAACTGTTGGCCACGCTGGAGCCGACGAACATCGATGCGCAGGTGCAGCAGGCACAGTTGGGGTTCGAGAAGGCCCAGCGCGATCTGCAACGCGCCGAAGCGCTCCATACCGACAGCGTGGTCAGCCTGGAGACCGTGCAGAACGCGCGCACCGGTCTGGGTGTGGCGAAGGAGCAACTGACCGCCGCGCAATACGGTCGGCGGCATGCGGAGATCCGTGCGAGCGGTGATGGCTTCGTGCTGCGGAAGTTCGTGAACGAAGGTCAGCTCGTGGGTGCGGGCAGCCCGGTGCTCATGGTGAACGGCGCCGGTAAGGGCAAGTGGCTGCTGAAGGCCGGCCTGAGCGATAAGGATTGGGCGGGCATCGCCATGGGTGACAGTGCTACGGTCCAGGCCGATGCCTTCGCGGGCCGAACGATGACGGCCGTGGTCAGCAGCAAGAGCATGGGCGCCGACCAGCGCTCAGGCGCCTTCCAGGTGGAACTGCGGATCATCGATCCGGTGGCGCAACTGGCCAGTGGTCTTTACGGCAAGGCGAAGATCCGCACGCAGGGCCGCGCCGATGCGATCGCGATCCCCTATGAGGCGTTGCTCGATGGCGACGAGGATCAAGGCTATGTGTTCGTCGCGGCGGAGGGCAAGGCACATAAACGCTCGGTGAAGGTGCATGCCATCACGAACACGCATGTCCTGGTGAGCGGAATCGACAGCACGCAAGCCTTGATCGTGAAGGGCGGGCCGTATTTAACGGAGGGGAGCGCGGTGACGATCAGATGATCAGACAATGAGATCATCATCTACCAGAAGAAAGCAAGACCACCCATGACCAGGAACTTTGCAACGTTTGATTGTCTACTTCCAGATGATTCGACGGAAGACGATGCAGGTGAGATCATAGTGCCTGCTGGTAAGAACATCTCTGAGCTGATAGCTTCAAGGACCAAGGGCGCATCAGAATCGGTGCAGCACAGCTTCTATGGTTGGCGATTTGAGTTTCCATCCCTGTCCGGTCGGAAGTCATCAGTTCTTCTTCAGAAGCCTGACAGATGGCTTTTGATCGTCGAAGTCCAAAAGCGTTGGTTCCGAATCGGACCGGATCGCACTACAACGATCCAAGAAGCGGTCAAGACGATCGATGATTCGCTGAATAGCATTCCAGCCATTTCCAATGTGTCATGGCACACGAACCGTGAGTACGTGGCAAGTCAGAGAAAATAACGACACAGTCCAACTCCATGCGCCCGATCGATGTCCCCGGAACTGTCCTCCCGCGTGAGCGGGCGGAGCGGCAGCCTGCTGAAGGCGAAGCGCTGGTGACGCCCGAGCGAGGAGGCTGCGAGGAACGAGCAGACCCCGGAGCCGGTGCAGCAAGCGATGAGACGAAGCAGCTACAGTCCCGGCTCGTGGGCCGGGATGAACTCCGCACGCGACCCGTGCGTGGGATGTGCGGGGGAATGGGGCACGCCCGAATACCGAATACGGTGAATGGCGAATGGGAGTTGGTGAATGGTACGCCACTCCTGTCCCATCCGCTATCCACCAACTCCCATTCACCGCACTCAAGCATTTGACCCATGTGGATCACCCGATACGCCGTTAAGAACAGTCCGTTCACGCTGGTCATCTTCCTGATGATCGTGGTGGTGGGCATCAGCACGCTGCTGGGCATGCCGCGCGCGGAGGACCCCGAGATGAACGCACCGATCTACCCGATCGTGGCCGTGTATCCCGGCACCAGTCCGGAGGATATGGAGAACCTGGTGGTGGATCCGATCGAGAAGCGCGTCACCGAGCTGGACGACATCAAGCGGGTCTACAGCACCATCAAGGACGGTGTGGCGGTGATCCGCGTGGATGCGATCTACGGCGTGGACGTGGATCGGAAGCATCAGGAGCTGGTGCAGGAGATCAACGCGCTGCGTGCAGAGCTCCCGGCGGATGTGCACAGCATCGAGGTGCAGAAAGCCACTCCGAGCACCGTGAACGTGCTACAGGTGGCGTTGGTGAGCGAGAACGCGCCACGCCGCGTGCTGAAGGAACAGGCCGAGCGCCTGCAGGAGGAGTTGGAGACCGTGCGTATGCTGAAGAAGGTGGAGGTGAACGGCCTGCCCGATGCCACGGTGCGGATCGACCTGCAACTGGAGAAAATGGCACGGCTGAACATCCCGCTGGCGCAGGTGATCGGTGCGGTGCAGAGCGAGATGGCCAACATTCCGGGCGGTAGCGTGGACGTGGGTACGAAGACGCTGAACGTGAAGACCAGCGGCAGCTACGTGGATGCGGCCGATGTCGCGCGCACCGTGGTGGCCACCGCGGATGGGCGCAATACGCTGCTGCGCGATGTGGCACAGGTGACGGACGCGTATGCGGAAGACCGCCACATCACCCGGCTGAACGGGCACCGGAGCGTGATCGTGAACGCGGCGATGAAGAGCGGCATGAACATCAGCGCGGCGCAGGAGGCCTACCTGCCGGTGCTGGAGAAGTTCCGCGGGCAACTCCCGGAGAACGTGGATTTGGAGCAGCACTTCGATCAGGCCGAGGCCGTGAACTTCCGGCTGGGCCACTTGGGCCGTGACTTCGCGATCGCGATCTTCCTGGTGCTTCTGACGCTGTTGCCGCTGGGAAACCGCGCCTCGCTGGTAGTGATGATCTCGATCCCGTTGTCGCTGGCGATGGGCGTGATCATGCTGAACGCGATGGGCTTCTCCCTGAACCAGCTGAGCATCGTGGGCCTGGTGGTGGCGCTGGGGCTGCTGGTGGACGACAGCATCGTGGTGGTGGAGAACATCGAACGGTGGCTCCGCGAAGGCAAGAAACCCATGGATGCCGTGCTCGGTGCGGTGAAGGAGATCGGCGTGGCGGTGATCGGCTGCACGGTGACGCTGTGCATCGCCTTCATGCCGCTGACGTTGATGCCCGAGGCGAGCGGTGAGTTCATCCGCAGTCTGCCGCTGGCCGTGATCCTGAGCGTGGTGGCCAGCATGTTCGTCTCGCTCACCATCGTGCCCTTCCTCTCCATACGCCTGCTCAAGGCCCATACGCACGCGGAAGGCAACGCCGTGCTGCGTGCCCTGAAGCGCGGGATCCACGCGACCTATGCGCCCTTGTTGGAGCGCTCGCTGCGCCATCCGCGCACGACCTTGGTGGTGGCCTTCGGCATCTTCGTCGCTTCGTTGGGTCTGATGAAGGTGATCGGATTCAGCCTCTTCCCCGCTTCGGAAAAACCGCAGTTCATGGTGAACGTGGTGGCGCCGCTCCAAAGCAACCTGGTTCAGACGGACACCCTGGCCCGGCTCGTGGAACGCGAACTGGCCCAACGCCCGGAAGTGCAGTACTACACCACCAACGTGGGCAAGGGCAATCCGCAGGTGTACTACAACGTGCAGCCGGAGAACGAACGGACCGACTTCGCGCAGGTCTTCGTGCAACTGCACCAACGCACCGACACCCGGGAGAAACTGCGTGTGATCGATGCGCTGCGCAACACCTTCGCCCGGATACCCGGAGCGCAGATCGAGGTGAAGGACTTCGAACAGGGTCCACCGCAACTGGCGCCGGTGGAGGTGCGGATCTTCGGCGAGGACCTGGACACCTTGCGCCGCATCAGCGCCGAGGTGGCCGCCATGCTGAAGGCCATGCCCGGCAGTCTCTACGTGGACGACCCGATGGCGAACCTGAAGAGCGACCTGCGGGTGCGGATCGATCGCGACAAGGCCAGCATGCTCGGCATCCCCACGGTGGACGTCGACCGCACGGTGCGCTTGGCCGTGGCCGGCTTGGGCATGGGAACCTTCAACGATCCGCAGGGCACGGAACGGGAAGTGATGATCACCGTACCCAAAGGTCAACGGGCGGACCTGCATGTGTTCGACGACCTGTACGTGACCAGCCGGAGCGGCGAGAGCATCCCCCTGCGCCATGTGGCCGACCTGCAGCTGGAATCATCGCCGCAGACGATCAAGCACCTCGGAAAACGCCGCTACGTGTCGGTGAGCAGCTTCGTGCAACAGGGCTTCCTCGTGGACGATGCCCTGAACGCGACGATCCAAGCGATGGACGCGAAGCAGCTCCCCACTGGATACAGCTATACCATGGGCGGCGAGATCGAGACGCGCCAGGACAGCTTCGGCGGTTTCGGTACGATCATCCTCGCGACCATCTTCCTGTTCATCGCGGTGCTGGTGCTGGAGTTCGGCACCTTCAAGAGCACCTTGATCGTGCTGAGCGTGATCCCCTTGGGCATCGTGGGCGCGGTGCTGGCGCTGTGGATGACCGGCAACAGCCTCAGCTTCGTGGCGATCGTGGGCTTGATCGCACTGGCGGGCATCGAGGTGAAGAACACCATCCTACTGGTGGACTTCACCAACCAGCTCCGCGCGGAAGGCCGCACGCTGGACCAGGCGATCCGCGAGGCGGGCGAGATGCGTTTCCTACCGATCGTCCTTACAAGCCTCACGGCCATCGGTGGTCTCCTGCCCATCGCAGCGAGCACCAATCCGCTGATCTCGCCCTTGGCCATCGTACTGATCGGCGGGTTGATCAGCAGCACGCTCCTGAGCCGCTTGGTGACGCCGGTGGTGTACAAGTTGATACCGCCGAGGGTGTGATCGGGTCGGTGTCAAGGGTGAGGCGGCAGGTGTGTGAGGGCTGAAGTGTGGAGCGCAGTGGGACTGCCGACCTTTGTTCCATGGCCGAACTGCTTTTCCTTGGTGACCTCCGCTCCTTGATCGAACACCCGGGGCTGGCGGGCTTCCCGCAGCATCATGTAGCGGACCAAGCGGCACTCCGTGAACAAGCCTCAGCGTTGGCCACCTGCGATGTGCTGGTGATGGGCGGCGCGAACGAGGTGGATGCCGATGTGCTCGACCTTCTTCCTGCGCTGGAACTGATCACCGTGCAAGGCGTCGGCTATGATGGTGTTCCATTGCCCTACTGCAAGGAACGCGGCATTGCGGTGACGAACACCCCTGACGTGCTCACCGATGATGTCGCGGACCTCGCACTCGCCTTGGTGCTGATGACCCAACGCCGGTTGGGTGAAGGCGACCGTTTCGTCCGATCGGGTGCATGGGCGGAAGGTGCCTTCCCGCTGCTCGGGAACACCTTGATCGACCGCATGGTGGGCATCGTGGGTCTCGGTCGCATCGGCAAGGCCTTGGCGGCGCGACTGGAAGCCTGCGGCATGCGAATCGCCTATCATGGGCGCAACCCGCAAGAGGTTCCCTATGCCTACCACCGCGACCTGTTGGACCTGGCCAAGGCTTGCGATGTGCTCGTGCTCACCCTGCCCGGCGGTCCGGACACCAACGGACTGGTGGACATGAAGGTGCTGGAGGCCCTCGGCCCGAGCGGCACATTGATCAACGTGGCGCGTGGCTCGGTGGTGGACGAAACCGCTTTGATCGCTGCACTTCAACAGGGAAGGATCGCCAGTGCCGGACTGGATGTCTTCGCCGATGAGCCGCATGTGCCGGAAGCATTGCGCACCTTGGACAATGTCGTGCTGCTTCCGCACTTGGGCAGTAGCACGGTGCAGACGCGCGCGGCCATGGCGGATCTGGTGGTGCGCAACATCCACGCCTACGCCGAAGGAACCGCCCTGCCCACGTTGGTGCCGGAGCTACGCTGAACGGGAGGCTATTCCACCAGCAACTTAGCGTGTCGTCCATCGCTGCTACGCAGCAGGTATGCACCGGCCGGAAGGTTCTCCACCGATAGACGTCCGGTGCCCGAAGTGAAGGTCCGTCGGACCACGACCCGTCCGGATTGATCCAGCACTTCCACGGTCAGCGGTCCGGTGGTTCCGCTTTCGATCTGCAGCATGCCGTGAACCGGATTGGGGAACAGCCGCAGACCGCTCGTGATCACGGTCTGCACATCGGTGGAGAGCAGCACAACGGTATCCGTGCTCCAACTGCATCCGTGGATGTCCGTCACCCAAGCGTGGTATGCCCCGACGGTCTCCAGGGTCAGCGAGTCATTCCCTTCGGCGATCAAGAGTCCATCATGGAACCATTGCCACGCCGTGCCGCCATCCACCCAGATATCCATGCCGCTCTGCTGGATGGTGAAGCCCGGATCGGCATACGCCCCCACTACCACCGTGGCCGTACCCACCTGTCCTTCGCCATCGGTCACGGTCACGGTGTAGGTGCCCGCACAGAGGCCGCTGATGGTCGAAGTGGTATCTCCGTTCTCCCATTCGAAGGAGAAGGGAGCGACACCGTTGACGAAAGCATGCACCACTCCGTTGCAATCAGCCGGACATCCGGCATCCGCGCTCTGGCTGCTGATGTGAAAGGTGGTGTCCACACCGGCCACGATCATGGCATCGCCGTTGAGCACGTCATCGATCGTGGTGTTGCCGTAGGTGATGGATCCCCAGAAGTAGCCACCGAAGAAAAGCTCATGCGGTGCTGCGGCGCGCCGATGGATGCAGAGCGGAACATCGCGCTGGAAACCGCTGGGCCGCGCCACCCACACCAGGTCGCCTTGGCCATCGAGCTTGCTGATGAGGATGTCCTCACCCCCCAGTGAGGTGACCGACGTGCCGAAGTAGTCGATGGTCTGCAGGAACTGGCTGGCGAAATACGCATTGCCCATGCCGTCCGCCGCTACCCCCCAAGCCAGGTCGCGCAAGGACGAGCCGGTGCTCCGGGCCCACTGGAATCCACCGTCCCGGTCCAATTTCATCACGAGGATATCATCGTTGCTGCTCACGGAACTCAGCGTGTCGTCCTGTAGGTACAGATCCCCCCACATCCGGCCGGCCACGAACACATTGCCCAACGAATCGGCACTGATGCCCATGCCCTCGTGATCCCCCCTACCATAGCTGCGTGCCCACATGGCGTTGCCATCCAGATCCGTGGCCAGCACATAGAGGAAGGTACCCTGGGCTCCCGGCGTAAGCGCCGTACCGTCGAACGTGGCCGCACTGGCACCCACCTGGCCGGTGACGAAAAGGCGGTCGTTGACCACGCTGATGGCGCGCGCCGATTTACCCTGTCCGTTCCCGGTGCTCGCCTTGGCCCATTGCACGGTGCCGGTGCTGTCGTACCGCGCCACCACGATCTGCTTGTAGTTGCCCGGATTCGATAGCACCGTTGCGTCGAAGGTGAACGAGGTGCCGTTGCATGTGCCCGCGATGAACACGTCGCCTTGGGGGGATACCTCCACGCCCCGGGCTTCATCATTGGAACTGCTACCCGCACGGCGCGCCCAAAGGCAGGTACCGGCCGTGTCGAAGCGGGCCAGGAAGATGTCGTCCCCCGAGAAGCCGTTGAGCGTCACGCCGCCGCCGAAATCGGCATTGCCCCGGAAGCGTCCGGTGATGTAGATGCGATCCTGTGCATCGATCGCGATGCCGTAGGCCCATGCCTCGAAAAGCGTGGTGGTGATGCCGCGTACCCAAACGCAACTTCCGTCCGGCGCCCGCTTGGCCAGGAATCCGAGGACGTCGCTGTTCCCGGTGTTCAAGGTGGCGCAACCGAAGTCCACCTCCCCGCTCGCGCTTCCCACCCAGTAGGCATTGCCCTGACGGTCCGTGGCGATGTCGTGGCAGAAGTCGACATTCCCCCCACCACCGGCACTGGCGGCCCAGTTCCATTGTTGGGCGGGAAGAACGTGGACCGATAGAAGAGCGGTCAGGACGAGTATCGTGCGCATGGATCAAAGATGTGACGATCCCGGTACACCACTTCCCTCCCTGCGTTCAGTGCTTTGGACCGCGCACCTCAGGATTGCGGTGTTGCGTCCAGCAGTTTCCGCACGCGCGACACCTGCGCCTGTGGCGACTTCTTCAACCGGCACTCCCAGATGGTGACCACACGCCAGCCGCCCTTCCGCAGTTCGCGCACCTTGCGGGCATCGCGGGCCTTGTTGTTGTCGAGCTTGGTGTGCCAGAACTTCCGGTTGCTCTTGGGGCGCGGTGGCTGGCAGTGCGGACATCCATGCCAGAAGCAGCCGTGCACGAACACCGCCAGTCGTTTGCCCACGAAGGTGATGTCCGGCCGGCCCGGAGCTCCGGTATAGTGGAGGCGATAACCCCGGATGCCTTCGGCGGAAAGGGCTGCGCGCAAGGTCTTTTCCGGCCCCGTGTTCTTCCCACGGATGCGGCTCATGAGCGCGCTTCGCTCCGGGTCGGTGGGCACCGGTGCACGACCGTCGCGGATGTAGGTGCGCGTAGGCATGGAGAGCGTACAAAGCAACGGAGATATCGATCCTTCGCGGAGCAAGCCCGTTCTTCGCGGCATGTCCGCACCGTTGCCGCTCTTCCCTTGGCGTCTGATCCTGGCGTCCGCCTCGCCCCGCCGCCGTCAGCTATTGCAAGGACTTGATCTGCCGGTGGAGATCACGCGGAGCGATGTGGACGAGACGCCGCCCGCTGGCATGCCGAACGCCGAGGTGGCCGAGCACCTTGCGCGGAAGAAGGCGGAGGCGTGGACCGGCAAGCTCGAAAAGGACCAGGTGTTGATCACGGCGGACACCACGGTGCTGCTCGATGATCTGCTGCTGAACAAACCGGAGGACGAAGCCGACGCCCAACGTATGCTGACGCTGCTCTCCGGCCGGGAACATCGCGTGATCACCGGGGTCTGCCTGCGTACCGCGAACGGGATCCACAGCTTCGCCGATGAGGCGCGTGTGCATTTCAGATCCTTGGACGAAGCGGAGATCCGCTACTACGTGGAACACCATCCGCCGCTGGACCGCGCGGGAGCCTATGGCGTGCAGGACTGGATCGGCTACACGGCCGTGGAACGTATCGATGGCAGCTTCTACACCGTGATGGGCCTTCCGATGCACCGCGTCTACCAGGCGATCCGGGCCTTGCCGCATCCTTGAACGCAGGGCTGTAACAAGTCGTGGGGGCTGGTCGTCCTACCAGCAAACGATCCCCCTCATGCGCCCCTCCTCTCACCTGTTGGCACTCGGCCTCCTGCTGGGTGCGGCTCCTGCCCTTCTCGCCCAACAAGCTCCGGCCGAAAGCGAACTGCCCGGCAGCAAGGAATGGTACTTCACCGGCAGCGGCGAGTGGATCTTCTCGATGCCCATCCTCGATGTCAATGGCAGCGACAAGGGTTCGGTGGTCCGTTTCTCGCCCTTCTTCAACCTGCAGATGCTGGCGAACTACGATGCCTCGCAGTCGTTCGGCTTCTTCACCGGTCTTTCCGTACGCAACCTCGGCTTCATCTACGATGCGCCCGAACCCACGGGGGCCGACATCGATGTGCGCTACAAATTCCGTTCGTACACCCTGGGCGTGCCCGTGGGGATCAAGATCGGGAAGATGCACAAAGGCCTGTTGTTCGCCGGATACGAGTTGGAACTTCCCTTTGCATACAAGGAGAAGCGCTTCGAGAACGATGACCGCAAGGACCGCTTCGATGTGTGGTTCAGCGACCGTACCGAACCCCTGTTCCACTCGGTGATGCTCGGCTTCCAAGGTCCGCGCGGCACCTCGCTGAAGTTCAAGTACT
>DASWWQ010000056.1:0-12732 GCA_036405935.1 Flavobacteriales bacterium
ATCATCGTGCTGCTGATGCCCACGCCCGGCGGCAGCGGCATCGCCGAGATCATCTTCCGCGACTTCCTCGGCATGTACATCAGCGTGGGCCCCGGCAAGCTCGCCTTCGTGTGGCGCCTGATGAGCTACTACCCGTACATCCTCATCGGCACGATCCTGCGGCCCCGCTGGGTACGCCGCAACGTGATCGACCCCATCACGCATCCGAACGAGGACGTACCCGCCAAGAACTGACCTTCCACCACCCCGCATGGAACGCTTCACCGGACTGTTCGGCATCGCCTTGATCCTGGGCATCGCCTTCCTGGCGAGCAACGACCGCAAGGCCATCAACCTGCGACTGGTCATCAGCGGCCTGCTGTTGCAGGTGGCCATCGCTGTCTTCGTGCTCAAGGTGCCGCCCATCACGCGCTTCTTCCAATGGCTGGGCAAGGGCATGGAGAAGATCGAACACTACTCCCGGGAGGGTGCCGCGTTCGTCTACGGTGGCCTGATCGCCCAACAGCCCGACGGTACGATGGGCAACTATTGGGGCGGAGGCTTCGTGTTCGCCTTCAACATCACGGCCACCATCATCCTGGTCTGCGTGCTGGTGGCGATCTTCTACCACATCGGGTTGATGCAACGCGTGGTGGCCGTGATCGCACGGGGCATGAACTGGATCATGCGCGTGAGCGGTGCCGAGGCCTTGAGCAACGTGGCCAGCGCCTTCGTGGGCCAGGTGGAGGCGCAGGTGATGATCCGGCCCTACCTGCCCGGTATGACGCGCAGCGAACTGCTCGCCAGCATGAGCGGATCGTTGGCCTGCATCGCCGGCGGGATCCTGATCGTGTACGCCAACATGGGCGCCGCCGCCGGCATGGACCTGGCTCCGATGCTCATCACCGCCAGCCTGATGGCCGCACCCGGCGCACTGGTGATCAGCAAGATCGTGATGCCCGAGACCGAACAGAGCCAGACGCTGGGCACCGTGAAGCTCGAGGTGAAGAGCAGCTACACGAACGTGATCGATGCGATCGGGCACGGTGCCGGTGACGGGTTCAAGATCGCGATGAACGTGATCGCCATGCTCATCGGCTTCATCGCCCTGATCGCCTTGATCGATGGTATCCTGGGCTGGGCCGGACACCTCTTCAACCCCGACCTGCACCTGAGCCTGAACTGGATCTTCGGCAAGCTCTTCACCCCCATGGCCTGGTGCATGGGCGTGCCCTCGGAGGATGTGAACAGCGTGGCCACCCTGCTGGGCCAGAAGCTCACCGTGAACGAGTTCGTGGCCTTCAAGAACCTTACCGACAAGAGCATTCCGATCCTCACGGAAAAAGGCCTGCTGATCGTGAGCTTCGCCATCTGCGGTTTCGCGAACTTCAGCAGTGTGGGCATGCAGATCGGGGGTATCGGTGAGATCGCCCCCACCCGCCGCGCCGACCTGGCCAAGCTGGGATTGAAGGCGCTCCTCTGCGGTACGCTGGCGAGCTACCTCAGCGCCACCATCGCGGGGATCCTGATGTAGGCCGATGTTCATCCGCGGGTGACGGAGGCTCGCCTGCCATGTCCCAGGCGCTGACAACTCCGAACCGAGAATCGGGTCCGCCCCATGCGCCGCCGCCTTTTCCTCCCGGCCCTGATCAGCCTTGTCGTTGCGGGAACCTTCTGGTTCCTGCGTGCAAGTGACCGACCCGCCACACCCCGGGTGGCCGGAACGATACTGGACAGTCTGCACGGTGTATTGGTGCACGACAACGGCAACATGGGCAACGTCAGCGGCCGCAACGTGGTGGACGGCTACAACGTGGGGCTGCGCTACCAGTGCGTGGAGTTCGTGAAACGCTACTACCTCGAACACTACCACCACCGCATGCCGAACAGCTACGGCCATGCGAAGGACTTCTTCGATCCGGCCGTGGCCGACGGCGCACGCAACACCGCACGCGACCTGTTGCAGTACACGAACGCCAGTGCCACCCGTCCGGCCGTCGGTGACCTGCTGGTGTTCGACGGCTGGAAGGGCAATCCCTATGGCCATGTGGCCATCATCAGTCGCGTGGAGGACGATGCCGTGGAAGTCGTGCAGCAGAACACCGGCAGCACCCGTGCGGAGTTCAATCTTGACCACCGCGACGGCAAATGGATCCTCGACAGCCCCCGGATCCTGGGTCGGCTACGCAAGTGAGGCCCCACCCACGATGTGCTGTTGGTCCTTGGCGCTCCCTTGCGGCCGGATGGCCCGGGATAGGCCCTAACCTTGCCGGGTGAAGGAACTCGGCCCGGAAGAACAGGTACCCAACTGGCTCCAGCGCTGGCAACAACGGATCACGGGTTGGCTGGAGCGCTTCCGCCGTTTCGTGGTGGGCACCCATGTGAAGGACCTCTGGATGCTGGCCTTCCCATACCAGGTGGCCGCGGTGCTGACGGCCTTGGTGGCGGTGGGCTACACCAAGCTCTTCCTCTGGGCGGAGCACCAGAACATCGCGCTGGTCACCGCCTATCCGAACGCCATCTTCATCACCGCTCCCTTGGCCTTCCTCACCAGCTGGTTCCTGGTGCGCTTCTTCAGCCCGATGGCCGGTGGAAGCGGGATCCCGCAGCTGATCGCTGCGGTGGAGGTGGCCAATGACGAGGAGAAGAACGACGGCAGTTGGCGCTTCCTCAACCTGCGCATCATCGTGGTGAAGATCGCCGGTAGCGTGGCGATGGTGTTCGGCGGAGGCGCCGTGGGACGTGAAGGACCCACGCTGCAGATCGCCGGGAGCGTGTACCGCGTGGTGCACAAGCTGCTCCCGCCCTTCTGGCCCAAGGTGAGCCGCAAGGTGATGATGATCACCGGGGGTGCCGCAGGGTTGAGCGCGGCGTTCAACACACCGCTCGGGGGGATCGTCTTCGCCATCGAGGAACTCACCCGCACACACATCGCCAAGTTCCGTACGGCGGTGTTGAGCTCCGTGATCCTGAGCGGCATGACGGCGCAGTGGCTCCTGGGACCGTACCTGCTGCTGGGTTATCCCAAGCTGGTGCCCGTGGGCGTCTCCTTCATGTACAAGCTGCTCGCCATCAGCGTGGTGTGCGGGCTGGTCGGTGCGCTCTCTTGCAAGGGCATGCTCGTGCTGGACGCGTGGCGGCGCAAGCTCAAGGCGTGGGGACCGCAACTGATCTTCGTGCTGCTCTGCGCGTTCACGTTCGCCTTGATCGTCCGCTCCTTCGGCCCCTTGGCCTTGGGAAGCGGCGAAGCGTTGCTGGACCATTACCTCTTCAGCCCGCAGGTGACGCCCAACATCAAGGATGCCGCAGGGCGGGTGCTGGGGTCGATGGTCTCCTCCGGCAGCGGCGCGGCTGGCGGCATGTTCGCACCCTCGCTCACGTCGGGCGCGGCCATCGGGGGACTGTTCGGCCATTGGTTCGGCGTGGACCGCGGTGAACTGAACATGCTGGTGCTCGGTGGCATGTGCGCGTTCCTGACGGGGGTCACCCGCAGCCCCTTCACCAGTGCGATCCTGGTGCTGGAGATGACCGATCGCCATTCCGCCATCTTCCAGTTGATGTACGCCTCCATGATCGCGGGCATCTTCGCCCACGTGGTGGACCGCCGCTCGTTCTACGACCGCATGAAGATGCGCCTGCTGCTGATGCTGCCCGAGCATCTGCGTCCCGACCCCAACGCCCCGGAGAACGAGCCGGTGCAAGGCTTGGACGCCTCGCGGTAACTTCGTCCCCGCCCATGCAACAATACCTCGACCTGCTGCGCCGCGTCCTCGACGATGGCACCCGCAAACAGGACCGCACCGGTACCGGAACGCTCAGCGTGTTCGGTCACCAGATGCGCTTCGATCTCGCGGACGGTTTCCCCGTGCTCACCACCAAGAAGCTGCACCTCAAGAGCATCATCCACGAGTTGCTCTGGTTCCTGCAGGGCGATACCAACATCAAGTACCTCCAGGACAACGGTGTGCGCATCTGGGACGAGTGGGCCGATGCCAACGGGGATCTCGGCCCCGTCTACGGATACCAATGGCGCAGTTGGCCCGCACGGGACGGAGGCACCATCGACCAGATCACGAAGCTGGTGGAGATGATCCGGAAGAACCCCGACAGCCGCCGCCTGATCGTCACCGCTTGGAACCCCGCCGACGTGGACCGCATGGCCCTTCCGCCCTGCCACTGCCTTTTCCAGTTCTATGTCGCCGATGGGAAGTTGAGCTGCCAGCTCTACCAACGCAGCGCCGACATCTTCCTGGGCGTTCCCTTCAACATCGCCAGCTATGCCTTGTTGACGATGATGGTGGCGCAGGTCTGTGACCTGAAGCCGGGTGAGTTCGTGCACACCTTCGGTGATGCCCACCTCTACCTCGACCACTTGGAGCAGGCGCAACTGCAACTGACCCGCGAGCCGCGCAAGCTGCCCACGATGCACATCGACCCCACCGTGAAGGACCTCTTCGGCTTCCGCTTCGAGCACTTCACGCTGCAGGACTACGATCCCCATCCGCACATCAAAGCCTCCGTCAGCGTATGATCATCTCGGCCATCGCCGCCGTATCGCAGAACGGGGTCATCGGCAGGAAGGGCGGATTGCCTTGGAGCCTGCCGGACGACATGAAGTTCTTCCAGCGCACCACGCTGAACCACCACGTGATCACCGGTCGGAAGAACTGGGAGAGCATCCCCGAGAAGTACCGTCCCTTGCGCGATCGCGTCAATATCGTGGTGACGCGGGAAGCCGACTACAAAGCGCCCGGGGCCTTGGTTCGTCACTCGTTGGACGAAGCGTTGGACATCGCCCGCGCCGCCGACGCCAAGGAGGTGTTCATCATCGGGGGCGGCCAGCTCTATGCCGAGGCCTTCGAGCGCAAGCTGGTGGAACGGGTCTACGTGACCGAGATCCACGCCAAGATCGAAGGCGACACCTTCTTCCCCAAGCTGGGCAAGGAATGGAAGGAGGTGTGGTCGCAGGAACACGGCAAGGATGAACGCCATGCCCATGCGTTCACGTTCAAGGTATTGCAGCGTTGATCGGACAGTTGCCCGCGTGATCGTCCGGCCCCGTCCTTGACCTTCCAACCCGGACAAACACCGGGTTCCCCGTTCATCACAAGTCCACCCACAGGCCTTTGGGGCCGAGGTAGTTTGGTGCTCCACACCGATCCGGATGGGCCTGCGCCGCTATTTCCAACGTTCGCTCATCGATCAACGGATCGTGTTCGCTGCGGCCTTGATCATGGCCACCCTTTTCCTACTGCAGGCCTACATGCACCACTTCGTGTATGCCGACCTCAAGGAGATGGGACACTTCAACTGGTTGCGCGAAGCGCCCGTGCCGTACCTGAACTTCCTGCTCTGGGCATTGCTCTGCCCCTTGATCTCCATGGTGCTGCAGCGGTGGCCCCTCAGCGCTCGTCCCATCTGGCGCAGCGTGGCCACCCATGTGCTCTTCGGGCTGCTGATCGGTGCCGCGCATGAGCTGCTCACCAGTTCCATCTACTACTTCATCCTCTATCGCACCGGTGATTTCAAGTGGAACCAGGAATACCTGGAGTATGCCATGCAGGCCCTGATGCCCGCCACCCTGCAGCGCTTCATGGAGTACTGGACCTTCCTCGCCGTGCTGATCGCCGTTTCCGTGGTGAAGCAGGTGCGGGAGAAGGAGAACCAATTGCTCCGCGTACAGAACGACCTCCAGGAGAGCCAGCTCAACGCGCTCCGCCAGCAGCTACGCCCGCACTTCCTCTTCAACACGCTGAACAGCGTGAGCGCCCTGGTGGGCAAGGACCCCGACGGCGCGCGCCGCATGCTGGTGCGGCTCGGACATCTGCTGCGGGTATCCTTGGACAGCGAAAGGGAAAGCAAGGTCCGCCTGGCGCAGGAAGTGGACCACGTGAGCAACTACCTCGGCATCGAAGCGGTGCGCTTCCGCGACCGTCTTTCGGTGCGGTATGAAGTGCCCGAGGAGCTGGGGGGCGCCCTGGTGCCTTCCATGGTCCTGCAGCCCTTGGCGGAGAACGCCATCAAGCATGGCCCCGATGCGCGCAGCGAACGCGTGGAGATCTCGGTGAAGGCCTTCCGCAACAACGGCACCTTGACCCTGACCGTGGTGGACGATGGCCGGGGCTGCACCGATGTGGCCAACGCCATGGACCGCGGCGGCATCGGCCTGCGCAACGTGCGCGAACGGCTGCGCACCCTCTATGGCGATCGCGCCACGATGAAGGCCTCCAGTCCCGAGGGCGGAGGCTTCCGCGTGGACCTTTCCTTACCCTTCGAACCCGGACCCACCCGACATGAAACGCATACGCACCCTTATCGTTGACGACGAACCCGATGCCCGCGAGCGCCTTGTGGAGCTCGCCGCACAGGATGCCACCGTGGAGGTGGTGGCCGAATGCCGCAACGGCGCCGAGGCCGTACAGGCCATCCTGAAACACAAGCCCGACCTGGTGTTCCTCGATGTGCAGATGCCCCAGATGAACGGCTTCGAGGTGGTGCGCCGGATCGGTGCCGCCCGCATGCCGTTCACCGTCTTCGTCACCGCCTTCGATCGGTACGCGTTGCAGGCCTTCGAGGTGAATGCCGTGGACTACCTGCTGAAACCCTACGACGATGAACGCTTCCACGCCGCGTTGACCAAGGCGAAGAAGCTCATCGCCATGGACACCAACGACAAGCTCACCGGCCGCCTGATGGACCTCGTGCGGGGACACCTCCACGAGAACCACGAGTTCACCGAGAGCTTCACCATCCGCGACAAGGGCCGTGAGCACGTGGTGGCCGTGGACGACATCCTCTTCCTGCGCGCCGAGGGCAATTACCTCAAGCTGGTGCTGGCCGATCGCAGCTTCCTCTACCGCATGACGATGAACGCGGTGGAAAGCGAACTGGATCCGGCGCGTTTCCTGCGCATCCACCGCAGCTATGTGGTGAACCGCTCCCATGTTCGCTCCTCCCGCTACGACGGGAACAACGAGTTCGTCTTCACCATGGCCAACGGCGAACGCATCGTCAGCGGCCGCAGCTACAAAGAACACATCGCCAAGGCCCTTATGGAACCCGAGGCCACCCATTGAAACCACCGACCATGCGCCCCCGCAAAGCCCTTTCCCTGTTGGTCCTCGCCCTGATGCTGGCCACGCCGCTGCGCATCAAGGCGCAGTACACCCTGCTCGACCTGCCCCGCACCAGCCAACAGGCCACGGTGCAACAGCGCATCGGCATCACCGACCTCAGCGTGAGCTACAGTCGTCCGAGCGCGAAGGGCCGCATCATCTTCGGCGAGGTCGTACCCTTCGGAGAACCTTGGCGCATGGGGGCGAACGAGAACACCACCTTCACCTGCAGCGATGCGATCACGGTGGAAGGCCAGGCCGTTCCCGCAGGCACCTACGGCCTGCACGCCATCCCGCGAAAGGACATGTGGACCATCATCCTCAGCAAGGACCACACGGCCTGGGGCACGTACTTCTACAAGCCGGAGATGGATGTGGTACGCGCAGATGTGGCTCCACGGGCATGCAGCGCCACCGAACAGGTGACCTTCGATTTCACGGACGTGACCGACAACGCCACCACGATGACGGTGCGTTGGGGTGCCGTGGAAGTGCCGGTGCGCATCGGTGTGGATGTGCACGCCATCATCCTCGCGGGGCTCGACGACCAGCTGCGCGGCCTGACCGCCTTCGGCTGGGAAGCGTGGTACGAAGCGGCGCACTACTGCCACCAGGAGAAGATCGCGCCGGAACGCGCCATGAAGTGGGTGGACATCAGCATCGCACGCCAACCCAACTTCGAGAACCAAGGGCTGAAGGCCACCATGCTGGAGGAGCAGGGCAAGCCCGCAGAGGCCGCTGCCATCCGCAAGACCATGATCGATGGGGCCACCAATGCCCAACTCAACACCTACGCCTACCAACTGGTGAACCAAGGCAAGATGGCGGAGGCCGTGAAGATGTTCGAGCTCAACGTGAAGCGTAATCCGAACGACCCGAACGCACACGACAGCTTGGGCGAAGGCTACATGATGGCCGGGAACAAGGAGGCCGCGATCAGATCGTTCAAGAAGAGCCTGAGCATGGACCCACCCGCGAACGTGAAGGCGAACTCCATCAAGTGCCTGAAGAAGCTCGGGGTGGATACGAGCGGGTTGGAGAAGGGGTAGCTCGCTACCGGCTACTGGCTGCTAGCTGTTGGCTACTGGGTGGCGGTTGGTCGCAATGCACATGTGTCGGCGCCTTCCCCGGTCGATCGGCACTAAGCCAGCGGTTCCACCCTAGACCTTCAGAACGCCGATGAAGGCTCCGATCTTTTGTTGCACAAGAACGATCTTCTCCAATAGTCCGGCCATCAACTTCTCGTCCACCCACTTCCTGCGTTGGATGATGAGCATACGCGTTTGCAGCTCGAAGGCGGAACCCAATGCGAATTCGAAGTAGCGATACTTCTCCTTTTCGCTTCTTCTTGAACTGCCTTCGGCGATGTTGGAGGGTATCGAACACGCCGCATCGTCGGCTTGGTCGCGGACCTTGAAGCCCGCCTTCGTCATCGGGATGAGCTCCAGGATGTCCGTGACATCCACGGCGATGTCCATACCCAACTGCCACATCTCCAGTTTGGTGAAGTCACGCATCGGAAGTTTCCGTTAGGACCTGCACCGCTCCATAGGTCACATGCCCAGAAGACCTGCGGTCGGGCCAGCAGCCAAAAGCCAGTGGCGCATCGGCCACTCTACCTTCGCTCCATGCTTTTCGCCTTCCTCCGCGCACACCAACGCGTTGCGCTGCTCGCCCTCACCCTTCACGCTTCCTACTTCACCCTTCACACCTCCGCTCAACGCCCTCCGGCGCAACCCAACGCCGCCGAGATCCTGCACAAGATGCAGAAGCTCAACGTGCTGGGCAGCGTGCTGTACATCGTGGCGCACCCGGACGATGAGAACACGCGGCTGATCACCTGGCTGGCCAACGGCAAGAAGGTGCGCACCGGCAACCTCAGCCTTACCCGTGGCGATGGTGGCCAGAACCTGATCGGGCCCGAATTGGGCGATGCACTGGGCATCATCCGCACGCAGGAGTTGATGGAAGCGCGCCGCATCGATGGCGGCGAACAGTTCTTCACCCGCGCGGTGGACTTCGGTTTTTCCAAGAACGCGGCCGAGAGCTTCGAGAAGTGGGGCAAGCAGGAAGTGCTGAGCGACGTGGTGCGCGTGATCCGCACCTTCCGGCCCGATGTGATCATCACGCGTTTCCCTCCGACGCGCGAGGCTGGACACGGACACCACGAGGCCAGCGCGATCCTCGCCGCTGAAGCGTTCAACCTGGCCGGTGATCCGAAAGCCTTCCCGGAACAACTGGAACAAGGCCTGGAAGTGTGGCAGCCGCGCCGCCTCTTCTTCAACGGCAGTACCTGGTGGAAGAAGGACCTCGCTGAGTTCGCCAAGAACGATCCTGACTGGTTCACCGTGGATGTGGGTGGATACGACCCGCTGCTGGGGGTGAGCTACACCGAACTCGCCGGCCGCAGCCGCAGCATGCACAAGAGCCAGGGTTTCGGTGCGGCGGAAGCCCGGGGGGAGAGCTTGGAGTACTTGAAATTCATCAAGGGTGACCGCCCCAAGACCAAGGACATTTTCGAGGGGATCGATATGACGTGGGGGCGGTACGCTGAGTTGGCCTCAAAACAAAATCTCCTGAAGGAGGTGCTGTCGACCTATGATGTCAACGACCCAGCGCGCTCCATTGACAAGTTGATCGCTCTTCGGAACAATGTCCATCCGTTTGGGCATGACGAGATCGAAGACCTGATCAAGGATTGTCTTGGGCTTTCGATCAAGGCTCGGGCTTCTGGACCCTACGTTGCGCAAGGAGATTCGATCGACTGGAACGTGACCGTTCTGAACAGGTCATCTCATTCGGCGGAATTGAAGGAGATCCGAGATCAGAATCATATGGAGTGGGAAATGAAGGTGGCCCATGCACTTCTCCAGAACCAACCAACCAACCTGCAGAAAAGAGCCGTCGTGGATTACTCCATTACGCAGCTTTATTGGCTGGAGCGCCAGCACGGAACACTCCACAATATTGAGAATGAGCGTTTCATCGGTTGCGCTTCCCGCACCCCTTCACCCGAAGAGGTCTTGGCGCTAGGTGCTTTGCTCAAGGTCAACGGCGAGATCTTGGGCCATGCAACTGATGCACACTATGAATGGGTCGATCGCGTAGCCGGTGAACGCATCCGCCCCGTGTATGTCACACCCGTGGCTTCGGTGATCCCCAAGATCGGCAACCTGATCGCCCGGGGCGGCACCCAGACCATCGAGGTGGAAGTGGAAGCGTTGACCGATAGCTTGATCGGTCAGCTCAACATCACCCTGCCCGATGGCTGGGCCACCACCAAGGACATCAAGCGCGTGGACATCGCCAAGCGCAACGATCGACAGACATCCACCTTCCAACTCATGCCCGGCGCCGACGCCAAGTCCGGTGCAGCGCGTTTCGAGTTCGTCGGTGACAAAGGCAAGGCCGATCGCACGCTGCACGAGATCGACTACCCGCATATCCTGCCGCAGGTGTACTACACACCCGCCCAAGTGAAGTTGGTGCCGCTGGATGTGAAGACCACCGCCAAGCGCGTGGCTTATATCAAAGGGGCCGGTGATGAGGTGCCGCAAGCCTTGGAGCAGCTCGGTGTTCAAGTGGACCTGCTCGACCCGGCGATGATCGATCTGGAAGGCCTGAAGCCGTACGACGCCATCGTCACCGGTATCCGGGCCTACAACACCGTCAAGGGCCTGAAACAGGCGCAGCCCATCCTGATGGAATACGTGGAGGACGGTGGCACGCTGGTGGTGCAGTACAACACCTCGCCCCGCTTCTCGGTGTCCGGGGTGGAGGATTTCGTGATCGACCCGGCGACGCTCGGTCCTTATCCGATGAAGATCACCCGCGACCGCGTGACCGTGGAAGAAGCACCGGCCACCTTCCTCGATCCGCAACATCCGTTGCTCAGCACGCCGAACGCCATCACCGCTGCCGACTTCGATGGCTGGGTGCAGGAACGCGGCCTTTACTTCCTCGGCGAGCTGGACCCGCATTACACGCCGCTCATCGCTTGGAACGATCCCGGTGAACAACCGCTGAACGGCGGGCTCATCACCTGCGACTACGGCAAGGGCCGCTATGTGTACACGGGCATCAGCTTCTTCCGGCAGTTGCCGGCGGGAGTGCCGGGCGCGTATCGGCTTTTTGCGAACCTGATCTCGAAGCGCGAGCCGAATGCGAGGTGAATGGCGAAAGGTGAGCAGTGAATGGAGCGTCGCCGGCTTCCCATTCACCATCCACCAATTCCCATTCACCACCTGAACCATGCACCCCCTCGACTGGACCATCCTCCTCGCCACCCTCGGCTTCATCGTGGGCTATGGGGTGTGGAAGACGCGGGGCACGCGCACGGCTTCGCGCTATCTGCGCGGCGATAACGAGGACCGCTGGTGGGCCGTAACGCTCAGCGTAATGGCCACCCAGGCCAGCGCCATCACCTTCCTCAGCACGCCCGGCCAGGGTTTCCTGGAAGGCATGGGCTTCGTGCAGTTCTACTTCGGGCTGCCGCTGGCCATGGTGGTGATCGCCTGGGTCTTCATCCCCCTCTACTACAAGTGGAACGTGTACACGGCCTACGAGTTCATCGGAAAACGGTTCGATGAACGCACGCGGCTGCTCACGGCGATCCTCTTCCTGATCCAACGCGGGCTGAGCACCGGGCTCACCATCTACGCACCGAGCATCGTACTGAGCACCGTGCTGGGCTGGCCGCTCAGCTGGACCTGCGTGTTCATCGGCGGGTTGGTGATCCTCTACACCACCACGGGCGGCGCCAAGGCCGTGGGTGTCACGCACAAGCAGCAGATGGCCGTGATGTTCGGGGGGCTCTTCGTTGCCTTCTACTTCCTGTTGAAGCAGATCGGGGAACACGCCACCTTCGGTGAGAGCCTGCAACTCGCCGGTGCGCTGGGCAGGATGAACATCATCGACACCACGTGGGACCCGGCCACGAAGTACACCGTGTGGAGCGGCCTGATCGGCGGCTTCTTCCTGCAGCTCTCCTACTTCGGCACGGACCAGAGCCAGGTGCAGCGCTACCTCACGGGACAAACGATACGCCAGGCCCGTGTGGGCTTGCTTACCAACGGGCTGCTGAAGATCCCGATGCAGTTCTTCATCCTGCTGATCGGGGTGTTGGTGTTCGTGTTCTATCTCTTCAATGCGAGCCCGGTGCACTGGAACGCCGCGAACGTGAAGGCGATGGGTTCTTTCACAGCGGAAACGCAGAGGGCGCCGGGTTCGGCAGAGGTGAACGGGCAAGCGGGAAGAACGCCGAGTGCGGCTGACGCCACCCCGGATGCACGCGTGATGGATGAGCAACACGGCTTGTGGAATGATGAGATCGCTGGGCTGGCCAGCAATTGGGTGGAGGCGTACCGCGCCGGGCGAACGGATGAGGTGGAGCGGACGAGCAGCGCGCTTTCAGTGGCCTTGGAAGCGGATGGACATGTTCGAGAAGGGTATCGGGAAGCCGTTTCTCGGAGCATCAAGAGCGCCGAAGCCAACGACAAGGACTACATCTTCCTCACTTGGGTGATGGACAACCTGCCCGTGGGGCTGGTGGGGCTGTTGTTGGCCATGATCTTCTGCGCCGGCATGGGCAGCACCAGTTCACAGCTGAGCGCTTTGGCCACGACCGCGGTCGTGGACG
>DASWWQ010000057.1:0-9794 GCA_036405935.1 Flavobacteriales bacterium
CCTCAAGGAGTTCATCCACACCCATGACCTCAACGACGAGGCCCACTACGCACATGTGGATAGCCTGCTGGATGTGCCCGGCTTCATGGACTACTTCGCGCTGGAGATGTTCGCGGGCAACGCCGATTGGCCCGCCAACAACCTGAAGTACTGGAAACCCTCGGTCACCGAAGGCAAATGGCGCTACCTGTTGTACGACCTCGATGCCACCATGGCCGCCGCAGGTTGGATCACCAACGACTTCGACATGTTCCACTATGTGCTCGTACATCGGGCCGGCCTGGTGCATCCGGAGATCTTCCGTAGCCTGATGGAGCGCATGGAATTCCGGCGGGGATTCCTGAACCGCTTGGCCGACCTGATGAACACGGCACTCTCCACTCCGTCGCTGCACCGCGAGAACGACGCCATCCGCGCTACCCTCGGTCCGGAGATCGAACGGCACTACAACCGTTGGGGCTTCCCGGCCGACCAGTGGGAAGAACACTCCGGAGCGCTGATCCCGGCCTTCATCGAACAGCGCGCCCACTTCATGCGTGAGGATGTGCTCCAGTGGTACGACCTGCCCAATACCGCCACGTTGGACTTCACGGTGTATCCGCCCGCTGCCGGCGGCCTCCAGATCAACACCATCCGGCCCGTGCTGCCGTTCGAAGGGGTGTACTTCAACGGGAACGACATCGATGTCACGGCGGAGGCGGCGGAAGGTTGGGTGTTCGACCATTGGACGTACGACACCACTGCGGTGGAACGCTCGGAAGGCAGACACCTACGGCGCTCGTTCGCCTCGGACGGCATACTTACGGCCCATTTTCTTCCCGAGAACGGTGCGTTCGTGGTGTTTCCGGATCCTTGCACCGACGAACTCAACATCGTACCGCCCGGCGGCGCGTCCGGGCCGATGGAACTGTTGGTGCACGACATCCAAGGTCGGCTGGTGCTTCGCCGGATGCTCACGGACCTCACGCTGCCTCCCGGTCCCTTGGACGTCAGCGGCCTGGTGCCGGGCACCTTCCTTATCACCGCCCGACAGAACGGAGCGGCACGGCATGCCCGCTTCGTGCGGATGCGTCCTTGACCGAACGCGCGGCGGATCAGCGTGATCCGCGCAATCGTCCGTCTTCATTGGTCCACGAAATACCTTCACGCATCGCTTCCATCCTCCACACGCCCCGCGCCCCACGCGCCGAACGCACACCGAACGGACCGCGCGCGCGGATGCGCGCCCAAGCGGGTGACCTGCCCCGGGCCAAGCAGACCGTCACGTGGCGCACGGCCTTCCACCAGTATATCTGGCCCCGCCGGAAGAACGTGCTCATCGGCCTCGTGCTGATCGTGATCAGCCGGGTGGCCGGCATGGTGCTTCCCGGATCCACGAAATACCTGTTGGACGATGTAGTGGGCAAGGGCGATCTGGGCATGCTCTGGATCCTGCTGGCTGCCGTGGTGGGGGCCTTGATCATCCAGAGCGTCACCAGCTATGTGCTGACGCAATTGCTCAGCGTGGAAGCGCAACTGCTCATCAGTCGCCTGCGCACGCAGGTGCAACGCAAGATCCTGTCGCTGCCGATCGGTTTCTTCGACAACACGAAGAGCGGTGCATTGGTCAGCCGCATCATGAGCGATGTGGAGGGCGTGCGCAACCTCGTCGGCACCGGACTGGTCCAACTCATCGGTGGAACGCTCACGGCGGTGATCTCCTTGGTCTGGTTGATCATGATCAGCCCCACCATGACCCTCTTCACGCTGGTGCCCGTCGGCTTCTTCGCGTTCATCGCCATGAAGGCCTTCGCGCGCATCCGTCCGATCTTCCGTACGCGTGGGGTGATCAACGCGGAGGTCACGGGGCGTCTGACGGAAACGTTGAACGGCGTGCGCGTCATCAAGGGTTTCGGTGCGGAGGAACAGGAGAACCGCAACTTCGAGAAAGGGGTTGAACGGCTGTTCGACAACGTGAAGGCCAGTCTTACCGCCACCTCCTTCATCAGCAGCATGAGCATCCTGCTGCTCGGCCTGGCCAGTGCCGGCATCATGGGCATCGGTGCCTACCAGATGGTGGGCGGCGAGCTCACCAGCGGCGAGTTCGTGCAGTTCACTGTGCTGCTCGGCTTCATGATCGCGCCCATCGTGCAGATGAGCAACATCGGCAGTCAGTTGACCGAGGCCTTCGCGGGCCTGGACCGTACCGAGGAGATCATGCGGATGGCACCTGAGGATGTGATTGCCGACCGCCCTATCGAGCTGGACCGGGTGGAAGGGTCCATCGCCTTCCGCGATGTACGCTTCGCTTATGAGGAAGGAAAAGAGGTGCTGCACGGGATCGACTTCGAGGCCTCCCGCGGCTCGGTGATCGCGCTGGTGGGCACCTCGGGCAGCGGAAAGAGCACCATCGCGGGCCTGGTGGCCACCTTCCTCACCCCCACCTCGGGCACCGTGACGGTGGATGGACACGACCTGCGCCAAGTGCGCCTGAGCAGCTACCGCAAACACCTTGGTGTGGTGCTGCAGGACGACTTCCTCTTCGAGGGAACGATCCGGGAGAACATCCTGTTTCCCCGCCCCGATGCAAGCGAGGAACAACTGGCCGCCGCTGTGAAGGGCGCCTATGTCGATGAGTTCACCGACCGACTGGAACAGGGCCTGGACACGGTGATCGGCGAGCGCGGGGTGAAGCTCAGCGGCGGTCAACGCCAAAGGGTGGCGATCGCTCGTGCCATGCTGGCGGACCCGCGCATCCTCATCCTGGACGAGGCCACCAGCAACCTGGACACCGAGAGCGAGATGCTGGTGCAGCGCAGCCTCAACCAACTGGTGAAGGACCGCACCACGTTCGTCATCGCGCATCGGCTGAGCACCATCCGGCAGGCGACGGAGATCCTCGTGATCGAACACGGGCGCATCGCGGAACGCGGCACCCATTCCGAGCTGATCGCACAGGAAGGCCGCTACTTCGACCTGTACACCTACCAGGCCCGCATCTGAGCCCCGATCGGGGAAGCCGGACCGCCACATTGGGGCGGGCCCGCCACGTGTGGAAATGCACGTATGAGGCCGACCTTCAGCATTGAGCGGCTTTCCCGTTGGCCGATAGCCCGGGCACGATGATCGCCGGAGGCTGCTCAAACCTCAAAAGAGCAGACCCATGAGATCCTTCCTTCTTGCTGCAGGCCTGGTGGCCTTCACTTTCGCCAGCGCCCAGAGCAGCGACGTGGCCACGACCACGAAAACCCCGGCCCCGAGCACGGTGGCGGCTCCTACCGGACATGATTGCTTGGCCAAGGCCGACGCCAAGACCTGGCAGACCCTCGGTCTTACCGCGGACCAGACCAAGCGCGTGCAGGAACTGCAAACGCAGAGTGCTGCCGACAAGAGCGGCACCGACCACAGTGCATCGCTCAAGGCCATCCTGAGCCCTGAGCAGTTCACCAAGTACAACGACTGGTGCAAAGGCTTGGCCAGCAAGCCTGCAACGGAGAAGGCACCCACGAAGGCCGAGTGATCGGTCCGTATTCGGATGCCGGCAGGGGGAACACCGCAAGGTGGTCCCCCTGCTTGTTGCAGGATACCGAAGCGGCATCGCTTTGCAGCAATTTCCCGAACAGCTCGAATTGGTGATGCGTTGTCCAATGGTTAAACTTGTGACGTGATGTGACCCCCTTCTCCGAAGTGGAACACCGACAGAACCCAAATACCCCTCAAATGATGAAGAAGACACTACTCTCTCTCGCCATGCTCCTGGGCCTGAGCGTTGCCAACGCGCAGGTGTTGGTGTACGTGCAGGAGCCGGGATCCCAGGAAGGCCCGCTGGAATTCGCCTTGGGCACCGGATGGACCCTCTCGCCCGACATGAACGACCCGGCAAACGCCGTTACGGGCACTGTTGTGGTGGCTGAAGATTCCTTGGGCTGCGACGCATTGACCAATGGTGCGGCCATCTCGGGGAACATCGCCCTGATCTATCGGGGAACTTGCGAGTTCGGTGCCAAGGCCCTGAACGCTCAGAACGCCGGCGCCATCGCCGTGATCCTGGTGAACAACGTTCCGGGAGCACCCATCCCCCCCGGTGAAGGCACCACGGGAGGTAACCAAGTGTACATCCCTGTGGTGATGATCACCATGGAGGCCGCGGCCACGCTGCGTCCGGAGATCGACCTCGGCAACGTGGTGGTCTACATCGGCACCAACCAGAACGTGTACGAATACAATGTCGGCTTCCAGAAGGCCGACGTGATCGTACCATACATGTCCGGCACCTCCTCGCTGCTGGTGGCCAACGCCGGTGAATACAGTATGCCGTTGGGTGGCTGGGTGCGCAACTACGGTTCCCAGACGCAAGCCGGTGCCACGTTGCACGCCACGGTGGTACAGGACGGCACCACGCTGTATGACGAGAGCGTGGCCGTGCCCAGCCTGAATTCCGGGGATAGCGCCGGTGTGGACCTGCCTCCCTTCGAACAGGACAGCTACGAAGGTTTCTACACGATCACCTACACCATCGAGACACCCGAGACCGAGGAATTCCCTGCCGACAACTCGCAGGTGTACACCTTCAACGCCGGGTCCGTGTTGAGCTATGCACCGGTGGACGAAACCTCCGGCCTGCCCATCTCCAGCACGGTGGTGATCCCCGCCGCCGATTCCGATGACGAAGGTTTCCGCTCCTGCATCCGCTTCTCCAACGACAACGCCGAGCGCGTGGTGGGCACGGGCCTGCATGTGCATGTGGGTACCGCCTCCGGTGTCACCCTGAACGGTAACCTGGCCACGGCCACCGTGTATATCTGGAACAACGAGGTGGTCGACTATGTGGCCCGCCCGGCCAGCGACGATGAACTGGAGACGATGGCCACCGGCCTGTACGAGCTCACCGAAGCCGACCAGAACACCTCCATCTGGATCCCCTTCGAGGAGCCTGTTTACTTCACCAACGGGGTGCAATACCTGGCCTGCTTGGAGACCTACGATGATGTGGTACGCCACGGTTGGGACAACACCATCGATCCCATCCAGTCGCTCGCCATCGTGAACCAGCCCCAGAGCTGCATCTACGTCTCGATGACCGATACCTGGTACAACGGCTTCACGGGTCTGGAAGGTCCTCCCGCCATCGGCCTCCAACTGGTGGACGCCAACACCGTGGGCGTGAAGGAGAACGGCCTGGTGGACATCCAGCCCTACCCGAACCCGGCCAACGACCTGCTGCGCATTCCTACGGGCCAGCTCACGGGCAAAGCTTCCTTGGAAGTGATGGACCTGGCCGGCCGTATGGTGACCAGCAACCAGGTGCAGCTCGGCGGTGCCGAAGTGCTCACGGTGGACCTGCGCTCCTACAGCAATGGTTCGTATGTGTTCCGCATGCAGTTCGAGAACGGCCAGCGCGCCGCCTTCAACGTGGTGGTGAACCGCTGATCACCACTTTTCGTCAACAGGAAGCGCGGGTCAAGGCCCGCGCTTCCTGTTTTCCACCCCGACGCGCGTACGACCATCCCGATACCTTCGCAACATCCCATTCTGACAGCCATGCCCAGCTTCGACATTCTCTCCAAGGTGGACCTCCAGACCTTGGACAACGCCATCAACACGGCCAAACGCGAATTGGAGACCCGTTACGACCTACGCGGATCCAACAGCAGCATCGAGTTCGACAAGAAGGCGTTGACGGTGAAGCTCAGCACGGAGGACCACATGAAGCTGGAATCCCTCGTGGACATCCTGTTGGAACGCAGCACCAAACAGAAGGTGGATGTCAAGAGCTACGACCTGAGCGAGGAACCCGTGCCCAGCGGCAAGCTCCTCTACCGCACCGTCAAGATCAAACAGGGCATCGAACGCGAGACCGCCAAGAAGATCGTGAAGTCCATCAAGGATACGGGGCTGAAGGTGCAACCGCAGATCATGGATGATATGATCCGTGTGAACGGCAAGAAGATCGACGACCTGCAGGCCGTGATGAACCACATACGCGGTGAGGACTTCGAACTGCCGCTGCAGTTCGACAACATGAAGAGCTGATGCCACTTTCGCCGAAAAAGAAGAAGCGCGCCTTACAGGGCGCGCTTCCAGTATCCTGATCTCCGGACTTACGGGCCCGGACAGAGGCTTTTTCTGCTCAGTGGCTCTTTAGTGCCTCCTGTGATCAGGGGTATCGATGTCCGGCGGGGACGATCATCCCTTCCGCACGAGGATTACAACGCGGACTCCACGAAGAAGTTACATCCGGGTTCACGCGCCGATGCGGAAGCGGAACGATGCACGGCCCTCCGGTACATACGATCGCTCCTCGATGAACCCGTTGCCTTCCGCATCCACCATCACGACGGTGGAGCAACGGGTGCCATAGCCGGCGGTGCGGATGAAGGGCGCGCTCAGCGCACGCTCCAATTCCAAGGGCAGCCCCGTGGACGGCAGTTCCGCATCGGGGGCCAGGTCGGCATCGATCATCACGGAGAAAAGATCCTCCACCGCAGGTTCCGCAGCATCGATCACCACCTCGAACGCCTTGCGTGAACGCACCACTTTGGGCCAAGGTGTATCCAGTAGCGCATTGCTCAATCCATGCACCCCCGGCTGCAAGGGGGCTTCGGTACCATCGATGTTGTTCTGGTACTTCAGCTGTGTCCAGTGGCCATGGAGCAGGTTGTAACCCGCCATGGTCGCGTCCACCGGGGGATCGGAACGGAAGGCATCGAGCACGAGGCCCCCGCGGGATCGGCCACTGCGGTCCGGACGACCGAGGTCACGATGGTTGGTGAGTGCGGCGAAGCGGCCGTTGCGATCCATGCCCAACCAGGTCCCACCGCCCACCAGGTCCTTGCCCGCCAACAGCGACGGTCGATCCCGCCACCAATGCAAGGGCAATGAAGAACGCCCGTAGGCCTCGTCACGGTTGGCCGCAACGATCAACGGATAGCGCGGATGCGCGCGGTAGGCAACAAGGATGAGGCACATGGCGTACGCCCCGGAACGAGGGTCACAGCGGCCCGTCGTCCTTCAGGATCAGCACGAAGATGAAGGTCATCAGGAAATGATGCATCAACAACGCCAACGAGGCCATGGTGAGGATGGTCTTTCCGCTCCTGCGCAACTGGGGGAAGAGCTTGCGGTTGTTGAGCATGATGATGGGCAGCGGTACGGCGGAGAGCAGGAAGAGCACCGCCGCGAGCTTCAAGGTGATCGGCTCATCGAAGAAGCCCAGGAACAGGTGTGCGTGGTAGAAGACTATACCGATGCATGCCACTGCGCCGAGCCTGAGGAACAGGCGGGTATCCGCTATCATCTTCTGTTGTGGTGACATACCCAAGACGCGCCCATGTTACGGGGTTGCGTACTTCAGGTTTCATTTTACCAAGGGGCAACCCGGTTGCGCAAGCCACGTACCTCCATGCTCGCCAAGGCCCCTAGCACCAAGGAACAGCCGACGGTGAAGCCCAACCACGAAAAGCGCACCGGCACATGACCGGAAAGCGCCTGCAGGGCGTCGCCGCCGGTTCGCAGCGCATCCGAAGCCAGCAGGAAATGCAAGGGGCCCTCCACGAACGTATAGAGCACCACGGCTGCACCAGCCCACATCAGCGACCATTCCCACCACGACGGACGAAAGGCCGCATCGCGTGCTCGCTGTCGCAGCAACACCACGGCCACGGCGATCAACCCGACCGAAACGATGCAGGGTGCCAGCACGGGTCCCACCCAAGGAATGGGCAAAAGGAACAGCAGGTCCCAAGTGAAAAGGCCGGCCGGCCAGTCCAGCAAGAGCTTGAGGAAGACATAGTAGAAAAGGTCCCAGATGGCGAAGGCATAGCAGAACCAAGCGAAACGTTGCAGACGTTGGCGGGCGACCAATGCGGCCGGGGCCAGCAACAGCACCAAGGTGGCCACTTCGCGCAGCACCTCGGTCACGGCCAGGTCCGCTGCGATGGGCACCAAGGGGAAGAGTTCATCGCCGGGATAGTACAGGGCGCGCAGATAGACCACGACAGCCGCTTCGAGCATGGCCATGGCCACGGCGAAAACGGTGACCCAAGGAAGTGGAGCGGTCCAGGATCTCATGGCCGCGCGCGGATATCGGCCACCAGGCCCTGATGATCGGATCCCGGTATACGCAGTGTGGAAAGCCCGGTGATACCGAGCGCCGGAGCCACCAGGATATGGTCCAAGGGGATCAAGGAGCGGCCGAAGGCCGTGGGCCATGTGGCCAGAGGACCTTCTGCGGCTTCGCGCAACCCGCTCCTCCGTATGAAGGTGTGGAACGCATCATCCCAGCTCACGGTGTTCAGGTCGCCAAGGAGCAGCACCGGCCCCCGGGTATCGCCCACCATCTGTTCGATCCGGCGCAACTGGGCGTTCCGCTGCCTGAAGCTGGCATAGGAACCGGGCGACGAGGTGTGGACACAGAGCAGTTGCAGGAGGATGTCCTCCACCTGGATCGTGGCGCGTACGGCGGGTCTCCCGTGCAGGTCCACGATCTCCGCCGAAACGAACGGGAACTTGCTGTAGAGCGCTATTCCGTACCGATCCGTTCCTGCCACGGTCCTGCGGAAAGGAAGTTCCTCGGCCAAGCCTTGGTCCAGCACGGCGGCCCAAGTGGGATCCACTTCCTGGAAGGAGATCAGATCGGCATGCGACGACAAGGCCTCGCGCACCACTGCATTGTACTTCGTGTTGTTCTGCAGCACATTGATCTGCGCTACACGGAGCAGGTGCATACTTCCCTCGGGAACGACCGGAGCTGTCAGGATCCTGGCGGGCGGGATCAAGGCCAAGGCCGCACAGCCGAGAAAGGCTGCGGCGGTCCACCACCGCCGCAGCACCAGGTTCCATCCCGTCATCAACACGGACAAAGCGCACCATTGCCAGAGGAAGGCACGCATCAGCATGGGCAGGTACAGATCGGGTGCGAAGGCCAGGAGGACGCCGAGGCACAGGAGCAGCCCCGCGATCGACGGACGATCGCGCCAGAGGTGAAGGAGCTTCCTCATGCGCGTGCCATGGCCTGTTCCTCCAGCCATCGGATATCGCGCTGGATGAACAACAAGGGAATGGCTCCGATG
Organism: Flavobacteriales bacterium; assembly: GCA_036405935.1. Classification (GTDB taxonomy): domain Bacteria; phylum Bacteroidota; class Bacteroidia; order Flavobacteriales_F; family PHOS-HE28; genus PHOS-HE28. The sequence goes on from DASWWQ010000057.1 coordinate 9,051, forward strand.
ACCCCGAAGGCCGCATCGATACATCGCCAGAAGAACGGGATGCCGCGGAAGGGTGCCCATGCGAAAGCCACCACCACCACCAGCGCACACGCCCATAGCGCCCAATCGATCACCCACTTGTTGCGCACGGGATCGCGCAACGGTCCGATGAAGGCCATGCCGATGACGATGTGCGCGAAGGCCAGCCAATCCGTGCCATATAAAAGCCACGGATACGAAGCACCCACCTGGGCGATCGCCACGGCCACCTGCTCCGTCCAAGCCGACCATGGAGCACCCCAAGACCGTGTGGTCTCCGCCAACCAGCGTGTGCCCCATTCCAACGGCACGGCGGTAAGGCCGGAGAACCAGAGGGCAGCGATGAAGAGGATCATCCAGCGCCGAACCCGGCGCAACACATCAGCGTACATCATGTCCGGTGTCATGCATCGATGTAACGGGCCCGGCATTGCGCAAGGCGTCCAACGTCCGCTGGTCCGCCCAGGTCCAGCTCTGCCAGCCCCGCTGGGCCTGTTGTCCCAGGAACCCTGATCGTGCAGCATCCAATTCCCCACGGAAGTGATCGGGATCCAATGTTCCGATCCATCTCACCTTGTTGTGCCGATGTTGCTCGATCTGTGCCTCGATACGATCCAGGTGCTCGTACAGCAGCGGCAGGGCGTGATCCCCCAGAGCGAGGTAGTTGTCCACGTCGATCTCCCCGGCATTTTCGTGCGTGAGGTTGTAACGGGCGATCACGCGGTC
>DASWWQ010000058.1:0-7590 GCA_036405935.1 Flavobacteriales bacterium
CAAGTCACTCCTCCTTGTCCTGTGCTCCCTTCTTGTATCGGTGCTTTCTGCACAGGTGCCGAATGCAGCGCCGGTGGATCCCGTGAAGTGGAGCATCACCACCAGTCGTGTGGATGATCGCACCTGGGACATCACGTTCAAGGGCTCGGTCCAGAAGGGGTGGTACGTGTATTCGCAACAAAGCTTCGGTGATCTGGGGCCGATGCCCACGGTGTTCGCGTTCGATACCATTCCCGGCGTCACTCTGCAAGGCAAGGTGTCGGAGACCAGCACCCATGTGCTGGAAGGCATGGACGAGGTGTTCCGGATGAACGTGAAGAAGTTCAAGGAGGATGTCACCTTCACCCAACGCATCGTTACCGATGCTGCGGCAACACCGATCACCGGTCGTTTCGATTTCCAGACGTGCACCGATCGCGAGTGCATCTTCCCCGACCCCGTCTACTTCAAGGTCGATCTCGCTAAGGGCAGCGGCGAAATGGCGGCATTGCCCTACACGGGAAGCACCTTGACCGGAGCGCAGCCCGCTGCGGAGGAACCCGTGAAATGGGGCCTGCGGAAGGAGGATCTCGGTAGCGGCCGTTGGAAACTATCGTTCGATGCCACCGTGCAGGACGGTTGGTACATCTACTCCACCGAATCCTTCGGGGATGGCCCGATACCGACGAGCATCACGCTGGACAGCGCGGTGGCCGCCAAGTTCCAAGGTCCGGTGAAGGAGACCGGTACGGACAAGGTGGAGGGCATGGACGAGATGTTCGGGATCAAGGTGCGCAAGTACAAACACGCCGTCACCTTCGAACAGGTGGTGGAGATCAACGATCCCGCAAGCGATGTCACCGGTGCGGTCAACTTCATGACCTGCGATGACAGCAAGTGCATCTTCCCGGATCCCATGCCGTTCACGGTGAACATCGCGAAGGGGGTGTTGACCATCGGAAGCGAGGTATCGGCCGCCGGTGGGGAATGCAAGTACAAGGTGGCAACGGTGGACCTGGCTGCGCCGGTGATCAAGGGAGCATCGGACAGTGGTGATGTACGTGCCGCTTCCTCTTCGTTGTGGCGGATCTTCCTCTTGGGCTTCCTCGGTGGTTTGGTCGCCCTGCTTACGCCTTGTGTGTTCCCGATGATCCCGCTCACGGTGAGCTTCTTCACCAAGGGCAGTGAGGATAAAGCGAAGGGTCTCCGGAATGCACTCACCTACGGGGGCTTCATCCTCGGCATCTATCTGCTTTTCAGCCTGCCTTTCCACCTGCTGGGTTCCGTGAACGCGGAGATCTTCAACGAGATCAGCACCAACCCGTGGCTGAACATCTTCTTCTTCGTGATCTTCCTGGTGTTCGCGGTCAGCTTCTTCGGCTACTTCGAGATCACCCTGCCGAGCAGTTGGGTCAACAGCATGGACCAGAAGGCCTCGCGATTCGGTGGCCTCATCGGCATCTTCTTCATGGCCCTGACCTTGGCGCTGGTCTCGTTCAGCTGTACGGGACCCATCCTCGGCTCCTTGCTCGCCGGTGCCTTGAGCGCGGACGGTGGTGCTTGGCAACTGACAGCGGGCCTGGGTGGTTTCGGTCTGGCCTTGGCATTGCCCTTTGCGCTGTTCGCGCTGTTCCCGAGCTGGCTCAATAGCCTTCCGCGCAGCGGCAGCTGGCTCAACAGCGTGAAAGTGGTGCTCGGTTTCGCGGAGGTGGCCTTGGCCTTCAAGTTCCTCAGCAACGCGGATCTGGTGAAGCAATGGGGTATCGTGCCCTACGAGTTGTTCATGGTGATCTGGGTGCTATGCGCGCTGGGTATCGTGCTCTATCTCTTCGGCGTGATCAAATTCCCGCACGACAGTCCCGTGAAGAACCGCTCCGCCCTGCGTTGGGGCTTCATCGGACTGTTCACCCTGGTGACCCTCTACCTGTCCTTCGGCCTCACCGTGGACCGGGAGAAGGGAACGTTCAATGCGCTTTCCCTCATGAGCGGACTGGCACCGCCGGTGGGCTACAGCAAAGTGCTTCCGAAAAGGGCCCAGGCCTTCCATGACCTCGAAGAAGCGTTGGCGTACGCGAAGGAGGTCGGAAAGCCGGTGATGGTCGATTTCACCGGATGGGCTTGTGTCAGCTGCAGGAAGATGGAAGAGCACGTCTGGCCGGTGAAGGAAGTGAAGGACAAGCTCGAGAACTATGTGCTCGTGTCGCTCTATGTGGATGACAAGCGTGAACTGCCGAAGGAGCAGCAGCACGTCTACACCACCTGCACCGGTAAACAGAAGCAGATCCTGACGCTGGGCAACAAGTGGAGCACCGTGCAGCTGGAGACCTTCGTGATCAGCAGCCAGCCGTACTATGCGTTGTTGAGCCCCGAAGGCAAGCTGCTCACCGATCCCGTCGGCTACACACCGAACGTGAAGGAGTACAGCGATTTCCTGCAGCGCGGCATCGACGGCATGCGCCAGTTGGGCCAGCAGGCCAGCCGCTGAGTTCGGCGTTCCAACGGAAACGCGACCTTCGCGGGGATGTCCACTGAACGTATCCTCGGTCATTTCACCGAAGCGGCCTCCGTGCTGGAGCGCTTCCGTTCGGATCCCGCCAACCTGCAGGCTGTTGAACGTGCCGGCGAGGTGATGGTGCAGTCCCTGCGTCAGGGCGGCAAGCTCATCAGTTGCGGCAACGGCGGCAGCATGTGCGATGCGATGCACTTCGCGGAGGAACTCACCGGCAAGTTCCGCGAGGACCGCGCCCCGATCGCCGCGCTCAGCATCAGTGATCCCTCCCATCTGTCCTGCGTGGGCAACGATCACGGCTACGAGCAGGTGTTCGCGCGTTTCGTGCAGGCGCATGGCAAGCGCGGGGATGTGTTGTTGGCGATCAGCACCAGCGGCAACAGTGCCAACGTGTTGCGCGCCGCCGAGGTGGCGAAGGCCCAAGGGGTTCAGGTGATCGGCCTCACCGGCAAGGATGGTGGCCGGTTGGCGCCGCTCTGCGACGTGGAGGTCCGCGTGTACCACAACGGTTTCGCCGATCGGGTGCAGGAAGTGCACATCAAGGTGATCCACGCCCTGATCGACCACATCGAACGCGCGATGGCCGGCTAGATCTTTCTTCCTTCTTCGACCCGTGGCAGGCTCCCCACGTTACGGGACGGTAACCGCTACCGCATCAATCCCCGAGCCTGTACATGATCGTCAAGAATTTCGGATGCGCCGTTTTCGGTGTGAACGCCACGTTGGTCACAGTGGAGACCGACATCGGCAAGGGCACCAAGTTCTTCATGGTGGGCCTTCCCGACAATGCCGTGAAGGAGAGCCATCAGCGGGTGGGTGCGGCCATCAAGAACATCGGCATGCACATGCCACGGGGCCGGGAGATCACCGTCAACCTCGCGCCGGCCGACCTGCGGAAGGAAGGCACCGCCTACGACCTGCCCATCGCCATCGGTATCCTGGGGGCGAGCGGACAGCTCGATGGCGCGCGGTTCAGCGACCACATCATCATGGGCGAGTTGTCGCTGGACGGTGACGTGCGCCCGATCAAGGGCGCGCTGCCCATCGCCATCGAGGCGCGACGGCTGGGCTACAAGGCCTTCATCCTGCCGGCGGTGAACGCCCGCGAGGCCGCCATCGTGGAAGGTCTCGAAGTGATCGGCGTCGACCATCTGCGCCAAGTGGTCCGCTACCTCGAAGGCAAGGAGACGATCGCGCCCACCACGGTGGACATCCGGGCGGAGTTCGATCAGAGCAGTCGGAGCTATGCGGTGGACATCAGCGACGTGAAGGGTCAGGAGAACATCAAGCGGGCCTTCGAGATCGCCGCGGCCGGTGGACACAACATCATCCTCATCGGTCCACCCGGTTCGGGCAAGACCATGTTGGCCAAACGCCTGCCCACGATCCTGCCGCCGCTCAACATCGACGAGGCGCTGGAGACCACCAAGATCCACAGCGTGGCCGGCCGCTTGCGCAAGGACGATTCGTTGCTCAGCATCCGTCCCTTCCGCTCGCCGCACCACACCATCAGCGACATCGCGCTCGTGGGTGGTGGCTCCTTCCCGCAGCCGGGGGAGATCAGTCTCGCGCACAACGGCGTGCTTTTCCTGGACGAACTACCCGAGTTCAAGCGCACCGTGCTGGAAGTGATGCGGCAGCCCTTGGAGGACCGGGTGGTCACCATCAGCCGGGCGAAGTTCTCCGTGGAATACCCGGCGAGCTTCATGCTGGTGGCTGCGATGAATCCCTGTCCTTGCGGCTACTACAACCATCCCGAGAAGGAGTGCGTGTGCGCGCCGGGCGTGGTGCAGAAGTACCTCAACAAGATCAGCGGTCCGCTGCTGGATCGTATCGACATCCACATCGAGGTGACACCGGTTGCCTTCAGCGAACTCAGCAGCGAACGCTCGAGCGGGAAGAGCGACGAGATCCGCGGGCGGGTCATCGAGGCACGGCAGCTCCAGCAGCAGCGTTATCGCAACGAGGGCATCCATTGCAATGCGCAGATCGGCAGCCAGCTGCTGCGGCGCATCTGCCGGATCGATGCCACCGGACAGGCCCTTCTGCAGCGCGCGATGGAACGGTTGGGACTTAGCGCCCGCGCCTACGACCGCATCCTGAAGGTGGCGCGCACCGTTGCGGACCTGGCGGGAAGCCAGGACATCCGCACCGAGCATCTGGCGGAGGCCATCCAATACCGCAGCCTCGATCGGGAGGGCTGGGCGGGCTGAACCCCGCCCGTCCGTAACCTTGCGATCCATTTCGCGTAGCAAAGCCTTGCCGACCGATCAGGATGCGATCTCTCCCCGCCCTTCTCGCTCTCGGGTTGCTCATCACGGGCCATTCGGAGTTGCATGCCCAGCGTACTTGGCTGGATCAGGTGTTGGCGCCTACCGACCGTACCAAAGCGGTATACTACCGGGAACCGGCAGGCCGCTCCGGTGACCTATACATGGGGCGCATCCATTCCTTGGATGGACGTTTGAAGGCCGAAGGCACCTATGCCGATGCCGCCCTGATGGTGCCGCACGGCCGCTTCGCGTTCTATCATCCGGACGGTAAGCTGGAAAGCACGGGTGACTATGTCAACGGCAACAAGAGCGGGGTGTGGCAACGCTTCGATCGTTGGGGCGGTGAATTGGCCGAGAAGGTGTACGATACCAAGGCCTTGGAGAACATCGAATACACGTTGGTGAAGACGATGCCCCGCTATCCGGGCGGTGAGAAGGAGATGGTGCGCGCCGTACGCGAGAAGGTGGGCCGGAAGGTTTCCTCCGATGCCTTGGCCTCCTTCGTGGTGGAAAAGGACGGCCGCGTGTCCGATGTGAAGGTGAGCGGTGCGGATGACCGCACGGCGGAAACCATCGCCGGTGTGATCAGCAGTGCGAACTGGTCGGCCGGCCAGAACGATGGGGGTGTCCCCGTCCGGGTGCGCATGAGCGTACCCCTGAAATAAGAACCACCCGACATACAGAATGATCGGAGCGCTCCGCGAGGGGCGTTCCGGTTTTCCGGGCAAAGGGAAGGGCCCTGTGGTCAGGGCCCTTCGAACGTTCCAGGAGGGTGTCGATCAAGCGTCCTTGCCGTGGCACTGCTTGAATTTCTTGCCGCTGCCGCAGGGACAGGGATCGTTGCGACCCACTTTCTTCTCCACGCGCACCGGAGCCACGGGTTGACGCGGACCTTGGGGAGGTAGGGGCTGTTGGCGTGGAGATGCACCGGTCGGGGCGGGGCGCGAAGGAGCGGATGGTGCGCTGCTGGCGCCACCGGCGAATTGCGGGACCTCGGTTCGGCTGGTCTGCACGCGCGGTTGCGGTGCGCGCGGCTCGGGGACCTGTTGCACGTTCGGTTGTGCCGTGGGCAGGCCGGCGCGCACGAGGAACTCCACCACCTCGCCGCTGATGCGATCGATCATGGCGTCGAACAGCTTGAAGGATTCCAGCTTGTAGATCAGCAGCGGGTCCTTCTGTTCGATGCTCGCGTTCTGCACGTTGCGGCGCAGGTCGTCCATCTCACGCAGGTGCTCCTTCCACTCGTTGTCGATGATGGCCAGCGTGATGTACTTCTCCACGCTGTCGTTCAGTTCCCGGCCTTCGCTCTTGTAGGCGCGCTGCAGGTTGCACACCACGTTCATCGTCTTCGTGCCGTCGGTGATGGGCACCACGATGTTCTCGTACTGCGCGCCCTGGTTGAGGAACACGTCGCTGATCACGGGCAGGGCCTGCGCGGCCGTCAGCTGGCTGCGGCGCTGGTAGCCGGCGATCGCCGCTTCGAACACCTGGTCCGTGAGCGTTTCCGCCTTGGTGTTCTTGAAGCCGTCGGCATCCACGGGGCTCTCCAGGGAAAGCTTGCGGTACAGGTCGAGCCGGAAGCCCTCGAAATCACCACCTTCCTGATGCGCCTGTACCAGGTCGGCCGACACGTCGTGGAACATGTTCATCACGTCCAGCTTCAGGCGCTCCCCGAACAAGGCGTTGTGGCGGCGCTTGTAGATCACCTGCCGCTGCTTGTTCATCACGTCATCATACTCCAGCAGCCGCTTCCGGATGCCGAAGTTGTTCTCTTCCACCTTCTTCTGGGCGCGCTCGATGCTCGCGGTGACCATGCTGTGCTGGATCACCTCGCCCTCCTTCAGGCCGAGCCGGTCCATCAACTTGCTGATGCGCTCACTGCCGAACATGCGCATCAGGTCGTCCTCCAAGGAAACGTAGAACTGCGAGGAACCGGGATCGCCTTGGCGGCCGGCACGACCGCGCAGCTGGCGATCCACCCGGCGGCTCTCGTGCTTCTCCGTACCGATGATCGCCAGACCACCGGACTCCTTCACCCCCGGCCCGAGCTTGATGTCCGTACCCCGGCCGGCCATGTTCGTGGCGATGGTCACCGTGCCGGGCAGACCCGCATGCGCCACGATCTCCGCCTCTCGGGCATGCTGTTTCGCGTTGAGCACGTTGTGCTTGACGCCCTTCATCGTGAGCATGCGGCCCACAAGCTCGCTCACTTCCACGTTGGTGGTACCCACCAGCACCGGACGGCCGGCGGCCTGCAGCTTCACCACCTCATCGATCACCGCCGCGTATTTCTCGCGCTTGGTCTTGAAGACCATGTCCTCGTTGTCCTTGCGCAGGATCGGACGGTTGGTGGGGATCACCATCACGTCCAGCTTGTAGATGTCCCACAGTTCCTGCGCCTCGGTCTCCGCCGTACCGGTCATGCCCGCGAGCTTGTGGTACATGCGGAAGTAGTTCTGGAGGGTAACGGTGGCGTAGGTCTGCGTGGCGGCCTCCACCTTCACCTTCTCCTTGCTTTCGATGGCCTGGTGCAGCCCATCGCTGTAGCGGCGCCCCTCCAGGATACGGCCGGTCTGCTCGTCCACGATCTTCACCTTGCCGTCCATCACCACGTACTCCACGTTGTTCTCGTAGAGGGTGTAGGCGCGGATCAACTGCTGCACCGTGTGCACGCGTTCGCTCTTCACACCGAAGTCGCGCAGCACCTCGTCCTTGCGCCGCGCCTTCTCCTCGGCACTGGCACCGCTCTTCTCGATCTCCGCCATCTGACCGCCCACATCGGTGAGGATGAAGAACTGGTCATCGCCGGTGTCGCCGCTGATCAGGTCG
>DASWWQ010000059.1:0-13229 GCA_036405935.1 Flavobacteriales bacterium
GTCGGTGACGGCCAGCTTCTCCGCACTGATGGGGATGGTGTCCGTGACGATGAGCTTGGTGAGGGCGCTGCGTTCGATGCGTTGGCAGGCCTCGCCGCTGAGCACCGCATGGGTGCAGATGGCGCGGACGCTGTTGGCGCCCTGCTCCATCATCATATCGGCGGCCTTGGTCAGCGTACCGGCGGTATCCACCATATCGTCCACCAGCACCACGTCCTTGCCCTTCACCTCCCCGATCACGGTCATGCTCTCCACCTTGTTGGCCACCTTGCGCTGCTTGTAGCAGATGGCCATGTCCACGCCGAGGTGCTTGGCGTAGGCGCTGGCGCGCTTGGTGCCCCCCGTGTCGGGTGCGGCGATGAGCAGCTCGGGCAGCTTCAGCTGTTCGATGTAGGGGATGAAGATGCTGCTGGCGAACAAGTGGTCCACCGGCACTTCGAAGAAGCCCTGGATCTGGTCCGCATGCAGGTCCATGGTCATGATGCGGTCCACACCGGCGGCGGTGAGCATGTTGGCCACCAGCTTGGCGCCGATGCTCACCCGGGGCTTGTCCTTGCGGTCCTGGCGGGCCCAGCCGAAGTAGGGCATCACCGCCACGATCCGTTTCGCACTGGCCCGTTTGGCGGCATCCACCAGCAGCAGCAGCTCGAAGAGGTTGTCCACCGGCGGCATGGTGCTCTGTACGATGAAGACGAGCTCGCCGCGAACGGTCTCCTCGAAGGAGGGTTGGAACTCGCCGTCGCTGAAGTGGCTCACGCTGACCTGACCCAGGCGTTCACCACCGGCTTCGGTGATGCGCTGCGCAAGGCCGGTGGAGGCCCTGCCTCCGAAGATCTTGGCGCTGTCGCTGGTCGTTCCCATGGTCCGGTGCCCACCGATTTTGCGGTGCAGGCGGTTGAAAAGGGTCGCAAATGTAGTGATCCTCCGGTGGTTATCAACGATCGTTGATGAAAGGTTCTTCCACCCCCCTCCCCGCGGCCCATTCCGACGCACCTTCGTGCACCCCGGCGGTCACCCAAGGACGCCCGGGAGTACTCCGGCATGGCCCGAAAGAAGGAAGAACAGCACCCCAAACCGGGTGCGGTGGAACAGGAGGTCCTCGCGGCCGTTCGTCAGGCCGGGCACATCGGCATCACCAGTCAGCAATTGGCCCTGCAACTGGGCTACAAGGACAAGGGCCACCGTTACGTGGTGTTCGATGCCCTGGAAGCCCTGCAGGACAAGGGCCAGGTGGTGGAAGGCAAGAAAGGCCGCTACACCAGCGCCAAACAGCGCAACGAGGTGGAGGGCCGCATCGACATCATCGCCAGCGGGGCCGGTTACGTACGGCTCGATGACGGCGGCGACGATGTCTATGTGCATGCCCGCGACACCGGCATGGCCCTGCACGGCGATCGGGTACGCATCCGCGCGGCCGCCGGCCGGGGCACCCGGGTGGAAGGCAAGGTGCTGGAGGTGCTGGAGCGCCGCCGCAACGAATTCGTGGGCACCCTGCGCAAGCACGAGGGGCGCCTGCTGATGATCAGCGACGACCAGAAGGTGCAGCGCCCCTTCTTCATCCCCCCGCACGAGGCCAACGGAGGCCGCGAGGGCGACAAGGTGATCGTGGCCTTGGGCGAATGGAAGGACAACCGCGACCTGCCCCGGGCCAAGGTGGTGCGCGTGCTGGGCCGTGCCGGTGAGCACAACGTGGAGATGCACGCCATCCTCGCGGAATTCGGCCTGCCCTTGGAATTTCCGGACAGTGTGCTCGAGGCCAGCACGCAGATCCCCAACGGGGCCACGCCGGACGAGATCCGCAAGCGTCGCGATGTCCGCAGCATCCCCACGCTCACCATCGACCCCGATGACGCGAAGGACCTCGATGATGCCCTCAGCGTGCAGCAATTGCCCAACGGCAACTGGGAGATCGGTGTGCACATCGCCGATGTGAGCCACTACGTGCGGCCCAACACGGTGCTGGACATGGAGGCGGCCAACCGTGCCACCAGCGTGTACCTGGTGGACCGCGTGGTGCCCATGTTGCCCGAGAAGCTCAGCAACGACCTCTGCTCCCTGCACCCGCACACGGACAAGCTCAGCTTCAGCGCCATCTTCGAAATGGACGACAAGGCCCGCATCCAGGCCGAATGGTTCGGCCGCACGGTGATGCGCAGCCAGCGGCGGTTCGCCTATGCCGAGGCACAGGCCATCATCGACGGCAAGGGCGAAGGCGCATTCCAGCAGGAAGTGCTCCTCCTGCACAAGCTGGCGCAGGTGCTCCGCACGGAACGCATGAAGAACGGCGCCTTGGAGATCGGCGGCAACGAGGTGAAGTTCAAGCTCGACGACAAGGGCCGCCCGCTCAGCGTGTACGAGAAGGTGATGGGCCCGGCGAACTGGCTGATCGAGGAATTCATGCTGCTGGCCAACAAGCGCGTGGCCACCTACGTCAGCGACCTGCGCCGGAAGAACGGCGTCATCCACCCCTTCGTCTACCGCATCCACGACCTGCCCGATCCCGAGAAGGTGCAACAGCTGCGCACCCTGGTGAAGAGCTTCGGTTACTCCCTGAACGTCACGAAGGAGGAGGAGCTGCCGCAGGCCATCAACCGCCTGTTGAACGAGGTGAAGGGCAAGGAGGAGGAGAACATCATCAAGCAGATCGCCATCCGCACCATGGCGAAGGCCATCTACAGCACGGACAACATCGGGCACTACGGCCTGGCCTTCGAGCATTACACGCACTTCACCTCCCCTATCCGCCGCTACCCCGATCTGCTGGTGCATCGCGGCCTGCAGCACTATCTGGACGGCGGCAAACCGCTGAACAAGGAGGCGCTGGACCTCAGCTGCAAGCACAGCAGCAACATGGAGAAACGCGCCAGCGATGCCGAGCGCGCCAGTATCAAGTACAAGCAGGCCGAATACCTGCTGTCCCGCATCGGCCAGCGTTTCGAAGGCACCATCAGCGGCCTCACCAACTGGGGCGTGTACGTCGTGCTCACCGAGAACAAGTGCGAGGGCATGATCGTGCTGCGCGACCTGCCCGGCGACAACTACAAGTTCGACCCGGACCGCTACACCGTGGTGGGCCAGCGCACCGGCCATCGCATCCGCCTCGGCGATGAGGTGGAAGTGATCGTGCGGGCGGTGGACATGGAGAAACGCACCGTGGACCTCGCGCTGGTACAGGGCGAAGGCATGGCCTACAGCACCGCCCGTCCGGAGCCGAGCTCGGCTGGCCAGTGGGACGAGACCCGACCCTTCTCGCAAGGCGCCAAGACCGGTGCCCGCAAGGGCTTCCGCAGTCCGAAGGGCACCAACGCCAAGAAGGGCCGAGGGCCGGCGAAGGGGGGTAAGCGGAAGGGACGATCATGACGTTGATGTCCCTCCGGTCAGCCCTCTAGCTCGGTAGCGCCAAAGACCCTGCAATCCCTTGGTGGTTTAAGAGGACGCTCATCCGGACTCACGTACATTGTTCCCATCAGCACCCACCGTACATGCTTTTCAGGTCCTGCCATTTCAAAACCCTGCTTCTAATTGTTGCCTGCTCTGATAGCAATCTGAGCATCGCCCAATACGGCCCCGAACAGGTCATTGCCACCAGTGATTTCTCGGAGGTCCGTGGATCTTCCTTGGTCGACCTGGACAATGACGGCATTCTAGATGCGGCGGTTTGGGGCCTTTCGGCCAATAGCGGCGTGGTTTGGTACAAGGGTCTGGGGAACGGCTCTTTCGGCAAGGCCAACTGGCTTCATCCAACCGCTGGATTTCTTCACCACTTGCCTGTGGACATCAACGGGGATGGGAATGTCGATCTGTGGCGCGGATCGGATGCCAGCGGGTATTTCACTTGGCTGGAGAATGCAGGAACAGACCTTTGGCCGGAACGTCTAGGGGGGGCATACATGCCATCAGAGCCGGGACTTATTCCCGAGGCGATCATTCCGGGCGATGTGGATATGGATGGCGACCCTGATGTCTTGGATATATGGGGCTATCATGAAGTCGGGACTGGGGAGAATATCACATCGGTTGGATACTATGCAAATGATGGGGCTGGGGGCTTCGGCGAACGCGTATTAATCCATCTGCTCAGTAACCCCGGACCAATGATCGGGGAGGTCTCCTGTCTCCTTGTCTCGGACCTGAACAATGACGGCCTCAATGATCTCGTGGTGGGCAGCGACTCTTTGCATTGGTTCCAAGGACTAGGTGCCGGCGTTTTCGGCGAACCACAAAAGATCGAGCTACCTACGTTCGCTATGACCATGGTATCGGACATATGTGTCGGTGATTTGGACCAGGACGGATTGCAGGACCTTGTGGTCTCCCGGGATATCTTCTGGCAAGATGGGGCGAGCATCTACCTTCTGAAGAATGACGGAGCCGGTGGCTTCAGCATTACAGCAGAACAAACCTTGGAGGCTCCGGTCAATGAGGTAGTGCTGACTGATATGAACGATGACGGGTATAAGGACGTACTGCTCCATTTCGGATATGCGGACTGGGCATGGTCGGGACCTTACAATTCTTCCGTCTGGTTCGAAGTACAGTCACAACCAGACCCGGTTCTTATACCCGGCTATCAAGCCCTGTCCCCAATACCGTGTCCCGGACCGGGTATCTCCGGTGATATTGACGGCGATGGCATCCATGATGCGTTGCATTTCTTCGGTCGTGTGGTCTCCTGGTTCGATCATACAGTTCCGGAGCAACTCATGGAACGGCGCATCAACTGCGAGATCTATGATGGTAGCATAGCCTTGGCCGATATCAACGGGAACGGGTTCAAGGATCTTGTTGTGGGTGGTGTTCTGGTCTTCAAAGGGATGGGCGAGGGGCAGTTCTCAAATCAAGAATGGCTGGACACCTTGGACTCCGGCGCGTCCTTCAACCTCGAGAATCTGGACAATGACGATGATCTGGATATGATACGGATGCAGTACTCCACACAGGGAGCATCGGCATCCGTTCTAATCAATGATGGCTCCGGCGAATTTCTTCACTCCTCCATTTTACAGACCACAGAGTACATCGAGCCTCGTTCTTGGTTCGCAATGGTAGACATTGACGGCGACGGTGACCGGGACGCCGTCATGAGACAGCACCAAGGTGGTTCCTGGATCGTGTTCTGGTATGAGAACATGGGGTTGGGTGTATTCGGTCCGCAAACGAGTATCGTCACGCTCATTGGCTCGTATACATCTGTTTCCAACTTGACCTTGGCGGACATGGATGGAGATGGAGATGTTGACCTGTTCTGTCAAGGCATGTTGAGCACCTCTGGTCCTCATCGAATACTCCTGTTCCGAAACCAAGGGCAAGAGGTGTTCGCAGGGCCAGAAATATTGATGGATATTGATTATCAGGATGTTTTTCGCGCTGGCGATGTGGACAACGACAATGATATAGACATGATCCTCTGGGATCAATCCTCGGCGACCATGTCCTATTCAAGGAACGACGGCTTTGGCAACTTCGTTCTACATCAGGATATTCCAATGTCCACAACACCCAACATTTCCCTGAGCGATATTGATTCCGACGGGCGCCTTGAAATGGTTCTTATGAACGATACGCTTGGTGCACGGATCTATCGCTTGGATGATCTCGGCTTCTTTACCCCTGGCCCCTTCATCATCGCGGCTTCCGCATCCGATCAGGTCAGGCCTTACGACGTCGATGAAGATGGGGATATGGACTTGCTGATGCTGTGCATCGGGCTAGATGGCGTGCATCGGATCTCTTGGTTGGAGCATCAGGATTGCACTGCTTTTCCCCAAGCTGCGATAACATGGGCGGGGGGAAATATCCTTCAAGCCAGTGCGGGTTCGAGCTATCAGTGGCTCCTCAATGGCATACCGATGCCGGAGGCCATCGAGCAGGACGTTTCGGTCCCAGTGAACGGGTCGTATGAGGTAATCGTCACGAACGACTTCGGATGTACGGATACATCAGAGGTTTTCGAGGTGGTCGCTCTTGGCTTTCCCGAGTACGAGGAGCCCTTTCTTCGGGTGATTCCGAATCCCGCAAGTGATGGAATACGCGTGTTCTGTGATCAACCTCTCACTCCGGACATGCGTATTGAAATCATGGACTTGAACGGCCGCACCGTACGCACCCTTTGGGGTAGTGGGGACCAAGGATTGTTCATTCCACGTTATGGCCTTTCCCCGGGGCTGTATGGGGTGCGAATACTACGCGACCTTTCACCCGTCGCGTTCGTCAGCGTGGTCTTCGAATAGCCTTACAAATTCCTAGAAGTCCTCACTTGATCTCGGGAGGGCCGGTCGCATTAAGCGAGAATCCAGCGGCTAGACGAGGTTCAGGCGCTTGGCCAGGTCATCCTTGTAGCTGCCGCCGATGGGGATGATCTTCTTGTCGTTCTCCAGGATCAGGTTCGGCTGTTCGATGGCCACGATCTTGTCGATGCGCACGATGAACGAGCGGTGCACCCGGAGGAACTCGGACTCGGGCAGCTTGGCCTCGATGTCCTTCATGGTGCTGTGGATGGTGTAACGCGTGTTCAGCGTGTTGATCACCACGTAGTCCTTCAGCGCCTCGATGAAGTAGATGTCGCTCGTGCGCAGCTTCACCAAGCGGCTGTTGCTCTTCACGAAGAGCAGGTCCTTGCCGGCGCTCTGGCCTTCCACCAGGTTGAAGAGCAGGTCGCGCTCCTTGAGCACTTCCGCCTCCTTCTTGTGCTTATAGAGGGCCATCTCGATCGACGTGTGGATGTCGATCTCCTTGAACGGCTTGATGATGTAGCCGTAGGGCTGGGTCACCTTGGCCTTGTTCAGCGTGCTTTCGTCCGCGTAGGCGGTGAGGAAGATCACGGGGATGTTGGTCTCGGTACGGATCTGCGTGGCGGCCTCGATCCCGTTCATCTCGCCCTTGAGCATGATGTCCATGAGGATGATGTCCGGCACGGTGTCCATGGCCAACTGAACGGCCTGTTCACCGGTGCTTGCCGCACCGACCACATTGTATCCTAATTTCTTGAGGCTGTGCTGGATGTCCTTGCTCACGATGCTCTCATCCTCCACCACCAGTACGTTGGTCTGGGCCATTTCTTCCGGAGCTACTTGTTCCGATACCTATCGGACCGACCAAAAGTAATCAAATAGGCCGCCCCCGGCGTGCGCTCCCGGGTGATGCGGCCATCGAGCTGGCCGATCAGGGTATGCACCAGTTGCAGGCCGAGATTGGCGTCGCGTTCCTCATCGAAACCCTCGGGCAGGCCCTTGCCATCGTCGGAGACCCGGATGGACACGATGCCGTCCACCAACCGCAGGCCGATGTGGATGGTTCCCCCTTGGCCCGCCGGGAAAGCATGCTTGAGCGCGTTGCTGATCAGTTCGTTCAGGATCAAGCCACAGGGAATGGCCTGGTCCAGTTCCAGTTCCACGGGCTCCAGGTCCTTCTCCAACGACACGCGGCCGCTGAGGCTGTAGCTCATCATCAGGTTCCGGCTCAGCGAATCGATGTAGTCCGCGAGGTCCACCCGACCCAGGTTCTTGTTGAGGTAGAGGCTCTCGTGGATGAAGGCCATGCTGCGGATGCGGTCCTGGCTGTCGCGCAGCAGTTCCAGCATCTTGGGATCGTCGCCCACGGTGCTGCTCTTGAGGTTGAATATGCTGCTGATGATCTGCAGGTTGTTCTTCACGCGATGGTGCACCTCCTTCAGCAGCACCTCCTTCTCGTTGAGGCTTTCGAGCAGCGCGCTCTGGGCCAGTTTCTTGTCGGTGATGCCATGGGCCAGGCAGCTGATCTCGGTGACCTGGCCGTCCAGCAGGATCGGGTTGAGGAAGGCCTCCAGCCAGATCGGTCTTCCCTCGCGATCGTTCAAGCGGGCCTCGAACTGCTGGGGTTCGCCGCTGAGCGCCTCGGCGATATGGCCCAGCACGGCCGACCGTTCCTTGCCGGTGATGGCGTTCTGGAGCACCCCCTTCATGTCGTCACCGAGCTTGAAGTGGACGCCGAGGTGCTTCTCGCAGGACCGGTGGAAATGCAGGTTGAACGAGGTGATCCGGAACTCGCGGTCCAAGGTCCACACCATCATGTTCGCGGTACCACCGAAGATGGAGTTGAGGCGGGCGGCCTGCTCGCGCACCTTGTCCTCGGCCTCGCGTTGTTCGGTGACCTCGTGTCCGATGCCGTAGATCTCCTCCACGGAGCCGTCCGGCTCGAAGATGGGACTCAGGAAGATCTCGTTGCACACGCGTTGGCCGGCCTGGTCCATCAGATCGGTCTCGAAGCGTACCGGTCGTCCGGCGAAGGCTTCCGCATAGCGTTCCTCCCAGAAGGTATGGTATTCCTCGGGAGCGAATTTGCGGCGTTCGCGCTGCGGATCGCGGTTCAGCTCCGGCCGTTTGCCATGGAGCCGTTCGATCATGTTGGCGTAGCCGAGGTTGAAGCTGGTGAGCGCGATGCGGCGATCCACCGTCCAGAACATGTGCTCCCCGCTTTCATAGAGCGCACGCTGGCGGGCCTGGTGTTCCTGCACCTCCTCCGCCACCCGGTTCATCTGCGTGACATCGCGCAGGATGGTCCGTGTGGCCACGGCCACCCCGCCCTGCAACCGGGCATTGCTGTTGCCCTCCACGTGCAGTTCGCGGCCATCCTTCGTCAGGTAGATCGCCTGCACCACCACATGGTCGTGCTGCTCCAGCACGTTGCGCAGCAACCGGGCATAGGCCTCGCGCTGATCGGGGTGCACGATGTCCAGGATGGTCCGTTCCTTCAGGTCCTCCTCGGTGTAGCCCAGGGCCTTCTTCCACGCGGTGTTCACGTACAGGATGCGGCCTTGCGCATCCACGCTGTGGATCAGGTCGGTGGCGTTCTCGAAGAGGTCGCGGTAACGTTCCTCGCTGACCCGGATGATCTCCAGGTCGCGCTTCGACTGGGAGATGTCCCGGCTCACCCCCATGCTGCCCAGCAGGCGCCCGCTCTCATCGAAGAGGCGTGAAGCGGCCAGGAAACAGGTGAAGAGCCCACCCTCACGGTTGCGGTTGGACACCTCGCCGGCGAAGGCACCGTGCCGATTGAGCTCGTTCTGGACCCGGTCGAATTCGGCCCGGTTCTCATAGAGCATCGCGGAATGACGGCCCAGGACCTCCTCGGCCTCGTAACCGAACTTCACCCCGGCGGCGGGGTTGAATTCGGTGATGGCACCCTGCTGGTCCACCGCGATGATGGCGTCCAGGGAGCTGTCCACCAGGTTGCGCGCGAACTGTTTGCTGCGATGCAGTTCCTCCTGGGTGCGGCGATGTTCCAGGATCTCCATGCGCAACACCTCGTTCACCTCCTCGGCCATGCGCGAGCGCAGGCGTTCCTGCACCAACGTGGGCTGGCCACCCATGTCCTGGATGGTGATCTGCGCTGCGGCCCGGCCCTGGTGATGGATGTGCTCGGCGAAGAGCACCACCTCGGTGGCCTGCCCCTGCCGTGGTTGGATCGCCACGCCCACCGGGCCCACCCGGTCGGTCCGTTCGATGCGCGCGATGGCCTCCAGCACCGATCGGGAACCTTCGTCGGGCATCAGTTCCCGGAGCGATGCCCCGGTGAGGGGAGCCTGTGCGAAGAGTTGCTCGGCGGCCGGATTGGCGTAACGCACCTCGAGATCCTGTACGATGAGGATCGCGTCGCGGACGCGGTCCATGAGCTGCCGGTAGTTGT
Source organism: Flavobacteriales bacterium (assembly GCA_036405935.1). Classification (GTDB taxonomy): domain Bacteria; phylum Bacteroidota; class Bacteroidia; order Flavobacteriales_F; family PHOS-HE28; genus PHOS-HE28. The sequence continues at coordinate 9,664 of DASWWQ010000059.1, forward strand.
TGATCAGGGCGCGCTGCTCCAGTTCGGCCTGCTTGATCGCGGTGACGTCGATCAAGGTTCCCTCGATGGTGCTGGCCTTCCCGTTGTGCTGCTGGAAGAACACGTTCTCCAGCACATGGATGGTGCGTCCCGAGCGATGCTTCAACAGGATCTCGTAGTTCACCAACTGGCCACGTTCGGTGAGGTCCAGCAGGAAACGCTCACGGTCCTCCCGGTTCACATAGAGATCGCGCAGGTCCAGGCCCAACAGTTCGTCGGGATCGGCATACCCGAGTATCCGCGCCATGCTGGCGTTGCACTCGATGAAGCGCCCGGCCACGGTGGCCCGGAACACGCCGGCCAGGTTCCGATGGAACAACTGCTCGTAGTTGCGCCGGAGGTCGTCCAGTCCCTCCGGTGCATTCCGATCACCCGCTGTTGGCGTGCCTTCCATCCGCTCACTCATGGACCCTCGGATACCGATCGGACATCCGTTTCCCCTCACGGCTCGAACCCACCGGGTTCGAAGGGTGCAGGTACGCGCGTATCGCCGATGCGGATCTCCGACCCGTTCTTGTACTTGATGGTGAGCAGGAGCGCACCGTACTCGTTGAAGTAGTTGAAATCGCCGTTCTGCAGGCCTCCGGTATATCGGCCCTCCATCTTCAGCTGGCCATTGGGCCAGTACCAGCGCACCTTGCCCTTGGGATCACCGTTCACGAACTCCCCGATGAAGCTTTTGCGTCCGCTGTCGTACGTATGCACCCAGAGCCCATCCTTCAGGCCATCCTTGTAGGCGCCCTCTTCACGGTGATCACCGACGTGGTAGGTCCACTTGCCGTCCTTGAGCCCATCGATGTATTCACCCGGCGTGATCACGGCGCCGTCCTCATCGTATTCCACGGAAGCGCCTTCCTCCTTGCCCTTGCGGTAGTTCTCCTCGCGATGCCGTGCTCCGGACTCATAGTACCAAACCCAGGCCCCTTGCGGTAGACCGGCCTGGTAGTTCCCTTTCTGTTCCACGGCTCCGCTGCGGTGGTAGAAGGTCCATGCACCGTCCTTTTTGCCGCCTTTGTAGAGTCCCTCCGCGCGTTTCTCCCCCGTGGTGTAGTATTCCACCCATGGGCCTTCCAAAGCGCCGACATCGTTGACGGAGCCCGCGCTCATCAACTGGTCTCCATTGTAGATCGCTGCACCACTGGGCTTGCCCTCCGCATCGAACTGTCGGAAAAGGCCCTCCTTCTTCCCTTCCTTGCTGTAGCTACCGATGCTGGCCACCTTGCCCGATGCGTGGTAGGTGTTCTTGATGTCGAGCAACTTGGCCTGTTCCGCACCGGCCTGCACCTCGTCCAGGTCGTACTTCACCAGGTTCTTCAGATTGCCCTGAACATCGTATTCCTTGAAGATGCCTTGCTTCTTGTCATCCACGTAGCCGCCTTCGGAGCGCACCTTCCCGTTGGGGTGGAATTCCTTCCAAGGCCCTTGGCGCCGGCCGCTCGCATCGTACCGGTTGATGTTCTCGCGTTTCCGCAGCACGCCGGCTCGGTATTCCAGGAGCGCGGTGAGGCGGCCATCCTCGGCGTATTCATGGCCCTTGCCGTCCTCCTTCCCGGCCACGAAGGGCACCGTGCGTTGCACCTTTCCGTCCGGGTAATACTCCGTGGTCAGGCCTTCCTTCAGGTCCGCTCCGAACCATTCCTCCATCAACAGGCGACCTTCCTCATCGTACTTCCCGGCCACCCCGTTGCGTTTTCCCCCCGCATAGGTGATCGTATTGTTCAAGCGGCCTTGCGGGTCGTAGAACTTCCAGACCCCGCTGAGCTGGTGCTGCACCCGATCACCTTCGCTCTTGAGCACCCCGTTCTCGTAGAAGGTCTTCCAGTATCCATCGGGTTTCCCGTTCACCAAGGGGCCTTCGCTGCTGAGGGCTCCGCTGGGGTAAAAGTACCGTTGCAAGCCGTCATCACCCTGCCCCTTCGCCAAGCTCCAGAATGCACACAGTGCAATCAGAAAGAAACTTTTAAAAAGAGTTGTTTGATATGATATGGGCTGTTGATCGTGTTGACGATCGGTAGCGCCGGGGCTTGCTTGGATCACTTCTCAAAAGTATTCAACCGTGAGCTGACAAGGGCAGGAACTCCTTCTCCGCCGAGGAACGTTACCGTTGCTGGAAAAGTGCCGGGATCCCCACGATCGTTCGATCATGGGTACGCCCGCGATCGTTGATGGATTGTGGTCCGAAGAACACCCCTCGATCGTTCGATCAGCGGTGTGAAGTCGGTGATAACGGTTCCTTTGTTCTTCGACCCGATCGATCATGCGGACCGTATCCTTCCCCAACACGAACGGGTAATACAAAGTTCTCCACGGCATAACTCGATCATCCACGATCGGGCTGTTGGATCCTGATGGAGGGGATATCTTTGGGCGACCTTCCTATACCGGTGGGTATTGATAACCAAGGACATGCGCATAGCCATCGGAAGCGATCATGCAGGCTTCGAGCTCAAAATGGAACTGATCCGGTCCCTCGAGGGCCGTGGGGTAGCCGTGGACGACCTCGGTACCCGCTCCTTGGAGAGCACGGACTACCCTACCTATGGCCATGCGGTGGCCGAAGCGGTGGCCCACGGCCGCGCGGAACTGGGGGTGTTGGTATGTGGCAGCGGTAATGGAGTGAACATCACGGCGAACAAGCATCACGGGGTTCGATCGGCACTGGCGTGGTTGCCCGAAGTGGCAGCCTTGGCCAGACAGCACAACGATGCCAACGTGCTGGCCCTTCCCGCTCGTTTCGTAACGATCAGCGAAGGCATCGACATCCTGGGGGCTTTCTTGGAAGCCCGGTTCGAAGGGGGTCGCCATGCCCGCCGCGTGGCCGCCATCGAGCCCTTGGAACAGGCGGCATCGTGAAAGGAGGTGCAGCCATGAGAAGATCGGCATGTGGCCTGTTGCTGGGCAGCACCCTGTTGCTCCACGCGCAAGTGGACAGTACCGCCCTGATGTACGGGAACACCATTACCATCCAGGACCTGCAGCGCCATCTGGAGATCCTGGCGGGCGATGGCTTCGAGGGGAGGGAGACCGGATACAAGGGCCAGAAGATGGCCGCGGAGTACCTGAAGGAACAGTTCCGCTCCTTCGGTATCGGTCCGATCGTTGGCAAGGAGGAGTTCCTGGTGGACGGCTATCAACAACGTTTCCCCTTGCGGATAACGAAGTTGGGCGGCCTCAAACTGCAGGTGCCGGGACGGGAAACGGAGTTCCTGCGGGACCATTTGTATCTGAGCGAGAAGATCGAACGTCCTTGGAACGGAACGGGGCTGGTGGTCACCACCACCACCGCCTTGGGCGAAGTGGCGCGGGTCGCCGAAGCACAGGCCCTACTGGTGTTGGACGATGGGGATGGGAAGGGAGGAGGCAACTGGTTGTTCGCGCGATACGCCGAAATGACGAGCGCGGCGGCACGGAACGGTGCACAGGTGGTATTACTGGCTACGGATCGCCTTTCCGAGCTGTCCAAGGAACTGGGGCACTACCTCGGTTCAACGCGGATGCAATTGGCCGACGGGAAGGCGGAAGCGCCG
>DASWWQ010000060.1:0-4776 GCA_036405935.1 Flavobacteriales bacterium
GGTCTACTTCGTCCGCGCCCGCGTGGATCAAGGTCTCCCCGGATTCGCCGATGACCACTACGGTCCCGGCTGCGAACTGGGCATGACCGCCGAGACCAACTGCACCGCCCTGATCGACAATCCGGCGAGCAACACCCACTCCTGCGGTGTCACCCGCACCTTCGGCGGCAGCAGCAAGATCTGGGCGCAACCGGTGAACGGAGCCACGATGTACCGCTTCCGGTTCACGAACGCAGCGGCCGGTTTCGTGCGCACCATCGATCGTCCGAGCTATGTCTGTGCCTTGAACTGGATCACGCTGCCGCTCGTGAACGGCACCACGTACACCGTGGATGTGGAAGTGCTGGTGGGTGGTGTGTGGAGCGGCTACTGCGGCCCCACCTGCGAACTGACCATCGGCAATGCGCCTGCTCGTCCTGAACTGCGCGTGGCCGAAGCGTCCGCAACCACCGGGATCCGTCTCTTCCCCAACCCCAACAACGGTGAGCGCGTGACCCTGATCGCCAGCGGTTTGGACAGCGAAGCGACCACCGCCACGGTGACCATCGTGGACCTGCGCGGAACGGTGATCGGTACCCGCACCATCCCTTCGGGTGAAGGCGCGATCAACACCGTGCTCGACCTCCAGGGCCTGGCCAGCGGGATGTACCTCGTGCGCCTCTCCGACGGAACCCAGGACCACATCCAGCGACTGGTGATCCAGCGTTGACCTCTTTCCTACGCCTAGCACGAAGGCCGTTCCCGCAAGGGAGCGGCCTTCGTGCTTCCTGATGGGCCACCCAAGGGTCCTTGGGCAACGGGTGTGTTGAACGTTCGGGTGAGCAGCATCCCCCCCGAACGTGGCATTGATTCCCGATGCCGCGTGCGGTCTTTTCGCATCACCAACCAACAGCATCCCTCACCCAAACCCGGACCCATGAGACACCACCGATACGGACGGCCGATCGCCTGCGCCTTGGCCTTGGCGCTGTCCCCGATACTCCTCGCCCAGACGGAAACAGAGCCGAACAATTCCAGTGCGCAGGCCACGGTCGTGGTCTTCAATGCCGCGATGTCGGGCAATTCCGGCACCTGCGCTCCCACGGACAACAGCGTGGACTACTTCAACGTAACGATACCCGGCCAAGGGGTGCTGCGTTTGCAGACCAGCATGAGCAACTCGGGCCCGGCCGATCTGCCCGTGACGGTGCGCGTCCACAACAGCGCCGCCACGATCATCGAAACGTTCACCGCCACGGCGGGCGCGAACGGCGTGGTGCAGAACAACACCTTCCTGCACCTGTGCGCGGGCGCCGGCACGTACTACATCAGCATCGCGAATCCGAGCACCACGGTGTGCACGGACTACTCGTTCACTCCCGACCTGCTGGCCCCCGACTTCGCGAACGACAACGAGCCCAACCAGAGCACTGCACAGGCCACGGATACGCTCGATGCCGGTGTGGACCAGGAAGGCCGCATCAATTTCCGGTATGGCGACAACAGCGACCATTTCCGGATCCTGGCACCGACCGATGGGGTGGTCACCATCACCGTGGCGGCCGAACATGCCGGTACGGTACCGGGCACGATGGACCTGAACCTACGCAACAGTTCAGGGTCCGTGCTGCAGACGTGGACCGTGAGCGTGGGCGCCAATGGGGTTCCGGCCACCAACACCTTCACACGGTCGTGTACGGGTACCAAGACCCATTACTTCCTGGAACTCGAAGGACTGGACGTGTGCGGAGCCTCCTACCGCATCAACTACAGCGTGGCCGCACCGCTGTTCGGTGATGATGCCGAGCCGAACCAGAACACCGTCCAGGCCGTCGTCGCCAATGCGAACACCCCGTACGACGGCCGGGTGGAGTTCGAGTACGACAACAACTTCGACTACTTCCGCCTCCAATCTCCCAACGACGGCGTGCTGCATGTGACGATGCTGGCCGAACATGCAGGTCCCACAGCGGGCACCGTGACCGTCCGGCTGCGCAACAATGCCGGATCCGTTATCGAGACCTGGACCGCGAACGTCGGGGCCAACGGCTCAGCGACGCTCAACACCTTCAGCCACACCTGCACGGGTACCGAAGCGGTCTACTACCTCGAAGTGGACGATCCGAACGTCTGCGGGGTATCGTACCAGTTCAGCTATTCCACAGCCTCGCCCCTCTTCGGCGACGACCTGGAGCCGAACCAGAGTACGACCCAAGCCATCGTGGCCGCTGCGAACACCGACCACGAAGGCCGCTTGGGCTTCGAGTATGACAACGGGTTCGACTATTTCCGCATCCAAGCGCCGAACGATGGCGTGATGACCGTGACCTTCTCCGCAGAGCACGCGGGGACCACCACCACGGATTCATTGGACCTCTATCTGCGCAACAATGCGGGCTCGGTCCTGGAGGTCTGGCGTGTCGGCGTGGGTGCCAACGGCACGGCCAACGTGCAGACGTTCACCCGGCGATGCATCGGCACGGAGGCCGTCTACTACCTGGAGCCAGCGGCGACCGGTGCTTGCGGCGTATCCTACCGGTTCAGCTATTCCGTGGCCCAACCGTTGTACGCGGACGATGCGGAGCCCAACCAGGGCATACCGGACGCCACGATCGCGGCAGCAGGTATCAACCATGAAGGCCGTCTGGATTTCGACTACGACAACGACTACGACTATTTCCGGATCCAAGCGCCCAACGATGGCGTGCTGAACGTGGGCATCCTGGCGGAATACGCCGGACCCGTGGCCGGCACGATGGACCTTTACCTACGGAACAGTTCCGGAAGCGTGCTGGTGATCTGGCCGGTGAACGTGGGCGCCAACGGGATCCCCTCCGCCAATTCCTTCACTTGGAATTGCACGGGCACCGAGGCCGTCTACTTCCTGGAGCCCTACAGCCCCGGACTCTGCGGCGTTTCATACCGCTTCAACTACACGGTGGCCGCACCCTTGTACGCGGATGATAGCGAGCCGAACCAGAACACGGCACAGGCGACCGACATCGATCTGAACATGGCGCCGGCCCATGGTCGTCTCACCTTCAACTACGACAACGACTACGACTACTTCCGTGTGGAGCATCCCGGTGGACCGCTACAGGTGATCACCCGTGCGGAGAACGCCGGGGCACCGGGCACCATGTCCGTCTACATCCGTAACTCCGCCGGAAGCGTGCTCGTGCTCAACGCCGATGTAAGCGTGGGCGGGAACGGCATCGCGGTGGCCGACACGACCGTTACACCCGGGAGCGTTGCCGCGGGCACCTACTACATCGAGCCCTACAGCCCAACACTGTGCGGGGTCAGCTATCGCTTCGATTGCTACGACGATGACAACGACGGGGTATGCAACAGCAGCGACCTCTGTGCCGGCACACCCACCGGCGAAGGCGTGAACAGCAATGGCTGCTCGTGCTCGCAAGTGGTGGTGGACGATGGCAACATCTGCACGCTGGATGCCTGCACCAACGGTACCGTGAGCAACACCTTCCAGGACATCGATGGGGACCTGACCTGTGATGCCAACGACGGCTGTCCCAACGACCCGAACAAGATCGCGCCTGGCCAATGCGGCTGCGGAGCGGTGGATACCGACAGTGACAATGATGGCCTGGCGAACTGCGTGGATCCCTGCCCCGGCTTGGCCGGTCTCCAGAACGGTGACGCCTGCAACGATGGGAACCCGAACACCATCAATGACACGGTGACCGGTTGCATCTGTGCAGGAACCTTGCTCGCCAACGACTGCGAAGGCACACCCGGTGGTGCGGCATTACCCGGAACGGCCTGCAACGACAACGACGCCCTGACGGAGAACGACACCTGGAGCGCCCAGTGCATCTGCGCCGGTACGCCCATCGTGGTGTATGAGTGTCCCGCGCTCGAGGCCAATATCGGTGATGCCTGCGACGACCTGGATGCTTCCACCGCGAACGACACGATCAACGGCCAGTGCGTCTGCATCGGTACGCCCATCGTGGTGTACGACTGTCCCACGCTCGAGGCCAACATCGGTGATGCCTGCGACGACCTGGATGCGTCCACTGACGACGACACCGTCAATGATCAGTGCGTCTGCATCGGTACGCCCATCGTGGTATATGACTGTCCCACGCTCGAGGCCAACATCGGTGATGACTGCGACGACCTGGATGGATCCACTGACGACGACACCGTCAATGATCAGTGCGTCTGCATCGGCACCCCGATCGTCGGGTGCACCGGCAACGAAGTGGTGGTGAGCATGACCACCGACGCACAAGGGGAACAGCTCTCCTGGACCATCATGGATGCCATGAACGGAGTGGTGGCCACGGGCGGCCCGTACACCGGGCAGAACAACACCACGGTGAACACCACCGTGTGCCTGCCCACCAACTTCGGCGATTGCTACCGCCTGCGCCTCACCGACAGCTTCGGCGACGGCATCAGCGGTGGATCCTGGGAGGTGCGCGATACGAACGGAGACCTGGTGATCGGAGACGCCTTCGCCAGCGGGGTGTACTCGCCCCCTGTTTCCACGCAGAACCCGGCCTACGGCCAAGGCCATACCTTCTGCCTGCCCTTGGGGGGAGCCAGCATCGACAACACCTCCTGCGGCGTGTTCACCAACATCCGCCAGAGCAAGGTGTTCTGCAGCGAGGTGCCCGGTGCCACCACCTACCAGTTCGAGTTCAGCGACCCCGACGCCGGTTTCTTCCGCCGCATCGCCGTGCCCCGCAACTGGGTCCGCTTCTCGGAGATGTACACCAATCCCCTCCAGCCCGGTGTGGTCTACTTCGTCCGCGCCCGCGTGGA
>DASWWQ010000061.1:0-9690 GCA_036405935.1 Flavobacteriales bacterium
CCTCTTTTCATAACTGACATCAAGAAGCAAAATCAACGACATAGAAAAAGCACAGAGTCGGCCACGAAGCTATTCACAAGCTACCAGTACTTGACAATCATCGGCACAGCAGGAAGTGGCAAGAGCACCATCATAAAACACTCCCCCTTGTCGCAAGTGTTCCCGCCCAACACATGATCCCACCGAGCAGGCGGGGCCACTTGTGACCACTCCGACCTTCCGCTCCCATTTCCCGCGCAGTCTGTGACTGCGCCATCACAACTCCTCGACGTTCAACATCCCTGGCCTCTCGGCGATCGCCGCAGCGGAGCAATACACATAGTCTTCAGCATACTCCACGTAGCCCTCCTCCACCGGGTTCTCATTCAGATAGTTCACGTACCGCTCGATCATCGCGTTCGTACCCAGTTCGATCGGCTTGTTGTGCTGCTGCCAGCCCCGGAGTTTCATCCGGGGTGGTAGTCCTTGTTGTTGCTGTTCACCGCACCGGCCTCGCGGAAGATCTTCAGCATCCACTCCCTGCGACTTTCGCCAGGATGCTCCTCGCTCGCCTCGCCGGTGCTCTTCATCTCACTTGGCATTCACGACATACTCATCGAAGATCTCCATGGCCCGGCCAATGACCTCCAAGGGCAGATCCCTACAATTGGCCGTGAAGGTCTTGGCGCCGGTGGTGTCATCAAACCAGATCGCAATGCCTGTGTCCGGAATCCTGGGGTCCAGGATCTCCATCCCTTGACCCTCACGACCAACATCACTGACAAGAGTAGTCTCGTAGCGAACACCATCCACCTCAATGATGGGGCTCACCATGGCTAGCGGCTCAGGTACATCGAACGCTCCCCATACACCTGCCTGAAGAAAGGATCCTTCAGGTCCTTGATGAAGTAAATGGCTTCACCTGTCGACTTCATTTCAGGCCCAAGTGACTTGTCCACGTTGGGGAACTTGTCGAAGCTGAAGACGGGCACCTTGATCGCGTAGCCGTCGAGGCGCGGCTTGAACTGGAAGTCCTTGAGCTTGGCGCCGAGCATCACCTTGGTGGCCCAGTTGACGTAGGGTTCGCCGTAGGCCTTGGCGATGAAGGGCACGGTGCGGCTGGCGCGCGGGTTGGCCTCGATCACGTACACCACCTCGTCCTTGATGGCGAACTGGATGTTCACCAGGCCCACGGTCTTCAGGGCCAGCGCGATCTTGTGCGTGTGCTCGCGGATCTGCTGGATCACCTTCTCGCTGAGGTCGAAGGGCGGGAGCACGGCGTTGCTATCGCCGCTGTGGATGCCTGCCGGCTCGATGTGCTCCATGATGCCGATGATGCGCACCATCTCGCCGTCGCAGATGGAATCGCTCTCCGCCTCGATGGCCCCGTCGAGGAAGTGGTCGATGAGGATCTTGTTGTCGGGCATCAGGCGCAGGATGTCCAGCACCTGGTCAACCATCTCCTCCTCGTTGATCACGATCTTCATCTTCTGCCCGCCGAGCACGTAGCTGGGGCGTACCAGCAGCGGGAAGCCGAGCTCGCGGCTGAGCTTCACGGCCTCTTCCGCATTGGTGACCGCACCGAACTTCGGATACGGGATGTGCAGGTCGCGCAGCAAGGAGCTGAAGCGTTCGCGGTCCTCGGCGAGATCCAGCGCCTCGTAGCTGGTGCCGATGACGCGGATGCCGTAGCGGTCCAGCTTCTCGGCGATCTTCAACGCGGTCTGTCCGCCGAGCTGTACGATGACGCCCTCGGGCTGCTCGTGCTGGATGATGTCGTAGATGTGCTCCCAGAACACGGGCTCGAAGTAGAGCTTGTCGGCCGTGTCGAAGTCGGTGCTCACCGTTTCCGGGTTGCAGTTGATCATGATGGTCTCGTAGCCCAGCTCCTTGGCCGCGAGCACGCCGTGCACGCAGCTGTAGTCGAACTCGATGCCTTGCCCGATGCGGTTGGGGCCGCTGCCGAGCACCACGATCTTCTTGCGGTCCGAACGCACGCTTTCGTTCTCCTCCTCGAAGGTGCTGTAGTAATACGGCGTCTTCGCGGGGAACTCCCCGGCGCAGGTGTCCACCAGCTTGTACACGCGTTTGATGCCGAGCTCGTTGCGCTTCCTGTACACCTCGCTTTCGAGGCAGCCCAGTAGATGCGCCACTTGGCGGTCGGCGTAGCCCTTCTGTTTCGCTTCGAAGAGCAGGTCGCGCGGGATGGTGTCGAGCGTGTACTTCTCCACCTCCTTCTCCGTGAGGATCATGTCCTCGATCTGCTTGAGGAACCAGATGTCGATGCGGGTCAACTCCTGGATCTTGGCGAAGGGGATGCCGAGCTTGATGGCGTCGTACACGTGGAAGAGGCGGCTCCAGCTCGGGTTGGCGAGGCTGTCCAGCAGCACGGCGGGGTCCTTCGTTTCCTTGCCGTCGGCGCCCAGACCGTTGCGTTTGATCTCCAGGCTCTGACAGGCTTTCTGCAGCGCCTCCTGGAAGCTGCGGCCGATGCCCATCGTTTCACCGACGCTCTTCATCTGCACGCCGAGCCGGCGGTCGGCGCCTTCGAACTTGTCGAAGTTCCAGCGCGGCACCTTCACGATGACGTAGTCGAGCGTGGGCTCGAAGAAGGCGCTGGTACCGGTGATCGGGTTCTCCAGCTCATCCAGGCGGTAACCGATGGCGAGCTTGCTGGCGATCTTGGCGATGGGGTAACCCGTGGCCTTCGAGGCGAGCGCGGAACTGCGGCTCACCCGCGGGTTGATCTCGATGGCGTAGATGTGCTCGTGCTCGTCGGGACTCACGGCGAACTGCACGTTGCAGCCACCGGCGAAATCACCGATGGAGCGCATCATCTTGATGGCCTCGGTGCGCATCTTCTGGTACGTGCGGTCGCTGAGGGTCATCGCGGGCGCCACGGTGATGCTGTCGCCCGTGTGGATGCCCATCGGATCGAAGTTCTCGATGCTGCAGATGATGGCCACGTTGTCGTCCTTGTCGCGCAGCAGTTCGAGTTCGTACTCCTTCCAACCGAGCAGCGCCTTGTCGATGATCACCTCGTGGATCGGGCTCACCTGCAGGCCGTGCTTCAGCAGCTTGTCGAAGTCCTCTTCCCGGTGCACGAAGCTGGCACCGCCGCCACCGAGGGTGTAGCTGGCGCGGATCACCAGCGGGAAGCCGAACTCCTGGGCCACCTTCTTCCCTTCCAGGAAGCTGTTGACCACCTTGCTCTGCGCCATGGGCACGCCGATGCGTTCCATCAGTTGGCGGAACTGCTCGCGGTTCTCGGTGATGTCGATGGCCTTGGTGTCCACCCCGATCATGCGCACACCGTACTCCTTCCAGATGCCGAGCTTCTCGCACTCGATGGCGAGGTTCAGCGCGGTCTGTCCGCCCATGGTGGGCAGCACCGCATCGATCTTGTGCTTCTTGAGGATCTCCTCGATGCTCTCGACGGTAAGGGGCTTGAGGTAGATGTTGTCGGCCGTGACCGGGTCGGTCATGATGGTGGCCGGGTTGCTGTTGATCAGCGTGACCTCGATGCCCTCGTTGCGGAGCGAGCGGGAAGCTTGGGAGCCGGAGTAATCGAACTCGCAGGCCTGGCCGATGACGATGGGGCCGCTACCGATGATGAGAACGGAGCGGATGGAAGTGTCTTTGGGCATGTCCGGGGTGTAACCGGCCCGCCTATGTCCCGGGCTGCCAAGGACTACGGCGGGCTCGGGGCGCGAAGGTAACCCGCTTCAGCCCTCGGGGTGGGCGATGTGCATAAGGTGCGGGGATCGTGGAGAAGAAATCGCATGTGTCCATGTGCACATGAGCACATGGACACATGAACTCAGGACAACGGCGCCTGCATCGCTTGGGCGGCCAGCCACTGACGGGCATCCTCCTCTGCGCTGAACACCTCCGTGGCGAAGGCCCGGGGATGGTAGCGGAAATGCATGCCCACCAATTGGGCGTTGACCTCATCGGGCACCACGAAGGCCAGACGACGGGATGCTTGGCAGGGACCCAGGTGCAGTTCCGGGTCCATGTTCACCATCCGGGTGTCCAACTCGGCCCCTTGCGGCAGCACCATCAGGACGTCGTGGGGAGCGCCTGCGGCCAGCTTGCGCTTGGCCAGGATGGCTTCACCCACGCCTTTTCCATCCACCAACAGGTCCGGCTTGAACCGGACTTCCAACAGTTCCTCCGAAATGCGTTCCACCCGGGCCTGCCGGGTTTCGATGCACTTTTCCATTTCCTTGGTCATGGGGGACAAAGCTACATTTAGTATGCACGCATACCTTCTTACGAAGTGCCGGACGGTTGGTTCGCCCCTTCCTTTGCTCCCTCCGAAAGCATGACGCAGACCTTCACCCACGGCTTCACCCTCGTCCATCGGACCTACGGGCATGGGCCGTTGCCGGTGATCGCCTTCCACGGTTTCGGGCGCACCGGGGAGGACTTCGCTTTTCTCGAAGGTTATTGGGCTGAACGGTGCACCGTGTATGCTTTCGACCTGCCCTTCCATGGCGAAAGCCCGTGGACGGAGGATCGGATCGAAGATCCGTTCGCCCCGGAGGAGTTCGCGGCCTTCTTCGCCGCCTTTGCGGACCATATCGGCGCCCGGCGGATCAGCGTGCTGGGCTACAGCCTCGGCGGTCGCATGGCTCTTTGCCTGCTGGAGCGCATCCCCGATCGCATCACCAAGGCCTTCCTGGTGGCCCCGGACGGGTTGAAGCACCGCCCTTGGTACCGCGGACTGGCCGGTTCGGCCGTGGGCCGGGCGCTCTACGCCCATTTCATCGACCATCCCGTCGCGGTGCACGGACTGGTGAAAGGTCTCCGGAAGGCGGGCCTGCTGAACGAACGACTGCAGCTCTTCATCCTGGGCCAATCCGACACACGGGAGAAACGCCGGTTGTTGCGCGCGGTCTGGTTGAGCCTGCGACGCATCGAGCCGGAACTGCCGCAGGTGGCGGCCCATGCCCGCTCGGTCCCCTTCACCATCCAACTGGTCTTCGGTGCCCGCGACCGGGTGATCCGGCCGGAGTTCGCGCACGAGCTGCAGGGCTTGGCCCCGGACCGGGTGAAGGTGCAGCTGATCCCCACGGGCCACGTGCTGCTGATCCCCGAACTGGGGGAATGGCTGGCCACGCAAGCCCCGGCCTGAGGGCCTGTTCGGATCCTTCCTCACGGCAGTTAAGGACATCGGAGCCCTGAAAAGAAAAAGAGGCCCGAAGGCCTCTTTCCTGAGTTCTCTTTTATCGCCCGGACCTTACTTCTGGCCCACGCGCTCATCGCTCACCGTGAGCTTATGGCGGCCTTGCTTACGACGGCTGGCCAACACGGCACGACCGCTGGCGGAGCTCATGCGTTCGCGGAAACCGTGCTTGTTCACACGCTTGCGTTTGCTGGGCTGGTAGGTACGTTTCATGGCCGGTCGTCTTGCTTAAGGGACGGCAAATGTAGCCGTTTTCCCATTCCGGCCAAATCGACCTGCGACAAGGCCCGGAAAGTCCCGTCACCGCGGGCCGAAACGCAGGCGTTCCAGACCATAGGCATGCACCGACCCCTCTGTATCCTCCACCAGCAGGCGCCCATCGGCATCCACATCCATGGGTCGGGCCGTCCAAGGCTCTCCATCCCGTTCCAAGGCCACGAAACGGCCCCGCGACCAAAGCAAGGATCCGTAGCGCTCGGACAGGCTGGGGGCCTGCGGATCGAATGTGGCCCAAAGCTCCTCCAGCCGCAGACAGAGGCGCTCAAGCACGGCATCGACCGCCTCTTCCCGGCCCGTTTCCTGGCGAAGGCTGGTCGCCAGCAGCCCCTCCTCCCATTCCAAGCTGTTCACATTGAGCCCGATGCCCACCACAGAGCTGCGGATGAGACTGCCCATCACCTCGTTCTTGATCAGGATGCCCGCGATCTTGTGGCGGTCCACCAGCACATCGTTGGGCCATTTGATCCGCACTCCAACGGGGTCGCGCCCTGCCGCGATCAACGATCCGGCCACAACGTCATGCACGGCCACGGCCACCAACTTGGACAATCCGAACTGATCGGAAACGCGCATGTGTTCGGGGACGAGGATCACGCTGGCCGTGAGATCCAGCCCATCCCCCGAGCGCCAGACCCTTCCGCGTTGTCCCCGTCCGGCAGTCTGCTCGCGGGCCAGGATGACAGTGCCATGATGCACACCTCCGCCCGCCAGAAGATCGGCAGCGTAGTTGTTGGTACTGTCCACCGAACCCAAGGAGATGACCCGCCCGCCGATCGCTGTTGTCGCCATGACCTTTCCGCCTAAGAGGGCCGCGGGATCGGGGTGTCCATCCTGCTTACCTTTGACACTGCCAAGTTAGACCGAATGAAGAAAGCCAAGGGCCGTGCCCCCACCAACCTCCTCGTGGACGCCGTAGTGGCCGGTGCGCAGGAGGTGAAAGGCAAGGACATCGTGCACCTCGATCTCCGCAGCGTGCCCAACACGGTCTCCGATCATTTCATCATCTGCCATGGCGACTCGGCCACGCAGGTGGATGCCATCGCCCGCAGCGTGCAGAAGTTCACCCTCGAACACCGCAACGAAAAACCCTGGCATACCGAGGGTCAGCAGAACGGCAACTGGATCCTGCTGGATTACGTGGATGTGGTGGTGCACATCTTCCACCGCGATCAACGGGCCTTCTACGCCCTCGAGCACCTCTGGTCGGACGCCATCCGCAACAACTACGAGAACGTGGCCTGAAGAAGGCCGGAAATCAACGTGGAGAACAACAACAGCAAGCCGAAGAACGAGCGCCCCAAGCGCTCCTTCAATTTCTATTGGATCTACGGGGTCATCGTGGTGGTGATCCTCGGCATGGGCCTCTTCAACTTCGGTGGAGGACCCGTGAAGATCGACATCACCGACTACGACCGTTTCATACAGGCCGGTGACGTGCAACGCATCACCGTGGTGGGCAATGAACTGGTGCAGGTCACCATCAAGAAGGACAGCCTGCAGAAGGAGGTCCACCGCAAGCAACTGGCGCAAGGCCGCAGCGAGGGGCCCGGTCCACAATACGCCTTCTACATCTCCAACTCGCCCCAACTCCAATCGCAGATCATCGAGGAGGCCCGCGGGAAGGGCGTCGATGTGCGCATCGATCCGCAGAACGACATGGGCAAGGACATCCTGCAATGGGTGATGTTCGTGGGTGCCATCGTGCTCATCTGGGTCTTCATGATGCGCCGCATCGGCGGACCCAGCGGTCCGGGAGGGCAGATCTTCAACATCGGCAAGAGCCGTGCACAGGTGTTCGACGCCGGCAAGAGCACCAACATCACGTTCAACGATGTGGCCGGGCTCGACGAGGCGAAGGAGGAACTGCAGGAGATCGTGGACTTCCTGAAGACCCCGAAGAAGTACACCGACCTCGGCGCAAAGATCCCCAAGGGAGCGTTGCTCGTAGGCCCTCCAGGCACGGGTAAGACGTTGCTGGCGAAGGCCATCGCCGGTGAAGCACAGGTACCCTTCTTCTCCCTGAGCGGATCGGACTTCGTGGAGATGTTCGTGGGCGTGGGTGCCAGCCGGGTGCGCGACCTCTTCAAGCAGGCCAAGGAAAAAGCACCGAGCATCATCTTCATCGATGAGATCGATGCCATCGGACGTGCCCGCGGGCGTAGCGCCAGCATGGGCGCCAACGACGAACGCGAGAACACGCTGAACCAGCTCCTCACCGAGATGGATGGTTTCGGCACCAACAGCGGGGTGATCCTCATCGGGGCCACCAACCGCGCCGATGTGCTGGACCGCGCCCTGATGCGTCCGGGCCGTTTCGACCGCCAGATCTACGTGGACATGCCGGACCTGAACGAGCGCATGGAGATCTTCAAGGTGCACCTCAAGCCCCTGAAGCTCGATATCAACGTGGACGTGGAGTTCCTGGCCCGCCAGACGCCCGGGTTCAGTGGTGCCGACATCGCCAACATCTGCAACGAGGCCGCACTGATCGCCGCCCGCAAGAAGAAGACCGTGGTGGAGAAGCAGGACTTCCTCGACGCCGTGGACCGCGTGATCGGTGGCCTCGAGAAGAAGAACAAGATCATCACCGTGGAGGAGAAGCGCGCCATCGCCTACCATGAGGCGGGCCATGCCACGGTCAGCTGGCTCGTGGAGCATGCCTCGCCCTTGGTGAAGGTGACCATCGTGCCCCGCGGCCGCTCGTTGGGTGCCGCTTGGTACCTGCCCGACGAACGCCACCTCACCACCGCCGAGCAGATGCTGGACGAGATCGCCGCAGCACTCGGAGGGCGTGCCGCCGAGGATGTGATGTACGGGAAGGTGAGCACCGGCGCACTCAGTGACCTGGAGAAGGTGACCAAGCAGGCCTACGCCATGGTGACGATGTACGGCCTGAACGACCGCTTGGGCAACATCAGCTACTACGACAGTACCGGCCAGAGCGAATACACCTTCGGCAAGCCCTACAGCGAAAGCACCGCCAAGACCATCGATGAGGAGGTGAGCAAGATCGTGGAGGGCCAGTACACCCGTGCCAAACGGATCCTGTCCGAGCACAAGGACAAGCTCACGGCCTTGGCCACGCAATTGCTGGAGAAGGAGGTGATCTTCAAGGAGGACCTGGAGAAGATCTTCGGTCGC
The DNA here is from genome assembly GCA_036405935.1 of Flavobacteriales bacterium. Taxonomy (GTDB): domain Bacteria; phylum Bacteroidota; class Bacteroidia; order Flavobacteriales_F; family PHOS-HE28; genus PHOS-HE28. The sequence continues at coordinate 8,591 of DASWWQ010000061.1, forward strand.
CGTCCCTTCGAGAAGGATGCTCCGGCTGCAGCACCCGGTCCCATCAACGGCAACGGGAGCGGTGCACAACATCAGCCCCAAGGCACATCGGAAGGAGAAGCCCCGGCCGCCCTCTGATCCCGCGCCCGTGAGCGAACTGACGAAGCGCGCGCTGACCGGTGCGGTCTATGTGGCCCTCACCTTGGGTGCAGCCTTCATCGGCCAACGCACCACGTTGCTCCTCTTCCTCCCGGTCTGCGCCATGGGTGCGCTCGAGCTGCATCGGCTGTACTGGCCCCAAGGCCGCGGTCCCGCCAAGGGCTGGTCGGTGATCGGCGCCGTATTGCTGTACGTGGTCATCGGTACGACCGCATTCGTGCCCGAGCTGGGCCTCATCCATGTAGCGGGTGCCGCCACGATGTGGGTGCTGCTGGTCATCACCTCCACCCTGCTGCGCAATACGGAAGGCCCTGCCGCTGAACTCGCAGGCCGCCTGCTGGGCCTGGTGTATGTCGCCCTCCCGTTCGCACTGGTCCCGCACCTGCTCACCTTCGGACCGGAGGTCTTCGTGGGTTTCATGCTCCTGCTCTGGACCACGGATACCGGCGCCTATCTCGTGGGGCGAACGATCGGACGCACCTTGTTGATGCCCCGCGTAAGCCCGAAGAAAACCGTGGAAGGGCTGGCCGGTGGCGTGGTGCTGGCGCTGGTGGTCGCCTGTGTCCTTCATCATTACTGGCCGGTGCTCTCGCTGGTGCAATGGCTCGTCTGCGCCGTGGTGGTGGCGATCACCTCCACCATCGGTGACCTCATCGAGTCGGCGTTCAAGCGTGCGGCCGGTGTGAAGGATTCCGGTAACGTGCTACCGGGCCATGGCGGCATCCTCGATCGCTTCGATGGCTTCCTGCTGGCAGCGCCCGCCATGCTGCTCGCCGTGCTGCTGCTGGCCTGAGGGGCGTATGCACCCGCGGCTATCTTTGACCGCATCCTGCGAACTCCCATGCGTCTGCACCGCGAAGGCACTCCCACCATCCTCCTCGTTCTCGCCGTTTCCTGCTTCAGCGTGTTCGCATCGGTCACTTGGGGACCGTTGTGGCTGACCACCGCCATCAGCCTGATCA
>DASWWQ010000062.1:0-11634 GCA_036405935.1 Flavobacteriales bacterium
GTCGTGCATCCGCTAGGAACAGCTGTTACTGCACCGAGCTGAAAGCGCAGGTCCTTCGCGGATACTTCGGACGTTCCTGCTCCTCCATACGGAGGAACGGAAGCTCCTACAACGGGATGTTCCCGTGCTTCTTCCGCGGAAGCCGCTCGGCCTTGTTGCGGAGCATGTCCAGCGCGTGGATCAGCTTGATGCGCGTCTCCGAGGGGCGGATCACCTCGTCGATGAAGCCCCGTTCGGCCGCCTCGTAGGGATTGGCGAACTGCTCCTTGTACTCGGCCTCCTTCTCCGCCCACTTGGCCTGCGGGTCGGTGGCCTTGGCGATCTCGTTCTTGAAGATGATCTCGGCGGCACCCTTGGCCCCCATCACCGCGATCTCCGCGCTGGGCCAAGCGAAGTTCATGTCGCAGCCGATGTGCTTGCTGTTCATCACATCGTACGCGCCGCCATAGGCCTTGCGGGTGATCACCGTGATGCGCGGCACCGTGGCCTCGCTGAACGCGTAGAGCAGTTTCGCACCGTGCTGGATGATGCCGCGCCACTCCTGGTCGGTACCCGGCAGGAAGCCCGGCACGTCCACGAAGACCACGAGCGGGATGTTGAAGGCGTCGCAGAACCGCACGAAGCGCGCGGCCTTGATGCTGGCATCGATGTCGAGCACGCCCGCGAGCACGCTGGGCTGGTTGGCCACGCAGCCCACGGTGCGTCCGGCGATGCGCGCGAAACCGATCACCATGTTGCGGGCGTAGTCGGCATGGATCTCCATGCTGCTATCGGGGTCGATCACGGCGTTCAGCACCTCACGGATGTCGTAGGGCTGGTTGGCGTTCGCAGGGATGATGGTGTCCAGCGCAGGGCGTGATTCGTCGCCGGGCGTGTAGGGCAATACCGGCGGTTGCTCCTCGCAGTTGGAGGGGATGTAGCCCACCATGCGCCGCAGCTGGCGGATCGCATCGATCTCGTTCGGTGCGGTGAAATGCGCCACGCCGCTCTTCGTGCCATGGGTGCTGGCCCCCCCGAGCTCCTCGGAGGTCACCGTTTCGTGCGTCACGGTCTTCACCACGTTGGGGCCGGTGACGAACATGTAGCTGGTGCCCTCCACCATCAGCACGAAGTCGGTGAGCGCGGGGCTGTACACCGCACCACCCGCGCAGGGGCCCATGATGGCGCTGATCTGCGGCACCACGCCGCTGGCGCGTACGTTGCGGAAGAAGATGTCGGCATAGCCGCCCAACGACACCACACCTTCCTGGATGCGTGCTCCGCCGCTGTCGTTCATGCCGATCACCGGTGCCCCGTTCTTCATGGCGAGGTCCATGATGCGGCAGATCTTCTCCGCGTGCGCCTCGGCCAGCGATCCACCGAGCACGGTGAAATCCTGCGAGAAGACGTACACCAAGCGGCCATCGATCGTGCCGTAGCCTGTGACCACGCCATCACCGAGGAACACCTGCCGGTACAGCCCGAAGTTGGTGCTGCGGTGCGTCACCAGCTGCCCGATCTCCTGGAACGAACCTTCATCGAGCAGCAACCCCACGCGTTCCCGCGCGGTGAGCTTGCCCTTCTTGTGCTGCGCGTCGATCCGTGCCGCACCTCCGCCTTCCAAGGCTTGGGCGATCTTACGGTCCAATGCTGCGAAGTGCTCCTGTTGGTCCATGCCGTAGGGTGAAGGGCGGCTAAGGTATCGCCCACGCCCGAAGCACGTCCGGGAGCGGTGGCCGATCGTTCTCCGGTGGGTTGACCGCAGGAACGATACATTGGTCCGATGGCTTTCCGCTTCGCCGACCTCCCCGTCCGCACGAAGTTCCTGATCACCTTGGGCATTCCCGTGATCGGACTGGTGCTGCTGATCGGGAAACAGGTGGACAGCAGCCTGAAGCGCCGCGATGTGCTGGGGTATGTGAACACGCAGGCCGGCAACATCCGCCTTTTCGGGGATCTGGCCGATGCGCTACAGAAGGAATCGGCCATGAGCGTGGCCCGCCTGGAACGGATCGAGGATTCCTCGAACAAGCTCATGGCCGTAAGGTTGGTGACGGACAGTGTACTGCTGAAGCTCGATGATCCCGCGCTGCACCTGCCGGTGGGTGTGCGCCCGGTAAGCGACCTGGATGGATTGCGTGCGCTGCGCGAAAGGGTCCTGGAGGGTGGTATTCCGGCGGAGGAGGCCGAACGCCGTTACCGCCGGATGAACACCCGCCTGCTGGACCAGCTGGGTACGGTGTACAAGCAGGCCATGGATCCGGAGACCAACGACAAGCTCTTCGCCCATTTGAGCCTGCTGAGCGCGAAGCAGGCCCTGAGCGACGTGCACACGCGGGTGGTGCGTGCCTTCGCCGAGGGTGGCATGCCGAACGACCAGATCTCCGAGCTCAATGACCGTATCGCACAATACGAGACCAATACGTTGCTCTTCCAACGGGACGCCACCTCGGATGTACTGGCCTACTACCGCAGCACTTTCCAAGGAGCCCCGGTGAATTTCGTGCGGTCGATGATCGGTACGATCCATGAGCAGGGCTCCATCGATGGGCTCGGCATCTCCGCGGGCGAGTGGTGGGAACTCAGCAGCAAGGCCATGGCCGGCCTGCGTGCGGTGGAGGAGCGCTCCATCGATTCCATCATCCTGGCCAGCGAGGCCAACTCCACCAATGCCCAACAACGCCTGCTGATCGTGCTCGTGGCCTTGGTGGGCGTGGTGGGCGCGGTGGGTGTGATGGCCTTCGTCATCATGCGCGGCATCAGCAACACGGTGAACGAGGTCACCAGTGCCACCTCGGCCCTGGCCGTTGGCGATATACGTGCGCGCGTTCCGGTCTCGTCCAATGACGAGATCGGGCAGATGGCGCGCTCGTTCAACGGCATGATCGAGAACATCCGATCCCTCGCCGCCAGCGCGGAGGCCATCGGCAAGGGCAACTACGATACGCCCGTCACCGTCCGGGGTGAGCGGGATGTGCTCGGCAACGCGTTGGCCCGCATGCGCGAGAACCTCAAGGCCGCACGCCAGCGCGACCTCGACCAGAACACCGCCCTCAAGAGCGAGAAGGAGAAGCTGGAACAGGCCAATGAACGCATCAGTGTGTTGATCAAGGAGATCCACCACCGGGTGAAGAACAACCTGCAGGTGATCGCCAGTCTCCTCCGCCTCCAATCCAGCAACATCGAGGATGAACACCTGTTGCAGGTCTTCGCGCAAAGCCAGAGCCGTGTGGCCTCCATGGCCCTCATCCACGAGAAGCTCTACAAGGGTGATGATCTCGCCCAGTTGGACCTGGCCCAATACCTCGAGGAGCTCTTCTCCGAGCTGGTGCAGCTCCTGAACGTGAACGAGGACATCCGTTACGAAGCGGAGATCGACCCCGGCCTGGTGCTCGACCTGGATACCATCGTTCCGTTGGGGTTGGTCATGAACGAATTGATCACCAACTCGTTCAAGCATGCCTTCACCGGACGTGACAATGGCCGGATCCGCCTGAAGGTGGCGCAGGTGGGCCTAAGGCAGTTCGACCTGCACTACAGTGACAACGGCATCGGTGGGCCCAAGGAGCGGCTCACGGGCGCCAACGGCACCTTGGGCATGAGCCTGATCGAGAGCCTGGTGGAGCAGCTCAACGGTTTCTTCACCGTGGAGAGCGACCACCGTGGTACGCGCTACCACATCCGCTTCGATTCGCGGAAGTAGATCAGCCCTCGGCGAGTTCCGCCTCCACTTCCTCGGTGAGCTCCATGTTGTGGTACACGGCGTTCACGTCCTCGTCCTCCTCCAGCAGGTCCACCAGCTTCATCACGTTGCGGGCGGTGGCCAGGTCGGCGGGGATGGTGCTCAGCGGGAAGCGCTTCAGCTCAGCGCTCTTCGATTCGATGCCGAGCTCCTCCAGTTTCTGCTGCATCGCTCCGAAGCCGGTGAAGGGGGCCAGCAGGATGAAGCCCTCCTCATCACGGATCACGTCGTCGGCGCCCGCATCGATGCACTCCATCTCGAACTCATCGGCATCCCGACCCTTGAGCGCGGCGGTCTCGATGACGAACTCGGCCTTGCGCTCGAACACGTGTGCCAAGGACCCGGAGGTACCCAGCGTGCCGTCGCACTTGGTGAAGAAGCTGCGTACGTTGGCCACGGTGCGGGTGGGATTGTTGGTGGCCGTTTCCACGAACACGGCCACACCACCGGGGGCGTATCCCTCGTAGGTCATCTCCGTGAAATCCACCCCTTCACCTCCTGCCGCCTTCTTGATGGCTCGGTCCACGTTGTCCTTCGGCATGTTCATGCCCCGGGCGTTCTGGATCGCCATCTTCAGCCGCGAGTTCGCGTCCGGGTTCGGGCCACCGGCCTTCACGGCCATGGCGATCTCCTTCCCGATCCGCGTGAACAACTTGCTCAGCTTGGCGTTCCGTGCGAAGATCTTGTGTTTGCGTTTTTCGAAGATGCGGCCCATGGTCGGGAGGGATAGGAGGCTTGAAGGCCACGTGCGCCGTGGCGGAGCGCGAAAATAGGCAGGGCCACCGCAACTGCGATGGCCCTGCGACAGGCGGTGGTGCGAACAGGTCCCCTCGTTGCGCCCGGGCCGCCCGTACGATCAGTTGAAACCCACCAGGGTGATCCCCACCGTCAAGGGGGTCAACGGGGGGGCGGTACCGTCCTCGAACATCGGCGTGAGGGCGTATTCGGCGAAGAGGTTCAATGCGCCGTAGCCCATTCGCACACTGGCGGCCAACCGGTAGGGCAACAGGTTGTAGCCCGCTTTCATGCTGTACTTCTTCAACTCGCCCCCCTCGCGGTACTTCTGCTTGTACATGGTATCGAAGTAGTAGCTGCCGATCACGCCGGCGGCGATGTGGAAGTTGTGCTTGCGGTCGAATTCCTTGCGGGTGGCCCATTCCTCGGCCGTGGTGGGCAGGGGGGCGCGCTTGGTGTTGAACTCGAACATCACCGGGATCCGCAGCCCGATCTGGCGCAGCTTGTTCTTGCGGAACTCGGGCGTCTCGATGGGAACGGCCCAAGTGCTGTCGCCGTTGTACATCAGCCCCACGTTCTCGCTCAGTTTGTAGCTGAGGAACTCCACCCCCAGACCGGTGTAGAGACCCACATGGTGGCTGCCGAACTCGATCTTCTGTTCCATGAAGTTGATGGCCAGGAAACGGCTGCGGGCGTTGTTCAATTGCAGGGGACCGCTTTCCGGACCATCCCCCACGCGACCATCCTCGGTCAGGAAGGTGTTGATGCCGAAGTCCACGCCCGCCCAATAGGTGAACATGTTCCGGCGCGTGCGGCGCAGGTCGTCCAACCGATCGTCCGCGCTTTCCAGGCTGTCGCGGTCCGTGCGGGGACTGGTGATGATGCGGATGAGCTTCCTGCGGGTGGTGATGCGTAACGTGTCGTCCTCCACCGCGGTGGAATCGGTGCGGGTCACTTTGACCGTGGCGCCCTTGCTGCTCATGCCCAGGGTGAGGGAATGCGTGCCGTGCGGCCCGGCGTCGGCACTGTCCACCGCGAGGGTGTCCTGTTGGCCGAAGGTGAGGGCGGTGCTGAAGGCGAAAGCGAGCGTGAGGAACGGCTTCATGGCGATGGGTTCTGGAGGTAGGACGGGTGGCCGTGGCCTTTGTTACAGCACCCCCGAAAAGCGGGAAAGCCCGGCGTCGTTGAGGGACTGCCGGGCTTCCGGGATGGAGCGGACGGGATGATCACGCCTCGGGACGGAACACGAACCGCATGTGCGAGGTCCGCCACGTACCCGAAGGATTGGTGCCGATGTCCACTTTGCCCAGTTTGCGCAGCACGTAGGCGCGGAGTTCGTCGTTGCTGCTGGTGGCGCTGAGCACTTCCACTTTTCCTTCGGTGTTGATCACGAAGCTCACCAGTACTTCCCCGGTCATGTCATGCTCACGGTCCAGCAGGGGGAACGTGATGTGCTTGTTGATCTGCCGACCCAACGAGCGCTCCAAGGAGGCGCTGTTGGTGTATACGGTATTGTCGGCCGGAGGCGTGTGATCGCTGTTCCCGGCCATGGCGCCCAGTTGGGATACCATCAGTGCGAAGGTGAAGAGAGCGGCTTTCATGGTGTTCGGTTTTTGGCGTTCTTGCCCATAGGACGCCGTTGGCCCGTCCACTGTTACACGTTCCGTGACGTTCCGTGATGAGCGGTACGACCGGTGAGATGAGCGGCGCTTGCTTGCCACCGGAGGGCTCAGGGGGCAGGAAGCTCTTGTGCCCGGCCTGTGTATCTGTTCACCCTGAGCGCGCCGAAGGGACATGGGTATGTCCCGAAGGGAAACCGGCGCTTCGATGGGATCGGCGGGACGGAACGATGCACGATCGCTCAACGCCCGCGGCTGGCGGAGATGGCGAGGTTGCGGCCCAAGCGCAGTTGCACCCGTTCCCGTTTGCCGGTACGCTGCACCTGCATGCCGCCGTGGCCTCCAGTGATGGCACCCAGGCCCTTGTCCACCAACGCCACCGCATCGTTGCGGTCCAGGTCGGTGGGTCGTTCCGAGGTTTCCAGCACTCCTTCGCGCACGGTATTGGCCACCAAGGTGCCGAGGGTATAGCTGCCACCGGCTTCCATCGGGGCGGTGCGCGGGCGGGGCTGGGCCCCTTCGGGTGCGGGCGTGGGGGGCACTTCGGCCATCAACGGTTCCGATACGGCTTCTTCCAAGGGCTGGGTCGAAGGAGCCACGGCAGGAGGCTGTTGCTGCGGCACATGCATGGGAGCGGCCGGTTGCGGAGCAACACGCTGTGGTGCTGGGGCCGTTTTCGGTCCGTTCGCTGAAGGCACTTTGCCCGGAGCGCCCTGCTGCGCATCGGACTCCGTGGAGGACTTCACCGGTGCGGGGACCGTTCCCTCTGGAGCGATGGTGGGAGAAGTTTGCTGCTGGGGTACAGGGGGTGCGGGATCCTCCTTCACCGTACCGGCAATGCCGTGATCGATGCCCTGCGTATCGTTCCGCATCAACCACCAACCCAGCCCGATGACCGCAACGATGCCGGCCGCGGCGGCCAAGCGGGTCCACAAGGGGATCACGCGGACCTCACGCTTCTTCAGCCCTTCCTTGTTCGCGTACACGATGGCCGGCGCCTGGACGCGCGTAAGGTCGATCAGCCGTTGTGCGCGTTGCGCCTCCGGATGTTCCGTTACCCAACGCTCCAACGCCCTGCGCTGGTCCGTTGCAAGGTCGTTCTCCAGTGCCGCGATCAGGAAGTCCACCAGACGATGGGCATCCGGCAGGCCCTGCGGAGGGAAGTGGCGCTCCAAGGTGCCCCGATCCCGGAAACGAAGTACTTCGGCCTTCAGGCGTGTGGCTTGGACCGCACGTACTTCACGGGCCACCTCCGGATGGGCCGACAGGTAGTGGTCCAGAGCAGTGCTCTGCTCAGGTGTGAGGTCGTTCTCCAAGGCCGCGATCAGGAAGTCCAGCAGCCGATGGGCGTCCGGAAGGCCTTGCGGAGGGAAGTGCCGGATGATGGTGGCCTTGTCCGTGAAGGTCCGCTCCTCGGGCATCACCTTGCTGAAGGCGATGAGACGAGCATCCCGGGCGGCCTCGGGATGCTCGAAGAGGTACTTCTCCAAGGCTTGGAGCGTGGACGGATCCAGGTCACCTTCGGCCTTGCCCACCAGGAAGTCGTCCAAGCGTTCGGTATCGGGTGTCCCTTTCGGCGGATAGGTCCGCTTCAGCAGCTCCTTGGCTCCGAAACCCGTTTCCGGAGCGCTCACCTGGGGTAGTTCACCCGGACCGGCGGCCAGGTCGGGGTGGGCGACCAGGAACGCATCCAACCGGCGCTCTTGGTCGGGAGATAGGTTCCCCTCCAGCCGATCCAGCAGCCAAGCCTCGTAGGTATTGCGGTCCAGGTTCACAGTACCATCTCCAGTTTACCGATGTATTCCTTCAATGCGGTGCGGCCGCGGTAGATGTACACTTTCACTTGCGTGAGGTTCAGGCCCGTGAGTTCGGCGATCTCCTCGTACGCATAGCCCTCCAGGTCGCGGAGCAGCACCACGCTGCGCTGCACATCGGGCAGCGTGGCCAAGGCCGCATCCAGCACCTCCTTCAGGTCGGGCTGTGCCTGATCGGTCCACCGCAGGTCCTCGTGGTGTTCCTCCATGCGTGTGCTGCGCTGCCCTTTGCGGACCGTGTCCACCATGATGTGGTGCGCGGTGGTGAAGAGATAGCTCTTCGCCTTGGCACCATCCACCTCCTCCAGTTTCGACCAAAGGCGGGCGAAACTCTCCTGTACCACGTCCTTGGCCAGGTCCTCATCGCGCAGGTGTTTCAGCGCAAAGCGGTAGATCCCGTCACTGTACAGGTCCACTGCTGAGTTGTATGCGGAGAGGTCCATCGAGGGGAGGTAAGACCTTCGTTCTGATCGTGGGACGGCCGGTTCCCCGGAAAGTTACGATCGCAAGCCCCATTCCGCAGGTGACTTTCGGGGGATCCCGCGGTCATGGGATCACTGGATTAGGGATCTGTATGATGAACAGCATTTTGTGCATGCCGGAAAGGTTGGTCCGATCAACTTTGAGGCGCTCCATGTCCGTGCATTTTCCGAAGACCCCGTCCACCCAGGTCCTTCTCTCCATCCCCTTGCTGGTCCAAAGCGCTTTTGCGCAACAGGACGTGTCCTACCATGTGCGTCATTTCACGCCTGAGGATGGATTGAGCCATCGCCAGGTGAACGCCGTGGTCCAGGACGACAAAGGCTTCCTTTGGGTGGGAACGGAAGCGGGCCTGGACCGGTTCGATGGGCATGAGTTCCGGAACTGGATCACCCGCGAAGGACCTGGCATGGGTCCGGTGTCGCGTTTATGCATCGATGGGGAGGACTTCCTGTGGGTGATCCATCACGGCAGCGTGGACCGCGTGCTCGGCATCCACATGTTGGAACTGCGTTCGGGTCGTGTAACCACCTTCGAGCAACGTTTCGGTACGGCCTTCGACCCCTCGGACTTCATGGGGGAGTTCCTGGCCGACCGGAAAGGATCCGTTACGTGGTGCACCCGTGAGGGTGAATTGATGCGCTATACACCTGGAAGGTCCATACAGCGTTGGCCCATACATCGTACAGGGGAAACGGCCGTTTACCAAGGTGAAGTGCATTTGATGGACATGACGCCGGATGGGCATGTCTGGGGCATGGTGAAGCCTGCCACCTTGGTCGAGATCTCCGAAGCAGGGGAGCTCCTGCGCGAATGGAACTACCACACGGGTGCGGTGCGGCGGATGTTCCGCACCAAGGCGTCCATGGTGGGCAACTCCTCCTGGTTCATCATCGACCAGGTGGGTGCTCCCAGCGCGCTTTATCGGATCGAGCCGGGCGTGGGGCCGGTGCAACGCGATACCCTGCACGATCCCGCTTTCGACGACTATGGTTCCTGCGTGAGGGTGGAGCTTCCCAACGGGAACCATTTGGAGCATTCCTTCGTGATCGATCCGCAGGGAAAAGTGGTCTTCGACCTGGCCACCGAGTTCCCGGACGTACGTTACCGTCTTCTATGCGGCCTGCCCGGTCGCAATGGCCAGGCTTGGATAGGGGGTGATTTCGGGCTGTACATGCTGGAGGTACGGCCCGACCGGTTCCAACGTTGGCTCTATTCGGAGGCCATTCCCCAAGGCTACGGCAAACGATGTCGCGGCCTGCTGGAATGGAACGGCCGCCTGTTGGTGAACACCGAGATCGAGGGCTGGTACGAACTGTCGTCCTCGGACGGCCGGGTATTGCGGCATGAGCCCGCTTGGCTCACGGGTTTCGCCTTGATCCGCGATCGGAAGGCCCGCATCTGGTACGGCCAGCAGGAGGAGGTGGTGATGGTGGACCTGGATGGTACCGTACGCCGTTACGATTGCGGCTGGGAGACCTGGACGGCCCTGGATGATCCGCGGGAGGGTTTCCTCCTTGGGCAGCGGGAGGGCCTGATGGTCCTCGATCCGAACACCGGCAAATGCAGCACCTATCCGCGCTACAACGACCAACCGGTGCTGGCTGGCGCACACGTCCTGGCCATGGAGCGTGACACGAACGGCAGCATCTGGTTGTGCACGGACCGGGGCCTCTTCAGCATCCGACCCGGTGAGGGGGTGAAGGAGCGCTTCTGGGTCGGCGGTGATAGCCTGCACCGACTACCGGACGATGATATCCGGCACCTGGTCCCTGATGCGCAGGGCATCTACTGGTTGGCCACGGCCTCCAGCGGATTGGTGAGGTGGGATCGCGCCACCGGAAGCACACGCACGTGGACCCGCGCCCAAGGCATGCCCAGCAACACCGTACATGGTGTCTACAAGGATGCCGACGGCGATCTGTGGATGCCCACGGAGAACGGCATCGCCAGGTTGGATCCACGTACCGATGTGATCACCACCTACACCACCGCCGACGGCCTTCCGCACAATGAGTTCAATCGCATCAGCCACACGCGCCTGGCCAACGGACGGCTTTGCTTCGGTGGCCTCAACGGCCTCACCGTCTTCGACCCGCGGGCTTTCCATGATACGCTGAGCGACGTGCAGGAGCCCTTGGTACTGGCGGGCTTCGACCAATACGATGCACGGCTGCAACGTACCGTGGATCGTGCACATGAACTGGACAGCACCGGCATCATCCGCGTATATCCCGGTGATCGGACCGTACAGATCAAGGTGGCGTTGCTCAATTTCGACACTCCCGGCTCCACGACCTATGCCTGGCAGGTGGAGGACCATTCGCCCGGCTGGATCGAACAGCGGGAGCAGTTGATCCGCGTCGGCGATCTTCCCTACGGTGAGTGGAAGCTGCGCATCCGGGCCCGCGATGCCGGTGGGCACTGGTCCGCCCGGGAACTGGATTATACCATCGAGGTGCTCCGGCCCTTCTATCTCCAATGGTGGTTCCTTCTGCTTTGCCTGAGCGCTTTCGGTGCGCTCGTGGCGTTGTGGTCGCGCTATCGCCTACGACGGCAGTTGGAAGTGGTGGCCATGCGCGACCGTATCGCGATGGACCTCCATGATGAGGTGGGAGGCACACTGAGCCGGCTGGCCCTTTTCGCCGACACGGCCAACGCCACCGATCCCGCGCTCAAACCTTCCACCCGGAAACTGCTCGAACGCATCAGTTCCAACTCTTCTGCGGCCTTGGGTTCCATGAACGATATCGTCTGGGCGGTGAATGCCGGCAACGATAGCATGCCCCAGGTGATCGACCGGATGCGGGCCGTGGCCGTGCAGGCCTCCGAGGCCATCGGGTGCTCGCTGTTCTTCGAGGTGGAGCCCGCCGTGCAGCGCATGCAGTTGTCGCTCGAGCAACGGCGCGATCTCTATCTGCTGTACAAGGAGGCGGTGAACAATGCGGTGAAGCACTCGGGTTGCTCCGCGCTGCGCATCCGGTTCCAGCGCGAAGGCCGGGAGATGCTGCTGTCCGTTTCGGACAACGGCAAGGGCTTCGTGCAGGACGGCACCACCGCCCCCGGTCGCTTGTCCGGCAATGGTTCCATAAATATGCAGCGCCGCGCTGCGGGCCTGAACGGCAAGCTCACCGTGACCTCCGCCCCGCATGCAGGCACACAAGTCGATCTTCGCTTCCAGCCATGACCTCCTCCTTCGTTCAGTCCCGTCCGTCCATGATCCGTGTCGCCGCCTTCGATGATGATGCCGAGCGCCTCGAGGCGC
>DASWWQ010000063.1:0-6390 GCA_036405935.1 Flavobacteriales bacterium
GACAACGGTAGCTGCGACGGCACCGCCACCTTGGTGTTCGAACTGCAGAACGTGGCCGGTGGTACGCCGCCCGCCGCCATCTCCCCCCTGCCCTCGCAGTTCACGCTGACCATCACCGACGATAACGTATCCCCCGTCTCGCACCGCCAATGGTTCGACTCGGACCCCTTGGACCAGTGGCCCATCGTTTCCGGTAGCGGCTCCATCACCACCCTCAACGGTGCCACCGACGTACCCGCCAATCAGCGGATCCTCAGCGGCACCTCCTCTTGGCAACAGAGCGATGGTACCGCCTCGCTGGAACTCGCTCCCATCGATGTGCAGGATTGGCAAGGCACCGTGCTTTCCGCACGGCTCTCCAGCCCGTCGGTGAGCGCCACCAATGATGGGGTGGACATCGCCGATTCCATCGTGTTCTACGTGTCGCTCAATGGCGCCCCCTTCTCCGCCGTACCGGACATCCGCGTGAGCGGTAGCCCCACCGGCAACGCACGCTGGGGCTTCGCCACCGGCGCGGGCATCGCCTCCACCACGGCCGGCGTTCCCGCCCAGTACAATCCGGCCGGCCCCGGTCTCCGCACCACGGACGGCTATAGCACCGTGCGTATCCTGATCCCCGATGGCACCACCACGGTGGCCCTCCGCATCCAAGCCCGCAACAACAGCTGGCACGAGCGCTGGTGCGTGGAGAACATCAGCCTTACCGGCACGCTGTGCTCGCAGGTGTACTACAGCCGTGCGAACGGGTCGCAGAGCACGCCCACCTGGTCCACCTCGCGCACGGGATCGCCCGCACCGGCAACCGCCAGCTTCACCAAGAACGCCACCGCCGTGGTACAGGCCACCCACGTGGTGACCACCACGCCCGCAGCCACGATCGCGCTGCGCGACCTCACGGTGGAGACCGGAGGCACCTTGGCCCTTACCGGCGCCACCACCGTGGACATCCACGGCACCGAACTCCGCGTGGACGGCACCTTGCAAGCGAACGATGCCACCGCCCGTTTCCTGGGCAGCAACCCCACCTCGGTCTCCGGCAGCCAGCCCATCACCCTCTTCAACCTCGAGGTGAACGGTCCCAGCGTGACCCAGCAGAACAACGCCCTGCGCATCCGCGGGTCGCTGGACGTCCTCAACGGTGCTTATGACGTGAACAACACGGGCAACCCCAACCGCAACCTCACCTTGGTGAGCGAGGCCAGCGGTACGGCACGCATCGGACCCGTGATCGCTCCCTCCACCTTCACCGGCTCCATCATCATGGAGCGCTACGTGCCCGCTGGTGCCACCAACTGGCGCCTGATCAGTGCCGCCACCATCAACAACACCCTTTCCTCCTTGGAGGATGATTTCCTCACCGCCGGTTATCCCGGTAGCCATGTGCCCAACTTCGATTCGCCCGTGGGCAGCGGCATCCTCTGGCCCAGCATCCGCACCTACAACGAAAGCAACCCGGGCCCCACGCTCAACGATGGTCTGATCGGCGTTACCGGTGACAACATGGTGATGGCGCCGGGCCTGGGCTTCATGGCCTGGTCCGGAACCACCTTCAACACCACCACCGCCTTCACCATCGACCTGCGCAGCCGCCCCCATCTCGGTGCTCCGGCCATCACCCTGCCCATGACCTACACCAACAACGGCGCTCCTTCGGTGGACGGCTGGAACCTGGTGGGCAATCCGCTGCCGAGCCCCATCGACTTCAGCTTGATCAGCCGTGGCGCCGATGTGCAGAACTACTACTATGTCTTCGACCCCGTCACCGGCAACAACGCCATCTGGGACGAGGCCTTGGGCCTGAGCATCCCCAGCGGATCCCTGAACGGCAACATCCAAAGCTGCCAAGGATTCTGGCTGAAGGCCAATGGACCGGCCCTGACCACCCAAGTGGAGGAGGCCGATAAGGTGCTGGACCGCAGCGGTGGAGGCCTCTTCGGTGGGGAGCAGAGCGGCGGTTCGCCCCTCTTCCGGCTGGTGATCGGCAGCACGTTGAACAACTACATCGATGAGGCCCTCGTGCACTTCGGCGTAGGCGCTCCGGAACTGGGTGAGTTCGACATCGTGAAGTTCCCCTTGAGCCACCCCGACGCGCCGCGCATCCAGACGCGCAGCAGCGATGGTCAGGACCTGATGCTGAACGCCTTCGGCGAACCCTCTTCCGCCGTCACCATCCCGGTGGCCGTGAAGGTGGCGCTGGACGGCACCTACACCATCCGTATGCACGGTGCGGAAGGCGTGCTCGGCACCAGCTGCCTGGTACTGGAGGACCTCGTGACGGGCACCACCACCGTGCTCGGCGAAGGCAGCACCTACAGCTTCGAGGCTTCCGCCGCCACGCCCGAGCAACCCGCCCGCTTCCTGATCCATGCCTCGGCCGCTGTGCAACATGCCTTCACCGATGCCACCTGCGCCGGAGTAGCCGATGGAACGGCCTCCGTGACCGGCGCCGGTGACGGCCCTTGGGACATCACGTGGATGAACGCCTTCGGAACGCCGATCGCCACCTTCCCCGGTAGCACCGGCACCGTGACCTTGTCCGACCTTCCGGCGGGCAACTACGCCGTCTCCGTCAACGGCAACGGGGCCTGCGGCGCGTTGGTGCACAACTTCACCATCCTGCAACCCGCACCGTTGGCCGCCAGCTCCGAGACCAGCCCCGCCACCTGCGCGGAAGCCCAGGACGGAACCATCAGCGTGAGCGCCCAGGGCGGTACGGCTCCGTACACCTATGTATGGGAACATGGGGTATCCACCTCCGACATCGTTGACGCAGCCCCCGGTAGCTATACGGTGCTGGTGACCGATGCGAACGGCTGCAGCTTGGCTCCCCTCACCGTGGAGATCCCTGCCTTGGCCGGTCCTACCGCCAGCTTCCTGCTCTCCGATACCCAGCTCACCATCGGCGACACACTGCAGGTCTTCAACACCGGTACCTACGGAACGGCCTATGACTGGAACTTCGGCGACGGCTCCACGAGCGTGGAGAGCGAGCCGGAGCATATCTATGGGCAGGTCGGCATCTACACCGTGCAATTGACCATCCGGGACGGCGATTGCTCGGCCACCACCAGCCTCCAAGTGGAGGTGGGAACCGCGCAGGGCATGGAGGATGAAAGCCCCCTTTCCGGCCTGCAGGTGTGGACCAACGGCAGCGACTTCATCGTGGAAGGCACCCTCACCGCCAACGGCCGCGGCACCCTCGAAGTACTGGATGCCACCGGCCGCACGTTGCGCTCGGCCCGCTTGATGCCCAACGGGCGCACCACCGTTCCTGCACAGGGCCTGCCCAGCGGCGTCTACTTCCTGCGGGTGCAGGACGCCGGCACCCAGCACACCTATCGTGTACCGCTGCTCCGTTGAGCAACGACCACCGCTTGTACGAAGGCCTCCGTTCACGGAGGCCTTCGTGCTTTCATGCCGTTCGCTGCCCGGCTCCGTACTTTCGACCGCATGAAGACCGCCTCCCTCCTGCTCCGCGCCCGCCGCTGGGCGATCCTCCCGCTGCTGATGCTGGCCACCGGCTGCCTCACCATCGAGGAGAACTACACCTTCAAGAAGGACGGATCGGGCACCATGGAATACGTGGTGGACATGAGCGCCGTGGCCGAACTGATGAAGAGCATGGAGGACATGGGCGGCAAGGACAAGGAGAAGTCCGATGACGGCCTGGGCGCCATGGACATGAAGGACGATGCCGGCAAGCTGTCGAACATCCCGGGCATCAAGAAGGTGAAGGTGAAGAGGGAGAAGGACGGCTATGTGCAACGCCTCAGCTTCAAGTTCAAGGACATCGATGCCCTCAACGCAGCCCTCAACGTGCTGATGCCCGACAGCACCGGCAAACAAACCCGCTTCTTCACCTGGGAAGGCAACACCCTGGTGCGCACCAACAACCGCCACGCCACTGAACTGGGCGGCGACATGGCCGAGGATGAGGGCAACGACTCCCTCAACATGAACGGCATGCTCCAGAGCATGCAGTACAAGTACAGCTTCGCCTTCGCCGACGAAGTGGCCGATACCCAGGTACGCGAGGGCATGTTGAAGGAGACGCCCAGCACGAAGAAGGTGCTGCTGAACACCGATTGGTCCGTGATCATGAAGGACCCGCAGGTGCTGGACCTCCGGATCGCCCTCAAGAAGTGATCCTTGGCCCTCGGACCGAAACCCGACGGGAACAAGGCCCGTAACAAGCTCCGTCCAAGTAGTTCAAAAGGTCTACCGACGAGTCACGCATCCCCTGTACCGGCCCCCCGGAACGGGGGTTGTGTGCTTTCGGCCCCTTGGGTGCAACGGTGGATCGTTTTTGTGATCGGGATCCGATGGCGCTGTTATATTTGCGCCCCCGCCCGAAAGGGCACCACTTACCGAAGTGGCGGAATTGGTAGACGCGCACGTTTCAGGGGCGTGTGACCGTAAGGTTGTAAGGGTTCGAGTCCCTTCTTCGGTACTGTAACCTCAGGAAACCCGCGACAGACGCGGGTTTCCGAGGTTTTAGAGGATAAAACCCTAACGGAAAGCGAACGGAGTACATCGCTGATTATCAGCGAGAAAGGCGCTTCTCCCAACTTAATTACCGGATGCCTTTGGAGACTTGTCTGCGTACAGTCAATTGACTGTATATCAGTAGGATGCGCACCAGCGCCGTCTGTTTCCCGTCCGGAGTGTCTCGAATTCTCTTCGGTACTTTTTGAAGGCCCCTCCGCGACCGCGGAAACACATCCCATCAGCTTCACGAATCGCGCTAGGTCCTTGACCAAGCGCACAACCGTTCATTGCCAATGTTGACAGACCAACCTACCCCACCGGCAGGATCCAATGACGATGCTCATAACCATGTCACTATGCATCCGGAGCGGCTGCAACGCATGGGACGCACTGGTGCCATGCGTTGGCTCGGCTACGTGGCCCCCGAGCTCAAGCGGACAAAGAAGAGCGGGTGGTACATCGACTTCTATGTGATGAACCCGGTAACGGGAAAGCCCATGCGCTATCAGCAATGGGTGAACCGCATCGTGAAGAAACCTGGTGGCATGCTTGAGGCTCGACGGTTGGTCGCCACCATAGCGGATGATCTTAGAAACGGTTGGCGCCCCTGGCACGACCATACCAATGTCGTTGCCGCGCGAATGACCATCATGCAAGCAATCGACAAGTGGGATGAGACCAAGGCACGACAGCTCCGCCACAGCTCGCCGTATTCCTATCTCTCTATGAGCAACGTCCTTCGCATCTGGCTGAAGGCACAGCACATGATGTCCATGCCGGTCATGGGCTTCGATCGCTCCATGGCCAGTCGTTTCCTCACATACCTCAGCGACTCTCGGAAGGTTGGCAACACTACCTACAACAACTACCTGCAATACTTCAAGATGATGTTCGCTTGGTATGCGGAGCGTGAGTATAGCCCTCAGAATCCCTTCGAGCGGTTCGAAAAGCGAAGGGAGGCCGCCAAGACAAGGACCTACTTGACCGATGAGGAACGCGTAGAGATGACACGATGGATCATGAAGAACAACCCGTTCTTCTGGTTGCCGTGCATGTTCATTTATGGCACTCTCATCCGCCCGGGAGAACTCCGTCGCTTGCGAGTGCATCACGTAGACTTGAAGCGACAGGTGGTATTCCTGCCAGCGGAATACACTAAAAGTGGCAACGAACGAATGTCGACTATACCAGATTGGATGGTATTGGAGCTCCAGCGCATGGGACTGCAACACATGCCCGAGAAGGCTTGGCTTGTCGGAAGCTCACTAGCTCCATCTGACAAGCAAATCGGACGGAACACGCTTAACCGTCATTGGGTGCAGATGCGCACGGCGCTTGGATGGAACAATGACAAACAACTTTACAGTCTCAGGGACACAGGCATTATTCAACTCATTCGTGATGGAGTCGACCTCCTTCATGTACGTGACCAAGCAGGTCATACGGACATCAGCACAACAAACAAGTATCTCAAACATGCCTTCCCAAAAGGACCTGCAGAGATTCGAGTGAAGGCAACACCAATGCAGGCCAGCAGTCCACTTGTAGCAAAACCCTTCTTTGAGTAATAGCCTCTTGAACCTCACCCCACCTTTCGGGTTGTTTGCTGTAATGACCGTGCTTGTTTTTGGGAGGCTTGGCTGCAAGCAGCCTAATCCCAAAGCAATGGGCTATTCCTGGCGGCAATCCAGTGATCGTAGTCTGGCCCGTCCGAAAGGACTGTTAGGCCCAAATCCACATCATCAAAATCCAGAACCCGCACCATACCCTTGAAAATAAGCGCCTTTTCCTGAATGGTCTGCTTGCAATATTCAATAATATTCTCCGCCTTATTTTCAGACAAACAAATACCAAATACATGACCCAGAAATTCGAACTCAACGAAGGCATCATTCTGAATCA
>DASWWQ010000064.1:0-3638 GCA_036405935.1 Flavobacteriales bacterium
GGTGTAGTCCTCGGTCTCGCCCCAGTTGTAAGGGTAGCACGGGTCCGTGGGCGAAGGTTCACCACCGCCGTGGTACACACCGCGCACCCTCAAGCGGGTGGTGCCGGGAACCGCGTTGAGGGGAACGAAAAGGTCCAGGTCGAAGGTCTGTCCGGCCGCCGAGGTGGTGAAGTGTCCCAGGTTCTCCTCGGGTTCGAAGAGCAGGTCCTGGTCGTAGTCGATCCAAGCCGAGAAATGGTCCGGTTCATATGTGCCGCTGGTGAGTGTGAGCGTTGCGGCAGCGCCGACCTCGAGTTCGGTGGAGAAGGTGGCGCTGTAGTCCGTGTAGCTGGGCGCGCCCACACCACCGGTGCCGGTGTTCTGGATGTCGCCGAGCACCACGCCGTCGATGAAGTCGCCGTCACTGGTGCCCGAACCCGAGGTGGGTATGCACACGCTGGCCTCACCCGCCAGGATCACCACGGTGTAGTCCTCCGTTTCACCATAGCCGTAGTCGGCGCAGGGATCCACGGGGGTGGTTTCCTCACCTTGGTACACGCAACGCACCCGCATGCGGGTCTCGCCCAACGATGCGTCCAATGGCACAACGAAGCCCGAGGTCACGGTCTGTCCGCTTTCGGAGGTCATGAACTGCACCAGCCTTTCATCGTCCGTGAAGAGGGTGTCCTTGTTGTAGTCGATCCAGGCCGCATAATTGTCGGGCCAGTAGCCACCGCCGGTGATGCTGATGAAGGCGGTGGCGCCCTGTGCCAGCTCGGTCGAGAATTCGGCCGTGTAGTCGGTGTACGAAGGTCCGAGCGTATCACCCGTGCCGGTGTTCACGATGGCGCCGAGCACCACACCGTCGATCAGGTCATCGTCGAAAGTGCCGTTTTCCGGGGCCGGAACGCAGTAGCTGAGCGGCGGGGGGAAGGCTTCGCAACCGTTGCTCTCCAACAGCGACTGGCGGATGCCGGTGAGCACATCGGACATACGTACGGACTGCCCTTGCGTGAACATGCACTTGCAGGCGCTGTAGTCCATGAAGTTCTCGTACTGCGTCAGCTCATCGCACTTCATCAGCGCGTTGTTGGTGCAGTTGAGCGTGGGGCCATCGGTGGCCGGCGTATCGTGCACATCGTCCGTGCTGTTGCAGCCTCCACCGCCCCAAGGATGGAAGAGCCCGAGGTAGTGGCCCAGCTCGTGCGTGCCGGTATGGCTGTTGGGCTGCGTGGCCAAGGAGGCATCGAGCACCATGCCGTCGAACCAAGCACCCACCACACCCGGTGCGGGCAGGTAGGCGTAGCCGTTGTAGAGGCCGCCCGGCGGGGATCCGCTGGTGATGTCGCAGACCCAGATGTTGAGGTAGCGGTCCGGTGCCCAGGCCTCGGTGCCCGATGCGGCGGTCTTCATCCCATCGGCATTGTTGTCGGGGTCGAACCAAGTGACGTTCGTTTCGCGCCGGGTGATGCCGGTGGTGGGTTGGCCCGAGGGCGTGCGCAAGGCCAAGCACAGTTCCACACCCGGATCGCCGATCACCGGCCGGAAGACTTCGCGTACGAAGTCGAGGTCGGCATTGAGCCCGGTGAGGTCCTGGTTGAGGCGATCGATGATCCCGCGGACCGTGGCGTCGTCCAGGTTCTCTTCGGGCGTGTTCCAGACCAGGTGCACCACCACGGGGATGCTCAACGTGCTCTCACGGGAAAGCCCGCCGCTGTTCGGTGCCACGGCCTGCCGCAGGTCCGTGGAACGCCCTTGGGCGGCGAGCGCGCGCTCGGTCAGTTCATGCGAAGGACAGGCCACTTGGGCCTGCAGGAGGGAGGGGAGGAGAGCAGCGGCGAGGAAGGTCCGAAGGGTAGTGAAGTCCATGCGCGGGCTTTGCGGAGTCAGCTATATAACGCGTCGATGGCGGATGCTGGATCATCGGCACCGAAAACGCTGTTCCCGGCCACCAGCACGTCCGCACCGTGCTGTAGCAAGGTACGGTGATTGTGTGCCGAGACACCGCCGTCCACCTCGATCAGCAGGTGTGCGCCACGCGCCTCCCGTAGGGACCGGAGCTGCTCGATCTTCCGTAAGGTGTTGGGAATGAACTGCTGGCCTCCGAAGCCCGGATTCACGCTCATCAGACAGACCAGGTCGATATCGGGAAGAATGTCCTCCAGCACCGATACGGGGGTATGGGGGTTGAGGGCCACGCCCGCCTTCATGCCGGCGGCCCGGATGGCCTGCAGGGAGCGATGCAGGTGCGTGCAGGCCTCGTAGTGGACGGTGAGTACATCCGCTCCGGCGGCCTTGAAGGCCCCGATGTATTTGTCCGGCTCCACGATCATCAGGTGCACATCGAAGACCTTCTTCGTCAGCGGGCGGATGGCCTGGATCACGGGCAGGCCGAAACTGATGTTGGGCACGAAGACGCCGTCCATCACGTCGAGATGGAGCCACGGAGCGGGGCTGCGGTCCACCAGTCCCACGGCCTGGCGCAGGTCGGTGAAATCGGCGGCGAGGAGCGAGGGAGCGATGATGTGCGACATGTGGAGGAGAAGGTCGTTGCGGAGCGGCCGCAAAGGTATCCTTGTCGGCGCCTCGGACCGGGCCCCGACAGTGCGGCGTTCCATCACCGCTTACTTTCGCGACGATGTCGGCGGAAGCGAAGCAGGAACACCTTTTCTCCACGGCGGACCGGCTTTTGTCCCGGTCCGAGAAGGAGGCCCTGTTGCAGCAACGCGGCCTTGTGGTGTGGATGACCGGGCTCAGCGGAAGCGGCAAGACCAGCATCGCGGTAGGCCTCGAACGCCTGCTCCACGCAAAGGGCCGCTATGTGATGGTGCTCGATGGCGACAACGTGCGGCTGGGGCTGAACAAAGGACTGGGCTTCAGCGAGGATGATCGCGTGGAGAACATCCGGCGCACGGCGGAAGCGGCCAAGCTGTTCGCGGGCAATGGCACCATCGTCATCTGTTGTTTCGTCAGCCCCACCCACGCGTTGCGTGATCTGGCCCGCAACATCATCGGTCCTGCGGATCTCCTGGAGGTCTTCGTGGACACGCCCTTGGAGCTCTGCGAGCAGCGGGATGTGAAAGGCCTGTACGCCAAGGCCCGTTCCGGAGAGGTGAAGCTGTTCACCGGCATCAGCGCGCCCTTTGAAGCCCCCCTTTCACCGGATGTGCACCTGCGCACCGCGCAGCGTACGCCCGAGCAGAGTGCACAGGAGCTCTTCGAACTTCTTCTCCCACGCGTCCAGCGCAATTGATCCCATGCATTCGTACCGTTTGACGCACCTCAAGGAACTCGAGAGCGAGAGCATCCACATCCTGCGCGAAGTGGCGGCGCAGTTCGAACGCCCGGCATTGCTCTTCAGCGGTGGCAAGGACAGCATCGTCTGTTTCCACCTCGCACGCAAGGCCTTCTTCCCCAGCAAGGTGCCCTTCCCGTTGGTGCATGTGGACACCGGCCACAACTTCGAGGAGACGATGACCTTCCGCGATGCCCTGGTGCAGGAGCATGGCGCGAAGCTGATCGTGGGCAGCGTGCAGCAGAGCATCGACACCGGGCGTGTGCAGGAGGAAACGGGTTACTACGCCAGCCGGAACAAACTGCAGACGGTCACCCTGCTGGATACGTTGGAGGAGCACCGCATCGACTGCGCCATCGGCGGT
>DASWWQ010000065.1:0-3071 GCA_036405935.1 Flavobacteriales bacterium
TCCGGATCGAAGCACCGGCCACCGAGCAGGGGCTGAAGAACATCGACCTGGCCTTGGCGGAGAAGGAAGTGAAGGCGGGGACCTACGGCCAGTGCGCCCGTTTCTGCATCGATCGTGGGGTGCGTACCAAGGAGGCGCTCACCTGGGCGGAGAAATCAGTGAGCATGGATCCGAAGTTCTGGACCGTGCACACCTTGGCCCTTGCCTACGCCGCCAACGGGGAGAAGGACAAGGCCATCGAGGCCGCCAAACGCTCGCGTGAGATGGCCAAGGCCGAGAACGCCGAAGCCTATGTGAAGCTGAACGACGAAAAACTGAAGGAGTGGGGGCAGTGATCCGCTGATCCGCTCAGGCTTGAGAAGGGCCGTCCCATCCGGGGCGGCCCTTCTTGCATCCCCCAGCGCGCGGCTCGCTATCCGTGTGGGATCGGGATCGACGCTCCGGGGCCGATCAAAGCAGGGATGGCCGGCCTGTATTGCTTCAAAACCGGTGGTTGGTCGGGCACCCCGACGGGTTCAGGCTCCCATTCCCCTCAATGAACACCGCGCGGAACGGGAGAGGGATGAAAAGAAGAACCCCTTGGGCGAGCGCCCAAGGGGTTCTTCAAAAAGGTTCGTAGGCCTAGTTCAGCACCACGCGCTGCACCATGGACCGGGTGCCATTGGACACACGCACGCTGTACACACCGGCGCTGTTGCCAGCAAGGTCGAGCACGGTGTTACCAACGAAGGTGCTGGTCTTCACCACTTCACCCAGCACGTTCAGCACTTCCACCGATACCTGCTCGGGCTTGGTGGTGTTGATGCGGAGGATGCCGTTGGTGGGGTTCGGGTACATGCTCACGCCTTCCAAGGCCGGCATTTCACGCACACCGATGCTGGGGTCGAAGCTCAGGCGCACAGCCCAGGCGGTACCGTTACCGCCGTAGAGGTTCTGGTCGTCGTTGGGGATCCAGAGCATGCTGGCCACGTTGGGCTGGGGCACGGTCACGTCGTCCAGGATGAAGAGGTCGTTGGTGCCGTCCGAGTATGTGTTGGCCGACACGAAGTAGGCGGTCGGGCTCATCATGTAAGGGGACAGGAAGGGGATGGTCACAACACCGGCATCCACATCGTCATCCGTGATGGTGTAGAAGTCGGACTCGGCGAGCGGTGCGTCCAGGATGTTGGCGAATACGTCCGTCGTGTCATGGATGGACACCGACAGGAAGCTGCCGGCGGTGGTGTTCGGGCCCAGCACGATCTGCACAGCGGTGGCTTCAGCCTCCTCGCGGATGATGTACAGGTTCAACAGACGAACGTTCTCGGTGTTGTCCAGGAAGGAACCGGTGCCCACTTGGGTGGTGCTCAGGATGTCTTCGGGATACACGCCGATGCCGTCGATGGAGTACAGGTCGTTAGTGACGGCGAACTTGCGCTCACGCACGTTGTTCTCCGGCGTAGCGTCGTCGGCGGATTGGTCGGAGGTCACCGTCGCAGTGGCCGTGTAGATGCCAACGGCAACGCTCGACAGGGTCACGTCCTCATCGGTCAGCACCGTGTCCGTGGGTACCAGGTCACCGGCGGCGGTGGTCACGCTGGCCACCTCCGTTCCGGACTCATTCTCCACGATCACTTCCACTTCGAGGTTGGTCTGTGTGGCACCACCGAAGTTCATCACTTCAGCACCCACGTTGAGGGTTTCGTTCCACTGGGCCAAGGGCGTACGGCCGAATTCCTCGCCGGTACCGGTCTGCGATACATAGGCATAGTTCATCACCAGTTCGTTGTCGGGGAGGGGGGAGAGCTCCAGGTCATCGATGGCCCAGAAGTACTCCCAGCCACCGCGCCACTGGAATTGGATGAACACGTTCTCCTGGTTGGCGGCCACCGAGGTGATGTCGATGGCGATGTTCTGGGGATTGGCCGACCAGCGGATGCAGGGAGGAGCAGCGGCTCCCGTCTGCAGGCAAGGGAAGGGCGCAAAATCCGTCCAGCTGGACAGGTCGGTGCTCACGCGAACCTTCACGGCGGTGTCGGCATCGATGTCGAATACGCCGATCAGGCTTTTCATGGTCAGCATAACCGTCGACTGACCGGAGCAGTCGATGGCTCCGGTTGTCAGGCGGGTGAGGTGGTTCGTGGGAGGGGCGGAAGCCAGGCCACGATCGGAGTTGGCCCACAGATAACCGTTCGATGCGCCGGGTGCAAGGAAGGTGGAGGAGGGCTGGTAGTTCAGTGCTGCGGCAGCAACGGCGTCGGGGTCGTTGGACCACTCGAAGGTCACCGGGGTGCCGGTCTCGGGGGTCAGGTCGTCCTGGTTCGTCCATCCAGCGGGGATGGATCCGCCGGAGAAGTCCTGGGAGTAGAAGGCCTCACGCGCTCCTCCGATGGAGGTCTGCTGGAGGCCTTGGTTACCGCGCATGTTGTCCGCAGCGGTATGCACCTTGCTCAGCTTGGCGCTGCCGATGGAGCCTTGTTGTGCAACGGCACTTCCACCCGCGAGGGCGAATGCCACGGCACTGATGTACAGTTTGTTCATTTTGTTGACGTTTGAGGGGTCAAAGGGTAAGGTGCAAAGAAAGGCAACGGAACGCGGATTCCAATGCGTTTCCTTGGCCCTGCCGGAACGGGGTGCGCGTTATTCTTGGAGGCGAACTAAGGCCTTGGGCCCGAGGTGGACGGCGCCGGAGGGGAGCTGCCGCCCCGTCCATCGACCGGTGGAGGGGTGAGGGCCTGCCAAGCCAAGGCCATGACCACCACGATCGCCGGCGCGATCAGATTGTACCAAAGGAAGGCGATCTCCGAACCGCTGAAGTGGATCGCCAGGATCACCGCTTGCGACACGCAGGCGGCGACGAATACGGCCGTTCCGCCCACGGACTTCAGAAAAAAGGCGACCAGGAAAATGCCCAGGATGGTCCCATAGAAAAGGGAGCCCAGGATATTGACCGCTTGGATCAAGTTGTCGAAAAGCGGGAAGATGGCGGCGAACAGCAAGGCAAGCACCCCGAAGGCGATGGTGGCCCATTTCGTGGCCACTACCTGATCGCTACCCTCGCATTGCTTACGGAACACGTCCACGACCGCGGT
>DASWWQ010000066.1:0-2021 GCA_036405935.1 Flavobacteriales bacterium
CGCGGGAAGTGGATTCCATAGCGCGACATCGCCCAAAGCATGGGCCATGGACCGGTGTGCTCGAACGCCGCCCGCCACCGACCAGACCGTTGCCCGATCCTTCGGAACCCATGGGCAAGAAGGTCCCCCGACCCTATCCCTCGGCCGGGCCGGAACGTGCCGCACACTGCACAGTTTGGGCAGGGTATTCCCCGATCCGATCCCGCGCAAGGAAGCACCGACCAAGCGCGGAACCAATATTGGCGCTGTTCCGAGCGCGCACCACCGGAGCAACATCGTGGCGGCATGGCCCATGCACCATCGGGCGGAAACCACAACCTCCATGTTACGCTGGGTCCTCACCTTCCTCATCATCGCCATCGTGGCGGGCATCTTCGGCTTCGGTGGCATCGCTGCCGGCGCTGCGGAGATCGCCAAGGTCATCTTCTTCATCTTCATCGTGCTGCTGCTCCTCTCGCTGATCTTCGGACGCAGCATCTGGAAGCAGGGTTGAATCCTATCGAACCGAACCATGAACAATCTCTTCCGCGGACTGATCGCCGGTTACGGCGCACACAAACTGGGCGGTGGCTGCTTGGGCACCGTCGTCGTTTTCATCATCATATGGGTGGTCCTCGGCCAATGCCAATGATCCACCCGGTCCATATCATCCATCCAACCGAACAGCCATGTCCCTCCTCTCCGTCATTCTCGTCCTGATCGCCATCGGCGTGATCCTCTACCTGATCAACCGCTATATCCCGATGCAAGGCACCATCAAGACCATCCTCAACGCCGTGGTGGTGATCGCCGTGGTCATTTGGTTGCTGAAGGTGGCCGGCGTCTGGGGTGAAGTGGCGAGCGTTCAGATCTGAGCCTTCCCTGCTGCGGTTACCTTCGCAACCTCCCGCACCGATGTCCGAACCCCGCCCCATCCCCGAACGCTTGCGTTCCTTCGCCCTGCGCAGGGACCGATTCACATATGATGTACGGGGAGGAGCCTTCGTGGAGATCGGCACCGTGGTCGCCTTCCGCACCGATGCGGATACCACCCTGCCCGAACCGGCCATCGCCCATGCGCTGGAGAACGAAGGCCTGGTGAGCGTGCACAAGGACCAACAGGGCCAGACGCATTTCACCAGCTGCAAGCTGTTCATGGACCTGAACACAGCGCTTCGCTTCGCGCGTGAACAGGACCAGCGCAGCGTTTTCAACCTGAACCGCCAGCAGGAGATGCTCGCTGATGCGCGCCCGGGCTCCATGCCCGATGCATTGGGTGCGGATCAAGGTTTGGTGGGGGCGGCGGGCTGAGCGCAGCGGGGGAAGACCTTCCTCATCGACCGGTTGCGAAGGCATTGTTTCCGGGTACGCCGGACATGTCTTATGCTTGCGGCCGCTTGAGGAAGCCTTGGCATGGGATCGATGCCGTCCAACCGCTTTCGACCGCCGGCCATGAACCTCTCCGATACCGCCATCGAGCTGCTCGCCTCCCTGCTGGCCTGGGAGCCCGAGCTGGGGCGAAGGATCCTCGAGGAGTTGAAGGGATCCCTGAAGGAGGACGAACCGAGCACGCATCACCCCCTGAGGGTCGTCCGCTGATCCCCATTCACGATCTTTGGGAGCCGCAATTGAACCTTGTGGCACGACCTTCGTCATACGACTGTCCCAACAACCGAAACAACATCATGAAAAAGACGATGTTCTCCCTGGTCCTTGCCGTAGTGCTCTCGGCCACGGCCCAGGCCCAGACCTCCAAGAGCAATACCCCCGCCGACCGTGCCAAGGTGCAGACCGAACGCATGGCCAAGGAGCTGGACCTCACTCCCGAACAGCGCACGAAAGTGGAAGCCATCAACCTGCGCTTCGCGGAAAAGGCCAGTGCCCTGCGCGAGGAACGCAAGACCTCACCCGGCGAACACCAGGGCGAAGGAAAGGAGATGAAGGCCGAACGGGAAGCCGAACTGCGCAATGTGCTCACGCCGGAACAGTTGGACAAATGGACCGCCCATGAAAAGGCCATGATGGAGAAACGCCGCAGCGGC
>DASWWQ010000067.1:0-5582 GCA_036405935.1 Flavobacteriales bacterium
AACCGTTCCACCGTGCTGCGCACCATCGAGGAATACGACGACGACACGCCCGGCGAACAATTCGATCGCAAGGGCGAACAACGTGTATCGCGCATCACCAGTGGATGGAACGCGTTGGGGAACCTCTCCTTCAAGCTGGACCGCAACAACACCTTCTCGCTGATGGCGATGGGCAACGTACAGGGCGAGAACAACGCGCGCTACCTGTTGTTCCTGGCGCCGAGCGTGAGCGATGCCACCTTCGTTTCCGAGGAACAATACTGGGAACAGCGGCGCCTCTGGACCTTCCAGTACGGGAGCAAG
This sequence comes from Flavobacteriales bacterium, assembly GCA_036405935.1. Taxonomy (GTDB): domain Bacteria; phylum Bacteroidota; class Bacteroidia; order Flavobacteriales_F; family PHOS-HE28; genus PHOS-HE28. The sequence goes on from DASWWQ010000067.1 coordinate 304, forward strand.
CATCTCATCCCCGCGTTCAACCTGACGGTGACGCCGGACCTCTCCTTCTCCAACGGTGAACGGGACCTGCTCGACCTGAAGGTGGTACAGTACATCCTGCCGCCACCGGGGCAGACCATCGCCGATGTGGACGGCGCGCTGCGTCCGCCGGGCCGGATCTTCCGCTTCCTCAATGAGCAGGTGGCCGATGCCCGCTTGGGCTTCGAGCTGCCCCTCAGCGATGATCGCGAGAAGGTGAGCAAGCTGAAGTTCGGCGGAGCCTACCGTTGGAACGAACGGACCAACGACCAGCGCTACTTCGTGGTGCAGGGCGCTCCGGGTCCCACGCAATGGGAGACACCGGGGCGCTTCGACATGCAGGCCGATGGCCGTTTCCAGAGCAGCTACGTCCCGTTCGGATCCTTCAAGGACGACGACATCGGCATCCTGAAGGTGATGGCCGGATTCGTGATGACCGACCACTCCATCACGAAGCGCGTGCGCGTGGCGGGCGGTATCCGCATGGAACACACGGACCTCATCAGCGATATCCGCAAGTACCATGAGGAAGGAGTGGCCGCGGACGATCCGCAGCGCGGCACCGTGGGAGACATCGGCATCATCGGCGCCAATGGTGCGGAACCCAAACCGGCGGTGCCGGGCACCATCGACCAATGGGATGTGTTGCCCAGCGTGAACTTCATCTGGAAGCTCCGCCCGGAGGAGAAGCAGGCCATGAACCTGCGCTTGGGCTACTTCCGTTCCCTGAGCCGCCCGAGCTTCCGGGAGTTCTCCGTGGTCCAGTACTACGACTACCAGTTGCAAGCCCCGGTGTACGGCAATCCCGATCTGCGGATGACGGCCGTGGACAACGCCGACATCCGGCTGGAGCGGTTCCTGAAGAACGGGGACAACGTATCGGTCAGCGGTTTCTACAAGGCCTTCCGCGACCACATCGAACTCCTGCAGACCTCCCAGGGCGGCTTCACTTGGCGCAATGCCGATCGCTCGCAGGTGATCGGACTGGAGCTCGAAGGCCGGTTCAAGCTGCTACGTGCGCTGGAATGGCGCGGCAACCTCACGTTGATGGAGTCACGCTCCGAGCTGACGACGGAGCTCAACGGGGAACGCGTGGACTACACCACGCCGATGTTCGGCCAGTCGCCCTACATCATCAACTCCACGTTGAACTACGGGCTGGACAGTGCGCGGATGGACATCAGCGTATCGTACAACGTGCAGGGCCCGAAGCTCGCGGTGACCAATTCGGAGCTGGACCCGGAGGGCATCCGCGCCTTCGAGATGCCGCGCCACCTGATCGACATCACGCTGAACAAGCGTTTCGGCAAGCATTGGGGGGTGATGTTCCGCGTGCGCGATCTGTTGAACGCCCCGCAACGCCGCTCCTACCGCTTCGCCTCCGGCTACGATGCCGACTTCAACAGCTACGCCTTCGGTACGGAATACCGCCTCACCCTGTCCTGGACCATCCGATGAAGAAGCATCTCCTTCCCTTGGTGCACCTGGTGTTGTGCACGACCGTCGCGGTGCACGATGCCGTTGCACAGAACGACATCGAGAACGTGATCGTGGAGACCTACTACATCTCCGGCGCGAACGATGCCACGGACACCATCGGTGGAGGTCTCGCGCAGGGTTCGCGCACCTACCGCGTCCACATCGATCTGGCCGCCGGCGCCAGCCTGCGCGCGCTCTACGGCAACAGCGATCATCCGCTGCGCATCACGAGCACCGCACCGTTCTTCAACCACCTCGATCGCGGCCGCACCTATGGCCACGAGATCAACAACGGAGCGCTGGACGAAGGCACCACCGCACTCGACTCGTGGCTTTCGCTGGGCGCCGCGAGCAACCAACGGTACGGGATCCCCAAGGCCGACGACACCGACGGATCCATCATCGGCGGTGCCAACAACGATGGGGGAAGCGCGGAGATCGCCGGCGGACTGCTGGTGGAGAACGACCCGGCGATCATCCATGCCCTCACGGAGCGCGACGGCCTCACCGGGCTGAACGGAGGGGTGGCCCTCCCTCCCAACTTCAACGTGACCGGCGACGATCCCGTCACCGTGTTCAGGGACTCCACCTTGCATCCGGAATTCCTGTCCACGGATGTGCGCATCGGATGTTCCACCCCCGGAGTGCACGGTCCCACGGCCGACAACATCATCCTGGTGGCGCAGCTCACCACGATCGGCGAACTCTCCTTCGAGCTGAACATCGAGGTACAACGCGCCGATGGCACGCTGTTGCGGTACGTGGCGTCGGACAGCGTGCTGAACAACGGCGAAACGGCCAGTGGACTACTGAGCTATCCGCCGGTGTGCGGCTGCACCGATCCCGACTTCCTGGAGTACGATCCCACCGCCGGATGCGATGATGGGTCGTGCCAGACCGCCATCGTCTTCGGATGCATGGACCAAGCCGCATGCAACTATGACCCCGGGGCGAACTTCCATGTGCCCGTGCTCTGCTGCTACGGACCCGATCAGTGCAACGGATTGGACATCGCGCTGGTCTGCCCTACGCTCAACATCGACGACCTGGCCGCTTCGGACGTGGGCGTCCACCCCAATCCCGTCATCGATCGTATCCGCATCACCTCCGCCCGGATCGCCGGGAACGGCGGTGCCTACACCCTGCTCGATGGTTCCGGACGATCGCTCCGCACCGGATCCTTGGACCGGAGTCCGGAGAACCACATCGACGTGTCCGCCCTTCCGTCGGGCGTGTACCTGTTACGCATCGGCACGGGCGAAAGGAACCTGACCGTGCGCATCATCAAGACCTGAGAACACGGAGCGCGCTCCTCGACCAAGGCATGACCCTCCGCAACAGACCCGTACCCCAGGGCGCGGTGCGCGAACGCCGGCAACGCGCCGTGAGCCTTCGCCTGAGCGGTAATCCCGTGCAGGTGGTGGCGGAGCTGTGCGGCTTCTCCCGCTCCGCGGTGAACCGTTTGCACAAGCGTTTCCTGCTCGGTGGTTGGGAGGCCGTGCATGCCTTGGGCGATGGCCCCTTCCCCAGCCGCGGCCGGCGCCTATCGGGCGATCAGGAGCAGGCGATCCTGGCCCTGGTGCGCAACACCCCCGATCGACTGCAACGCAAGGAACGGTTGTGGGACAAGCACATACTGGCGGAGGTGATCCACGCGCGCCTCGAAGCCCCGTTGCATGCCTCCACCTTGAGCGTGTACATGCGCCGATGGGGATACGTATCGGAGAAGGTCTATCGCAAGGCCCACCGCTTGGCGCCGCGCCTCGTGCAGGATTGGATGAAGGAGCAGTACGCGTCCATCGCCGCGCAGGCACGCAGCCTCGGCGCACAGGTGCATTGGGTGGATGTGGTATCCGTGGAAGCCGGGATCGGCGGGAACGCCAGCTACCACGTGGTGACCAGCAGCACCAACCGAGGGCGTTCACAGTGGATGGTGTTCGATGCTGCGCCCGACCATGCCGCACTGCTGGACTTCCTGGATCGCCTCATCGACGGCCGGAAGGAACGTTCGTTCCTGCTGCTCAAGGAACGCGACGCCAGTTGGAACGAGCTTGCGGAGGAATGGGCCGCGCGGCATGCCCAACGTGTGCGCCTCTTCCACTTCCCGGCCTTCGACGCGAAGGACCGGACGCAGGGAACGATCGCGTAACATGAGGGCGATGCAAGGAGCGCATCCGTAACCGAAGCACCACACCCGGCTGACATCGCCGCGGAAGGGTGCCGATAGTTTCGCCGCCATCATCCAAGTCATCATGCTGCGCATCGCCACCTCCCTCTTGCTCGCGTCCACGTTGGGCTCCGCGTTGAACGCCCAATACGCTCCGCCCGATCCTTCCGGCTTCCAAGGCCTGATCGTGGAACGCTACTACGTGGCCGATGCGAACGACGCGGCCGACACCGATGGCGGCAGCGGCCTTACCGCAGGCGCCACCACCTACCGTGTGTACGTGGACCTGAAACCCGGCTACAAGCTGCTCACCGTGGGCGGATATCCTCAGCATGCCTTGACGATCGGCACCAGCACCACCTTCTTCAACAACGACGATCGCGGTGAGGCCTGGGGGGACGACCTCAACGACATCCACCTCGACAAGAACACGGTGGCCATCGATTCCTGGCTGTCCATGGGCGGCGCTTCGGACGCGCATTGGGGCGTGCTGAAATCCGCGGATACCGACGGGTCCATCGTGGGCGGTGAGAACAACGATGGCGGTAGCACCGGCACCGGACTGCTGATCAACGAAGCTCCAGCGGCCGGCATTCCCTTGACCACGGCGGACGGACTGGCTCCGGGCACCCCCCCTGGTGTCACTTCCATCGGCACCCCGCCCACGCTGTTCGAGGCCGGCGGCGCCAACGTCTATACCAACGACAATTTCGCATGGGCCGTGCTCGGTGGCACGCTCGGGCCCGACACGGCGAACCGCATCCTCATCGGCCAGTTCACCACGGACGGCATACTCTCCTATTGCCTCAACATCTGGGTGAAGCTCCCCGATGAGCTCGTATGCGCCGATCCGAACTGCCACGAGTACATGGAGTTCTACAGCGAAGTGGCACCATCGGACACCGCAGGCGGCGGCTTCAACACGGACAACAAGTTCACCCACCCCACCCTCTGCTTCAACTCCTCCGCGGCCGAGCTCGACTGCGAGAACGTGCCGGGCGGCAGCGCCCTTCCCGGCACGGCCTGCGACGATGGCAACGCCGACACCACCAACGACCTGTACCAGGACGATTGCAGCTGCGCCGGTGAGGATTGCGAAGGCGTGGTGGGCGGCAGCGCCTTGCCCGGCACGCCCTGCGACGACGGCGATCCGAACACCGGTGACGACATCTGGGCCACCGGCTGCATCTGTTCCGGCACCGTGGGCATCACGGACAACGACCGCAGCCTCCGGACCATCACGGTGGCCCCGAACCCCACGGCCGATCAAGCCGTGCTGCGCATCGCCGGCCTGCGCGGCGAACGCGTGACGTGGACGCTGCGCGACCTGTTGGGTGCCGAGCTGCGCACCGAGGGATCCGGAACGTTGAACGGCGATTGGAGCACCACGCTGGACCTCACCACCTTCGCCCGCGGCATCTATTTCGTGCAGGTGCAGGCCGGTGCCGAGACGCGCACGTTGAAGGTGATCAAACGCTGATCGCAGCATCCGTATCGACCCGGTCGAAGGGCCGTTGCTCACACGAGCAACGGCCCTTCGTGTCTCCGGTGATCGCACGAGCCGGATGCCCGCAGTGTGATGCCGACATCAACCGATCATATCGTCACACAAAAG
>DASWWQ010000068.1:0-1864 GCA_036405935.1 Flavobacteriales bacterium
TTCTCCGACAGGTTCTCGCTTACTTCCATCGGCGGGGCTTGATGATCAGGGTGCTGATGTAGATGCAGGGCTCCAAAAGTAGGAAGAGCCACTCGAGCGGCAAGGACAACCAGATGATGCCGCCCGCTCCCAGCTTGCGCATGGCCAGCATGGATACCGGAAGGAAAAGCGCCAGTTCGATGGCGGTGCCGATGGCGGCCTCCTGCCAATGGCCGGAGAAGAGCAGGAAGAACACCGTGGCCCACAGCAACATGCGCGAGAGCGGCAACAGCGTCAACAGCACCTGATGGCCGAAACGGTAGTAGCGCGCCGTGGTGTAGTGGCGACGTTTGCGGCGGATCCAGGTGGCCAGGTCGGGTGTGGCACGCGTGGTCATGAACGAACGGCCATCGGCCACGGCACCGGTGATGCGGGCCCGTGCCACCTCGTTGATGAAGAGGTCGTCGTCGCCGCTCATGATGTGTTGGTGCCGCTGGGAACCCTTCGCGCTGTAGAAGAGGTCCTGGGTGTAGCCCAGGTTGCGCCCCACGCCCATGTAGGGGAAACCGGCCTGGGCGAAGCTGATGTACTGCACCGCCTTGGTGATGCCATCGTACCGCTCCAACAGGTTGGTGAGCCCCTCATGCTTCTCGTACGGGCTGTGCGCGATCACGATCTTCCTGCCGTTGCGGAAGCCCGCCGCCATCACGCTGATCCAATCGCGCCCCACGGGCATGCAGTCGGCGTCGGTCACCAGGATGTTCGGGTACTTCGCACTACGGATGCCCACGCCGAGGGCGATCTTCTTCCCGTAGTTGAACTTCTCATCGGCCTGGATGTTCACCGGGCGCATGCGCGGGAACTCGGGCTTCATCCACTGGAGCACCTCCCAGGTGTCGTCGTCGCTGCGGTCGTTCACCACCACCACCTCGAACTCGCCATGGTCCTGGTCCATGAGGATGGGGATGAGCTGCTGCAGCGAGGCGCATTCGTTGTGCGCGCAGACCACCACACTGATCGGTAGCTGGCGTTCGGGCTCCACGAACTGCTCGTTGAACGCCAGCTTGCGGAAGATGACCCAGTGGAAGAAGGCCAGCACCACGAGGGCGAAGACCATGACATAGACTACGTAGGGCGCGATCAAGGGGGGAGATGCCGCACGGCGGCCTGTGGTACGGGGACGAAGCTATCGGGGCGCCTTGCGCGGCAAGTCCGCCCACCCGGGCAGTTATGAACAGGGGTGGCGTGGAGGAACGGCCCTATTTTCGCGGCCCGCCGTGCGGATGACCATGGAATTCAAGCTCTTATCCACCGACCCGAACAGCAAGGCACGCGCGGGTGAACTGCATACCGACCACGGCACCATCCCCACCCCCGTTTTCATGCCCGTGGGCACGCTGGGCGATGTGAAGGGCGTGCACATCCGCGAGCTGCGCGAGGACGTGAAGGCCGCGATCATGCTCAGCAACACCTACCACCTCTACCTGAGGCCGGGTACCGAAGTCCTGGAGCATGCCGGCGGATTGCACCGATTCAACGGCTGGGACCGCCCCATCCTCACCGACAGCGGCGGGTTCCAGGTGCATAGCCTCAGCGACATCCGAAAGATCACCGAGGAAGGCGTGAAGTTCAGCAGCCATATCGACGGCAGCAAGCACCTCTTCACCCCGGAGAACGTGATGGACATCCAGCGCAGCATCGGCGCGGACATCATCATGGCCTTCGACGAATGCACGCCTTGGCCCTGTCCGCTGGACTATGCCACCAACAGCATGCACCGCACGCATCGCTGGCTGGACCGCTGCTTCGCCCGTTTCAACAGCACGGAGCCCAAGTACGGCCACGAACAGGCCCTCTTCCCGATCGTACAGGGCAGCACCGTGCC
>DASWWQ010000069.1:0-16589 GCA_036405935.1 Flavobacteriales bacterium
AGCTGGGTTACGCCCATTTCTGGATCACCTTCATCTGCGCTTTCGGGGTTTTCTTCCCGATGCATTATGTGGGTCTGGCCGGCGCACCCCGACGCTACTACAGCTACAGCGAGTTCCCCATGTTCGATGGCGTGGTGGACCTCAACGTGCTCATCACCATCTTCGCCATCATCGGGGCCTGCGCACAGTTGATCTTCACCTACAACTTCTTCCACAGCATCTGGCGCGGGCAGAAGGCGGTGCAGAACCCTTGGCGGAGCAACACCTTGGAGTGGACCAGCCCCGTGGAGCACCTGCACGGCAACTGGGCCGGTCCCCTGCCCGAAGTGCATCGCTGGCCCTACGATTACAGCAAGCCTGGGAAGGCCGAGGACTTCGTACCGCAAACCGTTCCCTTGGAGGACGGCGAGGAGCAGCACTGATCGCACACCGAACAGCGCTGACCGAACGTTGTTGGAATGTCCGCACTTTTGGTGCGGACATTCCGCGTTTTGCCCAGGTTACGCACACTCCTTATCGGCCTTTGCCTCAGTGGTGGCGTGCAGGCGCAGTTGCTGGACAGCCTTTCCCTGTTCGCGTCGAAACCGCCCCGGCTGGTGGTGAAGCTCGATACGCGCGGCTCCTTCATCAGCAACCGGAATGTGGGCCTGTGGGGAGCCAAGGTGGGACTGGAGCATGGGGGCCGTCTGCAGTACGGCATCGGATACAGCTTCCTGCGCACCGAAGTGGTGCAGCAGCGGGTGATCGAAGGCCTGGGCATGGTGCCCGTGAGCCTGCGCTTGGGTTACGTCACCCCGTACGTGGAATACGCCTTCTATCAGCGAGGCCCTTGGGAGGTCCGGATCCCGGTGCAGTTCGGCATCGGTGCAGGCTCCTTGGTGCATCGGGACGCGGAGGGCGGTCGGCACCGGATCCAACGCGGAACCCTCTTCGTGTATGAGCCCAGCATGACGGTGCAGTACCGGTTCCTGCGGTACTTCGGAGCGGGTGCGGGGTGGGGACTTCGTCTGGTGTTCACCGGTGCCGACCTGGGTGAGCGGCTCACGGCCCCCATCTACGTCGTTGGCCTGAAGGTCTTCTTCGGGGACCTGTACCGCGACCTGCGGGAAGGATAGCCCGGGCGGATACTTTTGTACGGTTCCGCGGATCCTCGCGGAAGATCCCCTTCAGCACGTGGCCGACGGTTTCGACGTACGGAAAGAGCAGCGTTCGGCTTCCGACAAGGAGCTGGAACAGGTGTTACGGCCTCGTCGTTTCGAGGAGTTCGCCGGGCAGCGAGCGGTCACGGACAACCTCAAGGTCTTCGTGAAGGCGGCCCGCATGCGCGAGGAGGCCTTGGACCATGTGCTTCTGCACGGCCCACCGGGCCTGGGCAAGACCACCTTGGCCGGCATCATCGCCCAGGAGATGGGGGTGAACATGCGCGTGACCAGTGGTCCCGTACTGGACAAGCCCGCCGACCTCGCCGGGCTGCTGACCAACCTGGCGCCGAACGACCTGCTCTTCATCGACGAGATCCACCGTCTGAGCCCGATCGTGGAGGAATACCTCTACAGTGCGATGGAGGACTACCGGATCGATCTGGTGATCGACGCAGGTCCCAACGCACGAACCGTCCAGATCAACCTGAATCCGTTCACCCTGGTGGGTGCCACCACACGCAGCGGCCTGCTCACGGCCCCCTTGCGCGCGCGGTTCGGCATCAACAGCCGACTGGACTATTATGACGCGAAGACCCTGCAGGGCATTCTGCATCGCTCGGCCGGGCTCCTGAACGTTCCGCTGGTGGATGAGGCGGCGCAGGAGATCGCGCGCCGGAGCCGCGGCACTCCGCGGATCGCCAACGCCCTGTTGCGTCGGGTGCGGGATTTCGCCCAGATCCAAGGCGATGGGACCATCGTGCCGGAGATCGCACAGTACGCCCTGAAGGCGCTCAATGTGGATGCACATGGATTGGATGAGATGGACAACCGCATCCTCTCGTGCATCATCGATAAGTTCAGCGGTGGGCCCGTGGGTCTCAACACCGTGGCCACGGCGGTGGGTGAGGAGAGCGGCACCATAGAAGAGGTGTACGAACCCTTCCTGATCATGGAGGGCTATCTGCAGCGCACTCCGCGTGGGCGCCAAGCCACGGAACGTGCCTACCGGCATCTGGGCCGTGTGCCACAGGTGAAGCCCGGCAGCTTGTTCGAGTGAGGGCGCCCGGTCATCTAACTTGCCTACGTGCTCACTCCGCGTGAAAAGGCCGATCGGATCAAGGCCAAGGCCCACGAACTCGGTTTCCTGGCCTGCGGCATGGCCCGTGCCGGTTTCCTGGAGGAGGAAGCACCGCGCTTGGAGCGTTGGTTGCGTGAAGGGCAGCACGGCGCGATGGGCTACATGGCGGACCATTTCGACCTGCGCCTGGACCCCCGTAAGCTGGTGCCCGGTGCGAAGAGCGTGATCAGCCTCGCCTACAACTACTACACCCCACCGGCGCAGCTCGATCCAGGAGCGCCGCAACTGAGCACGTATGCCTATGGGCGCGACTACCATAAGGTGCTGCGCAAGCGCCTGAAGCCCCTGATGGCCTTCATCCAGGAGACCTTCGGCGGGGTGGAGCTGCGGGCCTTCGTGGACAGTGCTCCGGTATTGGAGAAGGCCTGGGCGCAACGTAGTGGTATCGGATGGATGGGCAAGCACACCAATATCATCCGGCAGGGAGCGGGATCGTTCTTCTTCCTCTGCGAGCTGATCTGCGACCTGGAACTGGAGCCCGATGCGCCGGCAACGGATCATTGCGGCACCTGTCGGCGTTGCATCGATGCGTGCCCCACGGACGCCATCACCCCCTACGGCGTGGACGGCAGCAAGTGCATCAGCTACTTCACCATCGAACTGAAGGAGGCCATACCCGAGAACATGCGGGGGAAGTTCGACGACCGGGTCTTCGGCTGTGACATCTGCCAGCAGGTGTGTCCATGGAACCGGTTCAGCATCCCGCACCAGGAGGCGGAGTTCAAGCCGAAACCGGAACTGATGGCCCTGACAGCGGACGAATGGCACGGCATGACCGAAGTGGTGTTCGATCGGCTCTTCGAAGGAAGTGCGGTCAAGCGCACGAAGTATGAGGGGCTGAAGCGGAACCTGCTTTTCCTGAAGTAGGTCGGAAACACGACGCCCGACCTGGGCGGGTCGGGCGTCGTACGGTGAAAGGTCCTGCGATCAGCGGTTGAGCGTGGTCTGGAACACGTCGGCGATCACATCCTTGTACATATGTCCGAAGGTGGCCAAGCACCAGGCCTTCAGCACCAATTGGTCGTGTTGGCCCAGCCAGCGTCGGGCCTTGATCAATTCCTTCCTGAAAAGGCGGCTGTCGAAGCTCACCTTCTGGAGCACCTGCTTGCTGAGCTCCATCATCTTCCTACCCTGATCCTTCATCACAAGTCGTCTTTACGGGTTGTTCGTAAGCTAACGCGGGCCTGAAGGTAAGGTGTTCGGGAGGTCCCCAGCGACCCGGTCGGCACATCTTTTCTCCACTTCACGCACCGTTGACCCTACAGCAACGCTGGTCGTGGCGGATCCGTGTCCGTCAGGGTTGGAACTTCCGCTCCTCCACTTGGGTCACCGCACGCGAATCGGTGCGATAGGTGTAGGCCACCAAGGCGCAGTTCGCGGGATCCAGCACGGTGATCTCGGGAGGAAGGGTTCGGGACACACTTTGGCGGATCGTATCGCCCGCAGCGGCGGAACCCACTACGATCGGTTCGCCCCAAGGGCCCAGTGGCGTATCACGCAGGACGTGCCGGTGCTCATATTCCTGCACGATGGATGGCGCGGGCAGGCGGGCGTCCAACTGGGCGGAGATCAGATGGTCCTCGGTGAGGTAGACGGTGAGGTTGCGGTCGCCGGTAAGGGGCGTCAAGGGCACCACGGTGATCTCCGCCGTCAGCAACCTGCTGGTGGCATCGTAGGCGAGTTCGTCGATGGTGATGGACACCTCCGGTTCCTGGGCCAAGGCTTCACCGATGGCGCCTCCCCAATCGCCCCATTCCACCAATTGCTGATTGTTGAAGGGAGTACGATCCACCATGCCCACGGGGATGTACGTGATCCCGAGGCTGGTGCGGTAGGTGTTGCCGGACGCCGTGCGGTAGTCGGTCTGGAACGGTGCGGCGGCCGGTGCGGCGAAGATGTCCAAGGTGTGTATGCCCACCACCACCAAACGATCGCCATAGAGCGGGGCCAGTTGTTGGATCTGTTCGGCCGCGGGGGGGCAGGTGGAGCAGCGGTGGCCCGTCAGGTCCTCCAACAGCACCTTGCGCACGGCTCCTTCGCCGGGGCCGACGGAGGAACCATCCTCATAAGGCTCGTCCACCTTGTCGCAGGCGGCCAGGCCCAGAAGCAGAGCGGGCAGGAGGAAGGGGAAGGAACGCATGGTTCAGAACGTGCTGGTTACCGAAACGGTGAGGCCGTTGGCGGCCGGTACTTGGCGGCAGACACCGCCCACGCAGAAGATACCGGCGCGTTGGCGGCCGTAGTTGAACTGGAAGCGGTTGCCCCCGCGGATGTAGCCCACGGAGCCGATGGGGTAGTGGAGTTCGTCCACCTTCACCGACCCGCCGTAGTTGTACTGGTCCTGCGCGGCCAGGAACCAATGCGGGCTGAACGTGAACTCGGCCACCGCGGTAGCCCAGTTACCGAGGTCCTGTTTCGTGCTGAGGTGTTGGGCCTCGAAGCGCAGGGAATTGCGGTCGTTGAAGGAGTGGAGCCCTTCCAGGATGAACATGTCGCCGAAGATGACCGGCTTGCCCGCCTTCCCTTGGATCACCTCGATATCGTACACGAGGTTGATGTAGGTGAGGGCGAGCTCCCATTTCTCGCTCACCTTCTTGCGTAGCTCCACGTTGAAGTCGCTGAAGTATTGCCGTTCGCCTTTGAGGGCACCGAAGAAATCGTTGGTGCGGTAGCCCGTGCGTGTACTGTCGGTGACGAACGACATGCGCGTGCTGTCCAGGCCATAGGCCACCGAGTAGTTCACGGCGATCTTGGTGCCGTACTTGCCGCCCAGCGCGGAACCTTTCTTGAACTTGTAGAACACCTCGGCCTGATGCGCGATCTCCCCGTTGGGCTGGGTGGCGTAGGGATACAGCGTAGCGGGCAGGTTGTAGGTGTGCTGTTTCGCCAGGGGCGGCAGGAAGTTCACGTTGAGGTCGAAGGGTGAAGGCGCGGCGTAGCGGCTCTGGAAGAACATGTTGTCGAACGCATGCGTACCGGCACTGATGCCCAGACCTTTGGTGCTGTAGGTGGCATTGACCATGTAGGCCTGGCCGGGCTTGTAGATGTACCCGTTCTTGCTGTTGGGGTCGTTCACCTTGTAGGCGTACTCGGTGTAGATGTTCCACTTGGACGACACCAGGTTGAGCCGCCCGGAGTAGGCGCCCACGTTCTCGGGGATCACATACAGCGGATCCTGGTCCTGCTGGTACTTGCTTACGAAGCTTCCACCCACGATCAGGTTCCACTTGTGGGTCCAGAGGGAATCGAGCAGTTCGTTCAGGGAGACCTCCGCATCGAAACCGCGGAGAATGCCCGTGCCATTGACCAGGCCATTGTCGAACGAGCCCCGTTGCTGACCGGCGAAGCCTTTCAGGTACACCCCGCGATAGGGCTTGTACTTCACGCGTACACCGTCCATGGCGTTGTCCACGCCGAGGTAACGCTCCTCATAGCTGCGGAAGATCAGGCCTTGGCCGAACTGCTCGTAGAAGTTGCCGATGGTGACATCCAGGTCGGCCAACGAGTAGGAGGCGTAGCGATAACCGACGCCACTGCCCTTGTAGGGTGATCCGGCGGGGTAGCCCAGCAGCGCGGGCTGGTACACTTCGAAGCGGCCACCCGCGCTGAAAGGCCCCTTGGTGAACTGGAGGTTCATCCAGCTATTGAGGGCGAAGGTCTGCGGAGGTGCTTCGGCACCGATGTCGGTATCGTCGTTGTAGAGCTGTCCGTCGGCGCTGAAATTTCCGTGCACCTGTCCTTCCTGGGCGAAGGAGGAGGTGCCGAGGGCGGCAGAGCCGAGCAACAGGAGGGTCCGGAACGGGGACGCCAAGAACGCCAAGGGATTATTTCGCACCGGTCAGCTCCTTGATCTTGGCGAAGAGCTCGTTCTCATCGCCGGGTTCGTAGTTGTTGTGCTGCCACACGATCTGGCCCTTGCCGTCGATCAGGAAGGTGTGCGGCACGTTGTTCACGTTCAAGGCGCGCTTCAGGTCGGCGTTGGGGTCCAGATAGACTTCGTAGTCCCAGTCCTGCCCGTTCACGTAGGGTGCCACGCGGTTCATGCTGCGGGCATCATCGATGGAGATGGCGATCAGCTTCACACCGGTCTTGGCCTGCCAGTCGGCGTATTTCTCGGAGATGGCCGCCAATTCCCGTTTGCAGGGTGCGCACCAGGTCGCCCAGAAGTTGATCACCATGGGTTTTCCGTTGTTGCTGAAGGTGCTGGTGTTCACCTTTTTGCCGTCCATGGTCTGGACCATGACCGAGGGGAGCTTTCCGCCGTTCTGTGCGGCGAGGAGCAGCGGGAACGAGAGGAGCAGGGAAGCAAGGAGGTTCTTCATGGAAAGGGGTATGGTGCAGGATGCGGGGTAGGTTGGAAAAGAGGAGGTCGGCCTCCCATCGTGCACGGTGCACAAGGTATGCCGACCTCCATTTTCCGATCGTCCGACCCGGCCTTACTTGGTCACGGACACGGCGCGGGTGGAGCGCTTGTCGCCGCTGATCAGGGTCAGGTAGTACATGCCTTGGTCCAGACCGCTCAGGTCCAGCGTGGTGCGCTGAGCGCCGCTGCCGAACCCTTTGTTGCTCACCAGCACCTGCTCGCCGAGCACGTTGGTCACCACCATCTGTACGGTGCCGCTGCTGGGGAGTTCGAACTTCACGTTCAGGATATTGGCGGTGGGGTTGGGGAACACGGCGAAACCGCGCTCGAGCATCTCATCGTCCAGGCCGAGGGCCACTTCCATGGGCACGAACGTGGCCTGTAGCACCTTCTTGGTGGAGACGTTCTGCACGAAGGCCACCAAGGTCACCTCGTCGAGGTTGGTCCACAGGTTGAAGTTGCCTTGGGCGGGAGCGCCGCTGCCGAAGGTGTAGCTGCCTTCCACCGTTTGGGTGCTGCCATCGCTGAGGGCGTCGAGCACGGTGCCTTGGCCGTTCGGGAACATCTTGCGCTGCACGTAGTGGAACTCGTCCTGGTTGGTGGTGGAAGCGGGGTAGGAGTAGCTGTCCTCCACGGCCACGATGTGCAGTTTGTGCGAGCCGCTGAATTCATCGGTGTAGCAATCCACGGTGGCGGTAACGTCCACGGTGTAGTAGTTCACATCGTAGCTGAGATCGATGTTCACGAAGGCAGGCTTGGCAGCCTCGGTCTCGAAGAGGGCGGTGGAGTAACCCGTCATGCCCGAGCCGTTCAGGAAGAGATCGGGGATACCCGTTACGCCGTAGTAGCTCTTGCGGGTGTTACCGTCGGGGTTGTAGCTCGGGTCGTTGCCGGGAGAAGGCCAGTTCATGTGGTACTTCACGGCGGCCACGTGGGAGCCCGTGTGGTTGGTGTTCAGGCTCTGGAGGAAGGGGGCGTAACCCACGTTCAGCGCGGCGCAGGGGGGGCAGGTGGAACTGGTGAACTGTTCCATCAACACCACCCGTTGCACGGCCTGGGAGCCGATCACGTCCGTGCTACCCGAGAGGGAGTCGTTGGACGATACCATGTCCACGTCGCCGTTGAGGTTGCTGGCCCACGCGGTGAATTCGTAGGTGCCGTAATCGGCCGTCCAGGTGGTAGGATGCACGAAGTTGTACTCCTCGCCGGGTTGGATGGTGACGGTCATCGGTGCGGTGACGGTCGACCCGCCATCGATGCTGTAGTTGAGGTCGAAGGACGTGATGGCGCTGGTGCCGAAGTTGCGCAGCGTGCCGCTGATGGACTGCTCACCGATGGCCAGTTGGGCCGGAACGGAGAGACCCAGCATGGCGAGGTCACGCTCTTGGGGCACACCGGTCTGGAACAAGGTGGATTCGCTGACGCCGAACGCCCCCCCTTCGGCCACCTCTTCGCCATTGAGGGTCACGGAGTAGGAGCCCAGGCCGTAGGCCGTGCTGTTGATGCCATCGCCATAGGCATCATAGATGGTGAAGACCAGCAGCACGCCATCGGGGATGCACGTGACAACGGGATCCTGTTCGTTGGTGCCGGGTCCGGAGAGGTCGTTGTAGGGGCCTCCATCGGCATACACGGGAGAGCCACTGATGCCGGTGATCTCCCAAGTGGTCTCGGTACCGTACTGGTCGGTGGTCAGGTTCACGATCACCTCGGATTCGCCGGGAGGGCATTGGGCGGAGGCTTGACGGGGTGCGATGGCCAGGAAGGCGATCGCCGCGAGGAGTAAGGGTTGCTTCATGATCGTATCGGTCGGATGTTGGTGCAAGGGTACCCGGATGATAGGCGCCGTCCAAATGTATCCGGCGGGTCAACCATCGGTGCCGGCAATCGACATCTTACTTGGGATCCTAGGCCCGACAAGGGTTGGACGGGGTACGGCCCGAAGATCGGCAGGCGGCCCTATTTTTGTCGGGCTGCCTGTATCCAAGGCATCCATTCCCATGAAAAGGACAACTACGCTCGTCTTCGGAAGCATCGCACTGTCCGTTCAACTCCAAGCCCAGCTCGTCACCCTGCACGACACCGTGGGCAATGTGGTGAACGGTGCCCACATCGTACACGTTGCACCGGTGGGTCCTGGTCCCGATGTGGATCCCAGCTACTCCATCAAACGGAAGATCTACACCACCCTCAACGGCGATGTCACCAAGGAGGTGAACATCCGGCGCTATGAGCTGGATGTGCAGGCCGGCACCATGAACTATTTCTGCTGGGGCGTGTGCTACGGCCCGCAGACCGCCGGGGATCTGCCCACTTGGTTGTCGCTGCCCCAGCATGCGAAGGTGTTGAGCCCCGGAGTGGAGGCGGGCGATTTCGCCGCCTACCATATGCCCCAAGGGTTGAGCGGCAACAGCACCTACCGTTATGTGTGGTATGATGTGGATGCCCCGAACGATTCCGTCTGGGTGGACATCGAGTTCCAGATCGGTGCGGTCGGTATCGCGGAACGCGCTTCCACCACCCTCACCGCCTTTCCCAATCCTTCCGCCGGGCAGGATGTGCAGGTGAGCGTGGCCAACATCGGCGACCCCATGGGCGTGAACCTCGTGCTCTACAGCATCCTGGGTGAGCGGATGCGCAGCCTGCCCGTTCGCGGCGAAGGGGCTCGCATCCTGCTGGCCACGGGCACCCTTCCTTCGGGTGTCTACTTCGCGGCCTTGGAGCGCAACGGCAAGGCGATCACCACACAGCGGGTGGTGGTCACCCGTTGATCGGAGGTCCGATCGACAACGAAGCGGCCAGTGCGGGTAAGCCTGCACTGGCCGCTTCGTTCCATCGGGTCACCTGTGGGGGCAGGTCCATGCTATCGGCACGCGGGTCCACCACGTGCACGGCGGCATGGCGCGGGGCGAGGTGCACCAATCCGGCGGCCGGATAAACTTGTAGGGAGCTGCCAACGACCACCAGCACTTCCGCTCGCCGAACGATGTGGGCGGCTTCTTCGAGAGCCGGCACTTCCTCACCGAACCAAACGATGTGGGGTCGCAGTTGGGATCCCAGCGCACAACGGTCGCCCCAGCGCAGGTGGGCACCGGTGATGGGGGTGACCAACCGGGGATCCCGGGTGCTGCGTGCCTTCAGGATTTCGCCGTGCAGGTGGAGCACGCGGGTACTGCCGGCACGTTCGTGCAGGTCGTCGATGTTCTGGGTCACCACATCCACATGGTGGTCCTTTTCCAGCCGGGCGATGGCCCAATGAGCGGGATTGGGTGCGGCTTTCAGTACCTGCTCCCGGCGCAGGTCGTAGAAGTGGAGCACCCGTCGGGGGTCTCGCGCCCAAGCCTGTGGCGTGGCCACGTCCTCGATGCGGTGCTGCTCCCAAAGCCCGTCGGTGTCGCGGAAGGTGCGCAGGCCGCTTTCGGCGCTGACACCCGCCCCGGTGAAGAACACGATGCGCATCGGGCGAAGTTCGGCAGCATCCGGGGAAGACCGGCGCGAAACGGGTTCCGTGGTTCCGGGCGGGTTGCTGGTCGAAGTTCAAGTGGATTTGGTCCCATCGTGATGACGGTGGCCCTTGCCGATCCGGGCTTCCTCTTATTTTGGCGGCCCTTTTCACCCTAACCCCTTGGCCATCGAGTACACTCTACCCCTCCCGGCGGCGGTCATCGGACCACCGTTGGGACCGCAATGATCGAGAGTCTACGAGGCCAGCTCATCGAGCGGTCACCGGCGCACGCCGTGGTGGAATGCCATGGGGTGGGATATCTGGTGCACATCTCCGCGAGCACGTACCAGGCATTGCCCGAGAAGGGGGATTGCCGCTTGCACACGCACTATGCGGTGAGCGTGGATGTGCGCAGCGGCCTGAGCGAACACAAGCTGTTCGGCTTCGTGAACGAGGAGGAGCGGCGGCTGTTCCGCCTGTTGATCACCGTGCAGGGGGTGAGCACCACCATCGGCTTGGCGATCCTGGGCGCGCGGGGCATCCATGAGCTGCGGTCGGCGATCATGAACGGGGATGAATCCGTGCTGAAGAGCGTGAAGGGCATCGGTCCGAAACTGGCGCAACGCATCGTCACCGAACTGCGTCAGCGGTTGGTGCAAGGAGCGGATGCGGTACCGGTGATGGTGTCTTCCGGCGCGGGCAATACCCCTCGGGTGGAGGCGTTATCGGCGTTGGTTTCGCTGGGGCTGGACCGTGCAAAGGCCGAACGTGCGCTGCAGACGGTGCTCCAGGCGCAGACCGGAGCCATGCCGACGGTGGAGGAATTGATCAAGCTGTCATTGAAGAATCTCTGAGCAGGCACCCGTGGGATCGATGACGGTTCTCCATTCCGGCCATGTGCTGATGACCGCATTGCGTTGCGCGATGCTCGTCGTCCTCGCCGTGGTCTCCTTCCGAGCGCAGGCGCGGGACGCGTTCGACTACTTCCAGCAGGTGGACAGTCCGGAGGTCGACCTCACGTATCCGATCGTGGACCCACCTAACAACGACCCCAACACGGGCACCATCGATCTGGGTGCACCGGGCAACGTGGAGAACGATGTGGTGTACGATCCCGTCACGGGCCAGTACATCCTGCGCAGCCGTATGGGGGAGAACATCGATTACCGTCCCCCGCAGAGCATGTCGTTGGAGGAATACCTCAATTACGACATGGACCGCGCCATGAAGACCTACTGGCTGGACAAGAAGCAGGAGGACAGCGAGCGCGCGGCGGGCAAGAGCCCCATGTTGGGGGTGAACGTGAAGAGCGAGGCCTTCTGCCGGATCTTCGGTGGCTGCAACATCGATATCCGTCCGCAGGGCAGTGCGGAGGTGATCTTCGGGGTGAACATCAACAAGACCGAGAACCCACGGATCCCGGAGAACCAGCGGAAGATCACCACGTTCAACTTCGATCAGCGCATCCAGCTGAACCTCGTGGGCAACATCGGGGAGAAGCTGAAGATCAACACCAACTACAACACGGAGGCCACCTTCGACTTCGAGAACCAGGTGAAGTTGAACTTCGCCGGGGAGGAGGACGACATCATACAGAAGCTCGAGGCCGGTAACGTGAGCCTGCCCCTGAGCGGCCAGCTGATCCAAGGCAGCCAGAGCCTCTTCGGCCTGAAGACGGAACTGAAGTTCGGGCGGCTGACGGCAACGGCCATCTTCAGCCAGGAGAAGGGTCAGCGACGCAACGTGGCCGTGTCCGGCGGCGCACAGACCACCACCTTCAACATCAAGGCGGACGAGTACGAGGCCAACAAGTACTACTTCCTCAGCTACTATTTCCGCGACAACTACGAGGACGCGCTGCGCACCCTGCCCTTGGTGAACAGCGGCGTGGCCATCACGCGCGTGGAGGTGTGGGTGACCAATACGCGGAGCGACTACACCAACAACCGGAACATCATCGCCTTCACCGATCTGGGCGAGGATGCCAGTGTGCAGAGCATCGCCGACAACCGGGTGAGCCCTGCGCTGGTCCCCGGCGTTTTCACGGACAATCCGGGTGATGCCGCATCGAATGGAGCGAACACCTTGTACGGACTGCTGGCGAACGACGCGGCGATCCGGGGCTTCACACAATCCGCCCAACGGTTGCAGACCCTGGGCATGCAATCGGCGGTGCATTACGAGAAGCTCGAGAGCGCGCGCCTGCTGACCTCCAGCGAATACACCGTGAACGAGCGCCTCGGCTTCATCGGGCTCAACCAGAGCCTGAACAACGACGAGGTGCTGGCCGTGGCCTACCAGTACACGTACCAAGGGCAGACCTACCAGGTGGGTGAATTCAGCACGGACGGTACGGCCCCCCCGAACGCACTGATCCTCCGCCTGCTGAAGGCCACCATCACCAACCCCCGGATCCCGCTGTGGGACCTGATGATGAAGAACGTCTACTCATTGGGCGCCTTCCAAGTGAACCGTGAGGATTTCCGGCTGGACCTCTTGTACAACAACCCCACCACGGGGGTGGACATCAACTACATGCCCCGGGCGCCGCTGGACCAGATCCCCCTGCAGCAGGCCTTGGGCCTGGACCGCCTCGATCCGCAGAACGCACCCAATCCGGACGGCTGGTTCGACTTCATCGACAATGCGGCCACCCTGGGTGGTACCATCAACTCGCAGAACGGGCGGATCTTCTTCCCCGTGCTGGAGCCCTTCGGCAGCTATCTGGACCGAAGGCTGCAGGAGAACCCGGCGAACACCGACCTGATCCGACGCAACATCGTCTACCAGATCCTGTACGACAGCACGCGCACCGCCGCGCAGAACGTGCCGGCATTGAACCGCTTCAAACTGAAGGGCAGCTACAAGAGCGCGAGCAGCGATGTGATCAGCCTGAATTCCGTGAACATCCCCCAAGGGTCCGTGAGCGTGACCGCCGGCGGGGTGCAGTTGGTGGAGAACCAGGACTACACGGTGGATTACAACCTGGGCCGGGTGAAGATCCTGAACCAGGGCATCCTCGAGAGCGGTACGCCGATCAACATCAGCTTGGAAAGCAACTCGCTTTTCAGCATCCAGACCAAGACGTTGGCCGGCGCTCGCCTGGACTACAAGGTGAACAAGGACTTCACCTTGGGCGGCACCATCATGAACCTGTACGAGCGTCCGTTGACGCAGAAGGTGAACGTGGGCGACGAGCCGATCAGCAATACCATCGTGGGGCTGGATGCCAACTGGAAGTCCGAGAGCGGCTTCGTCACCCGCATGGTGGACAAGCTGCCCTTCTTCGCCACGAAGGAAGTGAGCACGATGACCGCCAGCGTGGAAGGCGCCTACCTGATCCCGGGTCACAGCCGGGCCATCGGCAACGCCGGCACCAGTTACATCGACGACTTCGAGGGCAGTGTGAGCACCATCGACATGCGCACGCAGAGCCAGTGGTTCATGTCGTCCGTGCCCGAGGGTCAGTCGGAGCTCTTTCCCGAAGGGGGGCTGATCAACAACCGTTCGTCGGGCTTCCGGCGCGCACGGTTGGCCTGGTACGTCATCGACCCGCTCTTCTTCAACAACAACAGCCTGAAGCCACCCTTGCCGGAGGGTTCCGACCGGGACAACCGTTCGCGCGAGGTGTTGGAGCGGGAGGTGTTCCCCAACCGGGTGCTGGCCACCGGCACCCCGGCCAACATCCCCGTACTGGACCTGGCCTACTACCCCAGTGAGCGGGGCATGTACAACTACAATCCCCTGCTGAACGACAACGGCGATCTGCCCGACCCGGCCAGCAGCTGGGCCGGCATCCAGCGCCGCATCACCACCACGGACTTCGAGACCAGCAACATCGAGACCGTCCAGTTCTGGATGATGGATCCCTTTGCGCAGGCGGCCGGTGGAAGCAACGAGGATTCCCCGAACACCACCGGAGGCGATCTCTACCTGAACCTCGGTAACATCAGCGAGGATGTGCTGCGGGACAGCCGGAAAGGCTTCGAGAACGGCTTGCCCAAGAATCCCCAGGACTACACCGATCTCGATGCGGTGATCGACCAGACCGCATGGGGCGTGGTGCCCAGCACGCAGAGCGTGGTGAACGCCTTCGCCATCCAGGAGCAGAACACGTACCGCTACCAGGATGTGGGTCTGGATGGTCTGAGCAATACCAGCGCCAATGCCTACAGTCCCGATCTGCATGAACAGCAGTACTTCGCCGACTATCTGAACGCACTCACCCCGGGTGCCCGTGCACGCTGGCAGAGCGACCCTTCGGCGGACGACTACCACTACTTCCGCGGCTCCGATCTCGACAGCCCGGCCCGCAGCATCCTGGACCGCTACAAATTGTTCAACGGACTGGAAGGGAACTCCGTGACGGATGAGGATTCCGCCGAGGACTTCCCCACACAGAGCACCACGTTGCCCACCACGGAGGACGTGAACCAGGACCAGAACCTGAGCGAAACGGAGAGCTACTTCCAGTACCGTTTACGCTTGAATCCCGCGCAGATGGTGGTGGGCCAGAACTTCATCACGGACCGTGTGCTGGGTACATCGCCGGACGGCAAGCAGGTATACTGGTACCAGTTCAAGGTACCCGTTCGTCAGCCCGAGCGTGCTGTGAACGGCATCCAGGACTTCCGTAGCATCCGTTTCATGCGCCTGTTCGTCAGCGGTTGGCAGCAACCGGTGGTATTGCGTTTCGCGCGTCTGGAATTCGTGCGCGGCGAATGGCGCAAGTACACGCAGAGCCTGGAGGCACCGGGAGAAGGTCCTGGGGGGGATCCGACCGCCACCACCTTCGAGGTGGCCGCCGTGAACATCGAAGAGAACGGGAACCGCGTGCCCATCAACTATGTGCTGCCTCCGGGCATCAACAAGGAAGTGGATGTGGCCAGCGCGAACCTCCGGAACCTCAACGAGCAGTCGCTGGCGTTGGACGTGTGCAACCTGCGGGACGGGGATGCGCGCGCGGTGTTCCGCAACGTGAGCTTCGACATCCGCAGCTACAAGAAGCTGCGGATGTACGTGCACGCCGAATCGTCGGATGCCAACGTCCCCTTGGTGAAGGGCGACGTGAGCGTGTTCCTGCGCCTGGGAAACGACCAGGACCAGAACTACTACGAATACGAGATCCCGGCGGTGGGTTCGGCCTTCAACAACAACGATCCCTACAACGTGTGGCCCGAGGCCAACGACATGGTGGTGGAGTTCGCCCGCCTGAACGACGTGAAGATCAACCGCAACCAGCAGGGGCTTCCGGTGAACCAGCGGTACACGGAGATGGACGGCGATCGGCGGGTGACGGTGAAGGGCAGCCCCAACCTGAGCCAGATGACCACCATCATGATCGGCATCCGCAACCCCAAGCGGGATGGTGCGGAGGAGAACCCTTGGACGACCGATAACGGATCATCGAAGTGTGTGGAGGTGTGGGTGAACGAATTGCGCCTCACGGACTTCGACCAGAGCGGGGGCTGGGCCGCCCTGGCGCGGGTGAACACCACCCTGGCCGACCTGGGGACGTTGAGCGTGGCGGGGAACTACAGCACGCCGTACTGGGGCAGCATCGACAAGCGGGTCAGCGAGCGTCAGCGCGACACGCGTTACGGGGTTGACGTGAGCGCCAACCTGGAGATGGGCAAGTTCCTCCCGGAGAACAGCGGGGTGAAGGTGCCGATGTACGTGGGGTACAGCGAGCAGATCATCAATCCGCAGTTCGACCCGTTGAATCCCGACATCGAGTGGGACGATGCCACGCGGGCCCTGACCCGAGAGGAGCGCAAGGCCCGCCTGAAGGAACTGCGCACCTACACCCGCCGGCGCAGCATCAACTTCACCAACGTGCGCAAGGAACGCACAGCGGCGGCGGCGGGTGCGGGCGGTGGGCCGAAACCGGAGCGGTTCTACGACATCTCCAACCTCACGCTGTCTTACGCCTACAGCGATCAGGAGTACCATGATGTGGCCACCCAGTACGAGAACCTGCGCACCTACCGCGGCGCATTGGCCTACCAGCACACCCCGAAGGCGCGCGTCATCAAGCCCTTCGAGAACATCAGCTTCATCGGCAAGAGCAAGTGGACGCGTTTGGTCCGCGACTTCAACCTGAACCTGGGCTTCAAACAGCTCACGGCACGGACCTCGGTGGACCGTACCTACCTGGAGCGTTTGATCCGGCCCAACCCCGACCTGGGTACCGAAAGCCTGCCACCGGTGCCCACCTATAACAAGACCTTCAACTGGCAGAGCCAGTACGGCTTCCGGTACGACATCAGCAAGAACCTGAAGGTCGATTTCAATGCCAACAACAACGCCATCATCGGTGAACCCACCGGACGTGTGAACGCCAAGGACCGTCCCAACTACGAGATGTGGAAGGACAGCGTGCTCAACAGCATCCGTCGCTTCGGGGAGACCACCAGCTACGACCACAACGTGAACGTGACGTACACCCTGCCGCTGGACAAGTTCCCGATGACCGATTGGGTGACGGTGAACACCACCTAC
>DASWWQ010000070.1:0-5481 GCA_036405935.1 Flavobacteriales bacterium
ACGGTGACGCACAACATGCCGCCGGTGCCGGGAGCAGCGCCGGTGAGCACGCCCTTCAACGGCACGTTGCTGTTGCAGTACATGACGGTCAACGGAACCGAGAGCTGCACGTGGCCGATCACGGCCGACCTCTGCCCGCCCGCACCTTGCAGGGAGATGCAGGTGTATGTGCTGGCCCAGGGCGGCGGCGCTCCGGTGAATGCGGATCTCGGCTTCGAGGTGATCGATACGGATGGGGTGATCGTGGCCAGCGGTACCCTGAGCATGGATACCGGCGGTTGGCAGATGGGCGCACAAACGGTCTGCCTGCCCATCGGGTCCTACATCCTGCAGGCCTCGCAGAACGGTACGGTGGGAACGATGTTCGCCATCGGTGTCGCGCAGGACGACCTGGCCACGCAAGGTCCTTCGGAAGCCCTGCAGCCGGGAGGCTCCGCGGAGGTGCAGTTCGACTTCTACCCCGCCTGTTCCAACATCGGGCAGAGTGTGTTCGATGTTGCACCGGCGGATGTCCCACTGATCGTGCAGGAAGGACGCGTGCTCCGCCTCACCGACCGCAAGGGCCTTCCCTTGGGACGCTTGGGCGTGCTGGACAGCGCAGGGCGGTCGGTACGCACCGTACGCGGCGGCACCTCCACCCTGACCATCGATCTGCAGAACGCCGCACCGGGCACGTATCTGCTGCGTCCGCTGGATGGACGCCCTTGGCCGGCGCAGCGATTCGTACTGCACTAGAGCACGGTCCGCAGCAAGGCCGGGTCCGGCTTATCGCAGCACCGTGACGTGCCCCTGCTTCTTCGCTTGGCGTAGACCGGCCTCATCGGGCCAAGCGTACTCCAAGGTCCAGGTGTAGACACCGATGGGCACATCACCGGCCCACAGGCCGTCGGGCTCGGTGGAACTGTATAGCTCAGCACCCCAACGATCGAAGACCACCAGACGGTACTGCTCGAAGGGACAGGCCGATCGCACACCGAAGGCATCATTGACCTGATCCCCGTTCGGGGTGAAGGTGTTCGGCACGAAGACCGGGCACGTACAGTCGAAGAACTCCAGTTCCACCTCATCGCGCACCATGCATCCGTGTCCATCGAGCACCTCCAGCCAGTAGAGGTCGCTGCTGCCCACCACGATGGAGGGGTCGGTGGAGCCGGTGCTCCAGAAGAAGGTGGCCGAGGGATCCGGCACGGTCAGCGTTACACTGTCGCCCTCGCAGACCAGCCGGTCCTCTCCCAAGGCCGCTTCGATGTTCGAGAAGGTGACGCGCATCGAATCGCGCAGCACCCGATCGCAGGAAAGGAAGACCTCCACGCTGTAAAGACCATCTTCGTCGATGGCGATGGACGACGTGGTGGCGCCGGTGTTCCAGAGGTAGGTGGGTTCCTCGAAGGGCAGGCCGGGGTCCACTTCCACGAGGAAGGGCTGGCCGGCGCAGACAAGGGTATCCGACAGGCCCAGATCGATCGGCACTTCCACCGTGGGCACGTCCCAATCGTTGGCCAAACCCCAAGTGGCCAAGTGCGG
Organism: Flavobacteriales bacterium; assembly: GCA_036405935.1. GTDB lineage: Bacteria > Bacteroidota > Bacteroidia > Flavobacteriales_F > PHOS-HE28 > PHOS-HE28. The sequence continues at coordinate 1,525 of DASWWQ010000070.1, forward strand.
TGCGATGGAAACACCCGGCCCATCGAAGCCGCACGCTGCGCCCAGTTCATCGGGAGCGGTGATCCGGGAAACGTGCATGGCGCCGTCCAGCGAGGCGCAATAGAGTTGACCGTCCGGCCCCACCTGCAGCGTACCGAACGCCCCGATGCCCGAAGCCGCCAGGAACTCCGTCGCCGCGGGATCGGCCGCCAGTAGATCGTACTGGAAGATCGAAGCATAGCCGATGCCACCGGCCAGTCCGCTATCGCTCCAATAGAGCCGCGATCCGTTGGGGGAGAACGAGACGCCGTAGCCCCGCGCGTTGAGTGCCGGAGTGCCACCGTGATCCACCGCGAAGCCTTCACCCACCATACCCGTAGCGGGATCGAACGCGAGCACCTCGAGATGCGCCCGTCCATCCTCCGACCCGAAGGCGCTCCAGGTCATGGCCAGCCGATCGCCCTGCGGGGAGATGTCCATGCAGCCGATGGCGGGCACGTATTGGCCCCAGATGTCCTGCTCGATCGCCTCGCCTGCTTGGGACACCACCGGGCCTTCGATGCCCGTGCACGTCACGAGGTAGCTGTAGAAATTATCCGACTCCCAGCCGTGCACCACCACCCACACATCCCGGCCGTTGGCATGGCGCGTTGCGGTGAGGTGTTCCGTGACCTCTGCCTGCAGTTCGATGTTCTTCAAGGTGACATCTCCGAGGCCTCCATTCAGGTCCATGTCCACCACGGAGTACGTCAGCCCCGAATACAGGCCTTCCCACGAGGCCACTTGGGAGGGCACGGTGAAGACATAGTACCGGCCAGGATCGTCGACGGCGGGGACGATCAACGCGGATTGCGCAGCGCTGTAGTGCCCGGCAAGGTCATCCCCGTTCGGCATCAGGGCCAGCGTGCGGTCATAGAGGGCTTCACCATTGGTGAAGAAGAGCAGATCGCCGTCGGCATCGCTGATGCTGGCGGCACCTTCATCGGTCTCGAAGGGATTGCCTTCCAGCGATGCGGCGGTGCCGCTGCTGAAGGACAGACCCGCACCGTAGCCGAAATACCAATTGGAATGTTGGACCTGTGCCACCGCACCCAGCGCGCCGAGGATCGGGATCAGGAAGAGCTTACGCATGGCCCGTTGACGCGATGATCCAGGAGGAACGATGCCCGCGCCGGATCAATGATGCTGCTTGATCACGCGCAGAACTTGGAAAGCCTCACCCACCTTCACCTGCACTTGGTAGGTGCCAGCGGCCCAATCCATGCCGAGCAGTTCACCGGTACGTGCAGCAGTGCCCACGCGACGGCCCAGCGCATCGGTAGCGACCACGTGCACCGCCGCTCCATCGGGATACGCATCGCTCCGCAACCGGAAGCCATCACTGAACACCGAAGGCACGGCCATGAACGGTGCAACACCAGCCGGGACGAGAGCCAGTCCGGTGCTCAGCGGACCATCCACGCGCACGGTGACCGAAGCCCTTGCCTCCTCCGGATCCACCGAGAGGCCGCCCAACGTGTAGGTGGATCCCGTGGTGCCGATGAAGTGACAGATGCCTTCGGGCAGTACGGACAGCTCCTGCACCACATCGTGGGAGTCGCTTCCGCCATGCAGCTCCCAGCGTGCATCGCCGTTGGTATCGAAGGAGAGCAGCGTGACATCCTGGTCCTGGTTGGTACCCACATCGGTGACCACACCATTCCCCCAGTCGAGCTCTCCGTTGGTGGTGCCCAACACATATACATGGCCCGCACCATCGACGCCGAGCGTGCGGCCCTGCGCCAGGGCGAATTGTCCAGCGAAATTGTTCTGGTCCGGCTGCCTGCCCCATTCGAACGTGCCCATGCTGTCCAGACGGGTCAGGAAAAAGGTGGTATTCCAATCGGGGGCTTCGAAATGGAGATCACCCCAGGAGAGCGTGTCGAACAAGGGACCTGCGAGAAAGGCATGCCCCGTGGCATCGGCCACCACGGATGGTCGTTGGAAGGTGATGTCGTGCGCCGCGTGCAGCCATTGCGCCGTGCCGTTGGCATCCATGCGCGTCACGAAGAAGGCGTATTGCTCCTCGATCGGGAAGGTGGTTCCGTTGATGCCGATATCGGGCACCGATGCCGCACCGGCCACGTAGAGTCCGCCCCAAGGGTCGAAGCTCATGCCACCGATGACCTTCGTGTTCTCCAACGGCCGCTCCTCCAGGAAGGATCCATCGGCACCGAGGTGCACCAGCCTGGAACCGAAGAAGGTGGACAAGGCCGCCCAGTGATCCCCCTGGGGATCCACGGCGATGGCCGCCACATCGTAGTCGTCGAGCGCTTCACCCGAAGCATCCACCACCCAGAGGAGCTCACCTGCTGCGTTCCATGAACAGAGGAAGGTGCCCTCGATCACATGGCTGGGCGGGCTGAAAAGATGCGTCCCCCCGGCGATGCGGAGATGATCGAAGTAACGGCCACCCAATACCACCGTGCCTTCGGCATTGCTGGCGATGGCGGTCACGATGACGGAATCCCCGACCGGCACGTTCCACAGTTCCGTCCCATCCAGGCCACGACGGGCCATGATGTAGGAACCGTAGACATCCGAACCGAAGAGGTAGCGATGTTCATCCAGCCGGGCCTCGTACACATGGTCCGGATCTCCGGCACACAGCACGTTCACGGGCATCACCGGATTGAGGGTCCAGTTGTTGTCGGCGGTGGTGACCCACTGCACGTTCTGCGCACAGAGTGCGGCAGGCAGCAGGAGAGAAAGGAAGAAACCGGGGCGTAGGGATCGATGCATGGGGAGAGGGATCGTCCGCAAGACGATCCGTACCACCCGAACGCTGCCTGTGGATCAACGCGGGTGGTGCCTCCGCTCGAAGGCCCGTTACACGGCGCGGTGCAGGATGGTGGCGTGGTCCTCTTCCGGCATCGGCTCGTACCATCAGCGCAGCGGAGGCCGGGCATGGGTCTTCAGTGCCTCCACGGAACGGTGCATGCCAAGGATGCAAGCGGGATGGATCCCCGGAACAGCAGGATCATGGCGTGCGCGATCCACGCCGGATGAGCATCTTGCACGAGCGCCGGATCGTGTCCATTGAACGTCCTTGCACCATGCCCACCTCCCCCATACCCTTGCATGACCTGGCCGCGGATGGCCATGGGGTGATCGGCGTGGAGCGCATCAGGCCCGCGCAAGGGCCCGTACGCAACGGGGTGCACCGGCATGCCTACCACGAGCTGTTCTTCTTCACCGAGGGCAGCGGCACGCACATGATCGATCTGCATACCCATGCCTGGACCGGACCGAGCATGCATGTGGTGGGACCCGGACAGGTGCATCAGTTGCATCGTTCGGCGGGAACGCAGGGCGTGGTGGTGATGTTCGGCACGGAAGCGCTGCTCGATCCGCTGCGGCTGCATGCTGTCAATCAACTGTTCAGCAGCGGAGGCCCCTGTTCGGCGCTGGATAGCCCCCTTTCATCCGGCGTGCTTCCGCTGGTGGAGTTGTTGGAGAAGGAACTCCAACAAGGAGGAGCCACCGAGGAGATGCTCTTCGGATACCTGAGCATCATCCTGTTGAAGTGCGTGGAGGGCCGGAAGGGAACGGCTGCCGCATCGGGTTCCGATGCCAACGACCCCGTGCAACGCTTCACGCGGGCGCTGGAGGAGCAATTCCTGGACAAGCGGCAGGTGTCGGCCTATGCGGATGATCTGGCCGTGACGCCCGGGCATCTGAACGAACTGGTGAGGAAACGGCTGGGCAAGAGCGCGAGCGAAGTGGTGCAGGACCGCCTGCTCCTGGAGGCGAAGCGCCTGCTGTTGCACTCGGACCGCAGCGTGAAGGAGGTGAGCTATGCCCTGCGGATGGACGACCCGGCCTACTTCAACCGGATGTTCAAGAAGGCCACGGGGATGACGCCGGTGGAATACCGGACCCACATCCGCGAAAAGTACAAGGGCTGACCCCATCCGTCCATTGTTCGCGGGATGGTGT
>DASWWQ010000071.1:0-23685 GCA_036405935.1 Flavobacteriales bacterium
CGTCATCATCGATGGGGATGTGGACGGATACACGGATGCGATCGTTCCCCATATCATCGACCCGGAAGTCCCCTTTGGCATCCTTGCGCAAGGCGCTGATCGTATGCAGCGGTCTCATTGTCCCGATGGGAGAGAGATCCCTTTGTGCATAGGTCCTGACATACAGCGTATTCGTGCGCCCGGACCGGTCGTAGCATGAAGAGAAGAAGTGCACCTTGTCGTCCACGAAAACGAGGCCCAGCCACTTATGCTCCTTGCGATCGACCTCCAAGGGAAGGGGGCATTCCGCCACCATGCGCAGGTCCTTGTCCATCAACTGCAACGCGAGTTCCCGTTTACGCCAGACCAGAAGATGGTATCCGTGACTACCGGAGTGGGCCACGGAGGACAGGAAACCGTCCTTTTTCTGGTCCCTGATCGGGCCCCATTCGATGCTGGCCCTGTCCGTGACGCTTTGGGCCCGGGTGGCGAATGGTACCATGACGAGCGCCAAGGCGCACAACAATGCCGTCTGTTTCATCCATGATCTGTTTGAAGCGAAGAACCTAGGGAACACCCCGGCACCGTCAGGCGGGGCCGGGGCGATTCCTCGGGGCCTAGTCGAAGGTGATGAAGCCGTAACGCGATTCCTTCTTGCGCTGGGCGTAGATGAAAAGGCGGTCGTCGCGCATCTGCACACAATCCTTCGGCTTGAGGATGGCATCCCGCTTCTCCGGGGTCATCAGGGCCTCCCGGGTAACGTTGCCGTCGCTGTCCACGGTGGCCAGGGTGATCAACGCATCCTTGCCCTTCAGTTCGAACTGCTGCACCTTCATACCCGGCTTCAGGAAGAGGTTCTCGCCACTGTCGTTGAAGACGAAATAGAGCCGATCGCCCTTGACGGTGAGCGCATAGGAACTGTAGAAGCCGCCATCGTTCGTGGTGTGCTGGCGCTTGGGGATCTTCTGGGCCCACTCGATGTTCATGTCCTTGTCCGCGCTCACCACCATGATGTCGTTGTACACGTAGTGATAGATCGTCCGACAGCTCTGGCCACCGCCTTGGGTGGTGGTGCACACGGTGCTGGTGAACATGTAGTACTGCTCCGCCACCAACACCGCTCCGCCATCATCGCGGAGAATGATGTCATCCAGGTCGTAGCTGAACATCTCCAGTTCCTCATCCTTGCGCTCGGCACGCTTCTCGGCCTTCTTCTCCTCCTTCTCGGTCATGTACTGGGTGATGAAGTCATGGTCGAATTCCTTCAGGCTCTGGTGCACGATCTCCTTGTTCCTACGGTCGAGTTGCAGGAAGAACGCCCCCCGGACACCGGACGTGCCCTTGTTGCCATAGAAACCCGCGCAGGTGATGGGCGCTCCGCTCTCCTCGGGGATCAGGAAGCGGATGTCGTGGATGAACTTGCCCTGCACCTCCAGCTTCTGGATGGTGGCGGTGCTGCTTCCCGGCGGATAGATCAGCAGCATCAGGTCGTACTGCGGCTTCTTGTCCTTGCGGCGCTCCTTCTTCTCCATCTTCTCCAGGTACTTGTGCACCACCATGATGTACGTGCCATCCGTATCGTAGATGGACCCCTCCACGTCGTATTCGTCGTCGGCATAAGGCATCACCCGGTCGATGGCGTCGGGCTCCACGCTGTTCATCCCGCTGTCGAACATCAGCACCTCCGTTCGCCGCTTCTCCTCATCATCATCGATGGGGATGAAGATGGACACCCGGATGCGCTTGCCCTCGATGTCCTGCACGGCGAAAGCACCCTTGGCCCGCTTCCCGAGGGCCTTGATGGTGTGCACCTTCCGGATGCCGCTCACGGGCGACAGATCGGATTGCTTGTACGAGCGTACATAGAGCGAATTCGTCCGCTCCGACTTGTCGTAGAAGGTGGTGAACAGATGGATCTGATCGCCTTGGAAGAGCAGGGCCTCCCAGGAGTGCTCATCGCGCCCCATTTCCAATGGCAGGGCCTGCTCGCGTTGCACCTTCAGGTCGGTGCCGATCTTCTGCAGCCAGATGTCCTTCTTGCGGCGCACGGTAACGAAGATGTCGTCCCCGACGTGCTCCTCCACATCGAGGAAGTCCCCGTCGACCTTCATATCACGGGGCTGGCCCCATTGCACCTCGGCCTTGTCGGTCTTGGTCTGGGCGATGGACAAAAAAGGCAGTACGGTGAGCGCGAGAGCGCCCAAGGGTGGGAAAAAGCGCATGTTGGAAGTGGCGGTTTTTGTTCGAGAGGCGCCAAAACTAGGATCTTCCCCTTTGCCTCGGATACAAAATGACCGCGCCACCGGAGTGCGGTGGCGCGGTCGTCCAAGGACGGGCGCGTCAGGCGCCCGCATCATTCCGTTTCAGCCTTGCGGCTCGATTCCCAGCGATGGGTCGATCGCTTGGAGGGTTTCTTCCGGAGCAGGGATCACCTGTTCCTGTTCTTGGGGTTGGGGGGGTGTGGTTCGCTCAGCGTACAACTGTTCCTCATCGGTCAGTTGCAGCAGTAGGGTGAGGGTGAGTACGGGCCACATGGTGAACGGAATGGTGACGCAAACATGGGGGACCAATGGATCTTTTGTCAAGACGAAAGTCCATTTTTTGTCGACGAATTGTCAAGATCGTCCCCCAATGAGCACAGAACGGGCTTGTGGAAAATGCTAAAGAACGTTGTGCACCCCACCGCCTTCCCGCCCCACTCCGGTCCGGCTTCGCACCTTCGCGCCATGCGCATTCCCCTTCTGCTGCTGCTGACCGGCCTCTCCTTGCTCACGCACGCCCAGAACGAGTTCCGCCATGGCCCACGCCTCGGACTGAGCATGGCGACCCGCACGGCCGGTAACGCCCTGCTCTCCTGGACAGGCCTCCCCAAGTTCGGCCCCATCTACGGTTGGAGCTTCGATGCCCCCATCACCGAACAGATCCACGTGCTGGTGGAACCCACGATGATGACCAAGGGCAGCTGGACGCGCAACAGTCAGTTCAACGAGAACACCTACATCACCGTCCGCTACTTGGAGTTGCCAGCCCTCCTGAAGCTCAGCACCAACCCCGATCCGCAGGGCCTATTCCTCAGCGGCGGAGTGATCTTCGGCTACGCGATGGGTGGAAAGTTCAAGAACGTCCGGGATGGACAGGTCACCCAGGAGTTCAAATACAACTTCGAGGGCACCAACAACCGCAGCCAATGGAACATCGCCTTGGGACTCGGTAGTGAGAAGAAGAACTGGATGTACGAACTGCGCATCCAGCAGAGCGTGACCCCGCTGAGTCCCTTGGTGCGCGGGCAGGACCTGGTGGTAGGCCTGCACCTCACCTACCGCCTGCCACTGCCGAAGACCGCCCAGGCCGATCGTGAGGCTGAAGAGCAGGAGCGCTTGGAAAAGGAGCAACGCGAGGAACGCAAGCAGATCCGCAAGGAGGAACGCGAGGAGCGCAAGCTGCTCAAGGAGGAGCAGCGCTCCGAATAGGACGGGATCAGAGCTTCGTCCGCACCGCCGACCAGGCCTTCACCTGCCAGGTGATATGGCCCGTGGCCAAGTGGTTGCGCTGCGCATCGTGCACCTCCACCACGGCGGTATAGAGCACGGCGGATCCGCTCCGCAAAGGCACCACCACTTGCCGATCCAACTCGTTGAGGTCGGGTACGAACTGCGCTGAGGCCCAGTCCTTCGCTTGGTAGTGGTATTCCATGCGCAGGGTCTTCATGATCAACCGGTAGGTCTTCGCGTCCAACTGTTCCAGAAGGGCCAGACCGCTGCAGTACTCGGCCGCCGTGGCCAGACAGCAGGCATGGATGCCGCGGATGTGGTTGCGGTTCACACGCCAGTACGGGATGTCCACCCGGATGCCACCCGCCGGCAGCGGCACCACCTTCAGTCCATGCGGCGAATTGAAGGGGATCATCCAATGCAGCAGCCGGTCCAGCCACCAACGTTGGGCGGCGGAGCGGCGGGCGCGGGCGAGCAGGGTCTTGAGGTCCATACTTCGTTGGAGTGGTCAGGTGTCCGTGATCAGTGGTGACTGCTGGGGGCTGACAACGGAACACGCCTATCCCAGTATCGAAGCGATGTCCGGACGGAAATACCGATCGCTCTTCAGCACCTTGCCGTCCTCCCGGTAGATGGGCTTGCCGTTCGCATCGAGCTTGCTCATGTTGCTGCGCTGGATCTCCTGGAACACCTCGCCGATCTTGTGCTCCAGCCCGTGCTTCAGGATGGTGCCGCAGAGGATGTAGAGCATATCACCGAGGGCATCGGCCACCTCCACCAGATCGCCCTTGTTGGCGGCCTCCAGGTATTCCTCGTTCTCCTCGCGCATCAGGGTGTAGCGCAACTGGGCGTCCTTCGCGCCGATATCACCCACGGGCGAAGCGGCATTGGGGATGCCGAATGCATCGTGGAAGGTGCGCACGGCCTCGATGGTATCGGAGAGGCTCAGGGAGCGGGTGGTCGGGATCATGGAGCGTATCGGGGTCGAAGTGTCCGAATGTAGGCCTGGACCGGCGAAAAGCACTTAACAGTTGTTAACTGGAAACTCACCATCGAGGCCCGGTGGGACCAAGAGATTTGCGGTCATCTTCGACCCTCGAAAATCGTGAACATGGAACAGACCACCGAACCGGGCCTCGCTACGGCCGAGAGCATCCGGATGCTGAACGACCGGATCCAACAGGCCAGCGCGTTCGTGGACCTGCTGGACCGCGAGATGGAGAAGATCATCGTGGGTCAGAAGGACATGCTGCAGAAGCTCCTCGTGGCCCTGCTCGCCGACGGCCATATCCTCCTGGAAGGCATGCCCGGCCTGGCGAAGACGCTCGCCATCAAAACGCTGAGCGAGGCCATCGACGTGGGCTTCAGCCGCATCCAGTTCACGCCCGACCTGCTGCCCGCCGACCTCGTGGGCACCATGGTCTACAGCCCCCGCAACGAGGAGTTCAGCGTGAAGAAGGGCCCGATCTTCAGCAACTTCATCCTCGCCGACGAGATCAACCGTGCCCCCGCCAAGGTGCAGAGCGCCTTGCTGGAGGCCATGCAGGAGCGGCAGGTCACCATCGGTGCACAGACCTTCAAGCTGCCCGAGCCCTTCCTGGTGCTGGCCACGATGAACCCCATCGAACAGGAAGGCACCTATCCCCTGCCCGAGGCCCAGACCGACCGCTTCATGCTGAAGGTGGTGCTGGACTATCCCCGCAAGGAGGAGGAGAAGCTGATCATCCGCCAGAACACCAAGGCCGGTGAACGCATCAAGGTGCAGAAGGTGGTGAACCCGCAGGACATCGTGACGGCCCGCAAGCTGGTGCGCGAGGTGTACATGGACGAGAAGATCGAGCAGTACATCGTGGACATCGTGCATGCCACACGCCGGCCCGACCAGCACCGCCTCGGTGACCTCACCTCATTGATCTCCTTCGGGGGCAGCCCACGTGCGAGCATCAACATGGCCTTGGCCGCCAAGGCCTTCGCCTTCACCAAACGCCGCGGCTACGTGATCCCCGAGGATGTGCGCGCCGTATGCCCGGACATCATGCGCCACCGCATCGGGCTCACCTACGAGGCCGAGGCGGAGAACATCACCGTGAAGGAGATCATCGAGAAGGTGCTCAACACCGTCGAGGTTCCCTGAGAAGGACTTCATACCCATGTGTCCATGTGCTCCGATGCCCATGGACACATGGACACCTGAGCGCATGAGCACATGGCGACCGCCCAACATACCAAGGAGCTCCTGAAGAAGGTGCGGCTGATCGAGCTGAAGACACGCGGCTTGAGCAACCACATCTTCAGCGGGGAGTACCACAGTGCGTTCAAGGGGCGTGGCATGACCTTCAGCGAGGTGCGCGAGTACGTGCCGGGCGATGAGGTACGGACCATCGACTGGAACGTGACGGCCCGTTTCGGGCATCCCTTCGTGAAGATCTTCGATGAGGAACGCGAGCTGAGCGTGATGCTGGTGGCCGACGTCAGCGGCAGCGGCGAGTTCGGTACGGAGAACCAGCTGAAGCGCGAGCTGATCACCGAGGCCTGTGCCACCATCGCCTTCAGCGCCATCCAGAACAACGACAAGGTGGGCCTGATCCTCTTCAGCGACCAGGTGGAGCTGTACATCCCCCCGAAGAAGGGCCGTGGACATATCCTGCGCATCGTGCGTGAACTGCTCGAGTTCCGCCCGCAACACAAGGGCACCAACGTGGCCGGCGCGCTGAAGTTCCTCAACAGCGTGATCAAGAAACGCAGCATCGCCTTCCTGATCAGCGACCTGCTGGACGAAGGGTACGAGGACGCGCTGAAGATCAGCAACCGCAAGCACGACCTGGTGGTGCTCCGGACGGTGGACCCGCGCGAGATGGAGCTGCCGAACATGGGGTTGGTGCAGTTCCGCGATCCGGAGACCGGTGCCATCCGTTGGGTGAACACCCGCAACAAGCGCATCCGCGAACACTACCGGGCACAGGCCCTGAAGCTGCAGGCCCGCACCCGCGATGCCCTCCGCCGCGCCGGTGTGGACCATGCCGTGATCAGCACCCGGGACGGCTATGTACGTCCCTTGATGAACCTCTTCCGTCAACGCGACTGATCCATGCGGAAGTTCCTGCTCCTGCCCTTGCTCCTGTCGCTTTCGCTCCACGCGCAGGACCGCATCCCCACGGCTTCGCTCGACCGCAACACCCTGCTCATCGGTGAACAGGCGGAGATCACCTTGAGCGTGACCTATCACGTGGACAAGGCCCCGGCGCCGCAGGTCATCTGGCCCACGTTCACCGACACGCTGACCGGACACGTGGACATCCTTCACGACACCGGTGTGGACACGGTGATGCCGAACAAGCAGGGTGATCCCTACCTGCTCGAACAGAAGCGCATCCTCACGATCACCTCGTGGGACAGCGGCTACTGGGCCATCCCCCCGTTCAAGCTCGTGATCGATGGCGATACGACCCGCACCGAACCGCTGCTGCTCACCGTGAACACCGTGCCGGTGGACACCACTGCAGCGATCAAGGACATCAAGGACATCTACGAACTGCCCTTCAGCTGGAAGGACTGGCTGCGCGAGAACTGGCCCTGGATCGCGGGGATCGCCGGAGGCGTGGCGGTGCTGACGGCCTTGATCATCCTGCTGGTACGCCGTGCACGACGCCCCCGGACCGTGGTGGCCCAGGAAGCACCGCAGCAACCCTTGCACGTGCGAACGCTGGAAGCGCTTCAGGCCATCGAACACCGGAAGCTGTGGCAGAACGGAGCGGTGAAGCAGTACCACACGGAGGTCACCGATGTGCTGCGCGGCTACGTGGAGGAACGCTTCGCCACGCCGGCGCTGGAGTACACCACCGATGAACTGATGGCGGCATTGAGGATGGGGCCCATGCCCGCCGAGGCCCGTGAGCGCCTGCGCAACCTGCTGCAGTTGGCCGATCTGGTGAAGTTCGCCAAGTACACCGCGTTGCCCACGGAGAACGAGGAACTCATGGCCAGCGCCATCACCTTCGTGCACTCGACCACACCTGCAGCCCCCACCACTTCCGCCGCATGAGGTTGAGACGCGATACCTGGATGCTGGCCGTGTCGCTGATCGCGGTGCACGTCATCGTAGGCGCGGCGATGTGGTACGTGAAGAAGCACTACGAGATCGCCACGCCGCGCTGGGCCTGGGCGCTGGTCGTACTGCCGCTGTTGGGCGGATGGTACCTCTGGCGCCGTGATCGCCGGCATGCGCGCGCCACCTTGAGCACGCTCCGCTCGCTGCAGCAGGGCCCCTTCGACCTCGTCGCCGGCCTCCGGCATGTGCCCTTCGTGCTGACGCTGCTGGCGCTCGGCGGCATGATCATCGCCATGGCACGCCCGCAGAGCAAGGACAACTGGCAGGATGTGACGCATGACGGCATCGACATCATCATCGCCATGGACTTCAGCGCGAGCATGCTGGCCAAGGACTTCAAGCCCGATCGTCTGGAAGCGGCACGTGACGTGGCCATGCGCTTCATCGATGAACGGCCCAACGATCGGATCGGACTTGTGGTCTACGAAGGCGAGGCCTTCACCCAATGCCCCCTGACCACCGACCATGTGGTGTTGAACGATCTGTTCCGCCAGGCCCGGAGCGGCATGATCAACGGGGGCACCGCCGTGGGCATGGGCCTGGCCACCGCCATCAACCGCCTGCGGGAAAGCGAGAGCAAGAGCAAGGTGATCATCCTCCTCACCGATGGTGTCAGCAACCAGGGCACCATCCAGCCGCTGGATGCCGCCCAGATCGCCGAGCAGATGGGCATCCGTGTATACACCATCGGTGTGGGGACCCAAGGCAAGGCGCTCTCCCCCACCGCCATCTATCCGAACGGCCAGTACAAGTACGACTACGTTCCGGTGGAGATCGATGAGACCATGCTGCAACAGGTGGCCGACATGACCGGTGGCAAGTACTTCCGAGCCACCGATGAACGCAAGCTCGACGCCATCTACAAGGAGATCGACAAGCTGGAACGTACACGGGTGAAGGTGACCGAACACAGCCGCCACAACGAGGAGTACTTCCAGTTGCTTTGCGCTTCCATCGTGCTCTTCCTGCTCGCCCAGCTCCTGGGTCAAACCGTTCTGCGCACCACCCCATGAGCACCGGCACCTACCGCAAGGGTATCATGCTCACCGCCGTGCTGGTGGTGGAACTGCTCGCGTGGGCGTTCGGTCTTTCCTTGTTCCTCACCGCATCCCGCCATCTCCCGCAGTTCCGCATCGAACGGTCGTGGGTACTGTACGGACTGTTCGCCGGTCCGGTGCTCACGGCGCTCTACCTCGTAGGACTTTGGTTGCGCGAACGCTCGTTGCGCCGGTTCGGCCAGGCCCGGCTCCTGCCCGCCCTGGTTCCGGGTGTGTCCTCGTGGCGTTCGGTGCTCCGGTTCCTCCTGTTGCGCCATGGCCTCACCTTCGCCGTGTTCGCCTTGGCCGGTCCCCAGATGGGCACCCATCTCGAACAGGTGAAGGCCCGCGGTGTGGATGTGGTGGTGGCGTTGGACGTGAGCAACAGCATGCTGGCCGAGGACCTCGTTCCCGACCGTATGGCGGTGGCCAAACGCGCCCTTGCCCAGATGATCGACCGCATGAAGGGCGACCGCTTGGGTATCGTGATCTTCGCCGGCCAGGCCTTCACCCAGCTTCCCATCACGGCCGACCGTAGTGCCGCCAAGCTCTTCCTGGAGAGCATCGGCCCCGATATGGTGAGCACCCAAGGAACGGCCATCGGTGCGGCCATCGAACTGGCCCAGCAGAGCTTCCAGAAGGAAGGCCCACAAGGCAAGGCCATCATCGTGATCAGTGATGGGGAGAGCTTCGAGGATGACGGAGAGGCCGCCGCGAAGACCGCTTACGAGCAGGGTGTCCTGGTGCATACGGTGGGACTTGGATCACCGCAGGGTGCCCCCATACCGGAACGACGGGGTGGACAGGTGCTCGGTTTCAAGAAGGACAAGGAAGGCGCCACCGTGATGACGCGCCTCAATGAGGACATGCTGCAACGCATCGCCGCCGCCGGACATGGCGAATACGTGCACGCCACCGCCGGTGATACCGGCATCGACCAATTGGTGGCCGATCTCCGCGCCATGGACCAGAACGAGATCGGCTCCTACACCTTCACCGGCCACGAGGACCGCTACCAGTACTTCCTCGCCATCGCCATCGTCCTCATCACCTTGGGTCTCTGGATGGGTGAACGCACCTTCCGCGAGGACCCCGACCGACCCCAGCCATGGAACGCTTGATCACCGTGCTGCTAGCCTCCGGTTGTTCCCTGCTGTTGCAGGCGCAGACCGATGTGGACACCCAACGCGCCATCCGCTTGGGCAATGCAGCCTACCGCAGGGGCGACACCCGCGCGGCCATCGAACAGTACAACCGTGCGGAGAAGGACCAACGCGGCACCTTCAATCGCGGCAATGCGCTGTACAAGCAGGACAGCGTGGCCGGTGCGCAGCGGAGCTACGAAAGTGCTGCCGCCATGGCCCGGGGGCCCGAGGAACAGGCCCGTGCCTTCCACAACCTGGGCAACAGCTGGATGCGGCAACAGAAGTTCAAGGAAGCCGTCTCCGCCTACAAGGAGGCCCTCAAACGACAGCCCAACGACGAGGATACCCGCTACAACCTGGCCTACGCCCAGAAGAAGCTGCAACAACAGGAACAGGACCGGAAGGAGGATCAGCAGAAGGATCAACAGAAGGACCAGCAGGACCAGGAGCAGGACGAGCAGAAGAAGGAAGAGGAACAGAAGAAGGACCAGCAAAAGGACCAGCAACAGCAGCGGAAGCCGCAACCGGGCCGCATCGATGAGCAGGATGCCCAGCGCCTCCTGGATGCGATGCAGCAACAGGAGAAGAACACCCAGGAAAAGATGCGCGAGAAGGTGAAGGTGAAACCACGGGTACCCATCGACAAGGACTGGTGAACCGATGAGCAGGAAGAGCACCTACCTCTTGATCCTCGTCCTCAGCTTGCTGGGGTACGGCGCGCGCGCGCAGGAGATCAGCCTTACGGCCATGGTGGATCGCGAGAGCGCCACCGTTGGCGACGCGGTGAAGTACAGCATCACCTTCACGAACCCGCCGCCGGGAACCACGCTCAGCACCCCTGACCTCAATGGACTGGCCGTGCTGCAGGGGCCGTTCGACAGCCGTTCCACGCAGATCATCAACGGGCGCGGCACGATGACCTTCACCCGCACGTGGATCCTCACCGCCACCCAACCCGGGGAATTCACCATCGGTGCGGCCGTGGGACAGGTGGGCGGCGGACAATTGCGGACCGAGCCCATCAAGTTGCGTTTCGCCAAAGGCGAGGGCGGTGGCAGCAATGCCGCCATGGACCAGGGCCAGAAGAGCAACCGCGACCTCTTCTGCACCATCACCCTCAGCAAGAACAGGGTCTACGTAGGTGAACAGGTGATCGCCACCTACACCCTCTATTCCCGCTACAACAACCTGCAGGCCGGCGAATACGACCTGCCCAAGCTCAACGGATTCTGGGCGGAGGAGGTGCACCTCGGAGAAGCCACTTGGGACCGCACGCCGCAGACGGTGAACGGCCTGCGGTACAACACGGTGGTGCTGAAGAAGCAGGTGCTCATTCCCCAACGCAGCGGCAAACTGCGCATCGAGGCCATGGAGCTGAACTACCGGGTGAACCCCACCTTCTTCAGCAGCGGCACACCGGTGACCATCCGCAGCAATGCCACGGAGCTCAACGTCCTCGACCTCCCGGCCGACAAACCGGCGGACTTCATCGGAGCGGTGGGTGAACTGCAACTGACCACGGAGATGCCCCGCACCTCCGTGAAGGCGAACGAGGCCATCGACCTCAACCTCCGTTTCTCCGGCCGGGCCAACCTGAAGCTGATCGAAGCCCCCAAGCTCTCCTTGCCCACGGACATCGAGGCCTACGATCCCAAGATCGTCGACAAGGTGAGCGTGACCACCGGTGGCATGAGCGGAAGCCGAGAGTTCCAGTACCTGCTGATCCCCCGCAGTGCCGGTGAGCAGACCTTGGGACCGATCACCTTCAGCTACTTCGACCCTGCGAGCGGCAGCTACAAACGCCTGAGCACCGATCCCCTCAACGTCACGGTGCTACCCGGCGATGGTACCAGCGCCGCCGTGACACGCCCCCGGCAGAACGAGGTGCAGCAGATCGGCACCGACATCCGCTACATCCGAACGGGAGATCTGCAACTCCGTCCCCACGACGACCGGCTGTTCGGCTCCTGGGCCTATGTGGCCGGCATCGCCACGCCCCTGCTGGCCTTCCTGGGCCTGGCCACCTGGCAGCGCCGACGCGGATTGGAACTGGCCGACACCGTGGCGCAGCGGCGGAAGGGTGCGGACCGAGTGGCCCGCAAACGCCTGAAGGCCGCGGAGGAGGCCCTGAAGGCCAATGACCGCACCGGTTTCTATTCCGCGTTGGGCAAGGCGCTCGAAGGCTACTTCGCGGACCGTTACGACCTGGGCGTCGCGCAGGTGCACGCGGACATGGTGCGCATGAAGTTGGGCTCCTTGGAGGAAGGCCGCATCGCGCAGGAATATGTGGAACTCCTCGACGAAAGTGCCTCGGCCCGTTTCGCCCCCTTGGAAAGCAAGCCGCGCCAGCAGGTCTATGAGCAGGCCGTGGCCCTCATCCGTCGCATCGAAGCCAGCCCCCGCGCATGACCCGCAAGCTCCTTGTACCGGCCCTCGTTCTCGGCCTTGCCACCGCATCGTTCGCACAGGACGACCTGGCCCGCGGCGCCCAGGAAGCGTATGCCGCAGGCGAATACGCCCAAGCCCTCGACCTGTACGATTCACTGGCCCAGGAGCGGACCTCGGCCTCCTTGCTGTTCAACATCGGCAACTGCCACAGCAAGCTGAACGATGTGCCACGGGCCATCCTCTACTATGAACGCGCCCTGCGCCTTTCCCCCGGTGCGGAGGATATCCAGGCCAACTTGGACCTGGCCCGTTCCAAGACCATCGATCGGGTGAACGAGCTCCCCGCCTTCACCTTGGGCAGCGCCTGGGACCGCTTGCGTGGCGGCAAGGATGTGGACCAATGGGCACGTCGTTCGCTCTGGCTCGTGCTGATCAGCTGTGCATTGGGCACTGCGGCCCTGTTCGTGCGCGGACGTGCCGCACGGGTGGTCGGAGGCCTGGCCCTTCTGGGCGGCCTGGCCACCCTCACCTGTATCGGCCTCGCCGCCTATCGGGTTTCCGAGGCCAACGACCGTTCGGAGGCCATCATCATGGCACCCAAGGTGGATGTGGTGAGCGAGCCCCGCTCCACGGCCACCAAGCTCTTCGTGATCCATGCAGGCACCAAGTTGCGCGTGTTGCAGGAGCAGGACGGCTGGTACGAGGTGAAGCTCGCCAGCGGCTCCGTGGGCTGGGCGCCCCCGGGTTCACTGGAGCGGATCTGAGCCGGGCTCAGGGCAGCTGCGCGTTGCGCACCTGTGTGGGCACCACTCCGCCGATGTTCACCAGGATCGCATCGCGATCGTTGCCGGCGCCGGTGTACTTCACCACGCCGTCCATGTTCACATCGGCACGGCTGTACACCGTGGTCGTGTTCGTGGGCACCACGCCACCGATACCGAGCAGGATCGGATCGCGGTCGTTGGCAGGGCCCGTGTATTTCAGCTGACCATCGGCCTGCACATCACCGGCCCAAAGAGCCAACACGGATCCGAAGGCCTGACGGTTCTCCGTACCGAAACACGCCGTGCCCGCCACCGTCACATCCACCGTCTGTCCATTGGTGGCCACCGGAACGGTGGTCATGATGCCGAGGTGGTTTCGATGGCGCACTCCGACCAATTTGCCGACGGTGGGCACCAGGAAAGTGAGCATGTTGCCGTCAGCGGCCACCACGGTACCATCCTTCCGCAGGATGGCGGCCCGGCGACCCACCACCGCAAAGGGCGCGGTGGGGTTGCGCAGTTCCACCGCCACCCAGTCCACCAAGGCCTGGGATCCGGTGGCCTGGCGTACGGCGTTGGACATCGTGACGTTCGGATTGTCCACAGCGAGGCCCAAGGCGGTGTAGGGTTCGGCCGAAGGCACCAGGTTCTGCGCGCGCAGGTCGTCACGCATCTGGCCGGTGGCGCTGTCGTAGGCACCACCCAGGTACATCTTCAGCGAAAGGGCATTGCCCGGGATGGCCGCGGCGCTGCTCGACTTGTAGAACACGCGGGAGGAGAAGGGAGCGATGGTGACGCTGCCCGAGGCTTCGCTGCCGTGCACATCGGTCCACGTGCCGGCGGGAAGCGAGAGGCTTTGGGCGGTGGCCGTGGGGTTGCAGAGCAACCGGTGCATGTCGTTCGGGTCCAGCTGCGTCACCGATACGCGCTGCAGTTCCACGTTGTCGATCCAGTAGGTTCCTTCCGTCCAGAAGTTGGTGAAGCTGCACACCCCGGCATCCGTGAGGTTGCTCTGGAAGATCATGGTCACATCGCGGCGCTGTGAATCGAAGGGGACCTGGCGTGAATACACCATGTTCGGACCGCTCACCTGGCTGTTGCCCTTGAAGCCCGCCTTCACCTCCCCGTGCATGTTGCTCTGGATGCTGAACCGCATGCGGTACCAGTAGCCGTTGGTGACGGTGGCGTTCGTGGTCGGCTTCAGCGTGAACTCGTTGTACGTGCTGTTGTTGTTGAACACCACGCGCAGGGCACCGTTGTCCAGCAACGTGGGCTGGTGCGTCATCAACCCTTGGGCGGGCCAACCGCTCCAACCGGTGATGTTGCCGGCGAAGGTGCCGTTGGACACCAGGTTGGCACTGAGCGCTTCGGTGACCCCGTAGCCCTCCAGATTGAGCGGACTGCGGCCCGATCCGGCATCCTCCGACCGCTCATACTGCCAGCGCTCCAAGGTGAAGAACTTGCGCACGCCGGCGAAGGTGTTGAACAGCTCGATGCTGCGATCGTTGTAGGCGTTGTGGTAGTAGTTGTTCTGGAAGGTGCCGTAATCCACCCAGTTGGCCGAGTACACGTGGAGCTGGCGCATGCACAACTGCTCGCGGGTGAGGCAATACATGATGTTGCCGCTGTAGACCGTGTTGAACGAGGGCACGTGGAAGGGTGCCACCGCACCCGGCGTGTTGTAGTTGCTGTAGTCGGAGATGGACAGCTGCACCTCGTTGTTGTAGAGGATGTTGTCCCGTACCTGGTTACCGCTGCTCACCATGGTATGGTCCACATGGATGCCGCTGCCGTGGCAGTTGGCCACCGTGTTGCGCTGCACCGTGGTGTTACGGATGCTGATGTTGCCGAAGTAGATGCCGTAGGAGATCGAATGGTAGTTGGTACCGTTGACGGCGGAGCTCTCCAGGTTGCCCACGAGGTCCATCACCACGTTGTCGCGGATGATCATGCCGTTGGCGTTGTCCAGGGCGATCCCCCCACCATCGTTCAGCAGCGCGATGGCGTTGCGCACGTAGTTGCGTTCCACGATGGCGTTCTGTTCGGCCACGATGCCGATGTAGCCGATGTTCTGCAGCACGTTGTCGCGGATCACCATGCCCGTTCCATTGGCGCGCAGTCCGAAGTAGCCCCAGTTGCTTTCACCCAGGCCGGGCTCCATGCAGATGTCGGTGAAGGTGCAGTTCTGCACCGTGCTGTTCTGGTCCAGGATGTGCGCCGCTGAAGCATAGGTGCGCTGGATGTCCAGGTGGTGGTAGTTCTGGCCGGTACCCGTGGTACGCAGGGCCTGGTACAGGTCGGAGAAGCTGCAATTGCCCACTTCCACGTTGATCGATCCGCTGAGGCGCAGCGCCGCATCGAACTGGTGCTTGAACGCCAGGTCGTGCACCCAGATGTAGCTGCGCTGCCAGCCCAGGTAGATGGCGTTGTCCGTCACCGACACCTCCACCGTGGAGGCGTTCGGGTCCACGTTGCCGGGGCACCACAGGTAAAGCACACCGCTCACCGGATTGTAGAACCATTCGCCGGGAGCATCGAGCTCGCTCAGCTTGTTCCGCAGGAAATAGCCCCACGCATCATCGCCGATGGTGTTGCCGGTGCTGGTGTGCGTCAGCACCTTCGTGCTGGAGTTGAAGTTGGTGATGTAGGCCGTGTCGTAGCTCCAGTTCGTGGTGCGCATCACCATGGTGGCTCCGTTCCAATAGCCGTTGGACTGGCCCAAGGCCGCATCCTTCGTGGTGGTGCTGGTGCCCAGGTCGTTGGTCAACCAACCGGAGTTGGGGTACCGGGCCAGCGTCATCAATTGGCCGTTATGGAAGACGTTGTACACCTTCTGGCCCACGTTGGCCTTCCAGATGTTACCGCTGTGCACCGTCCATCCCGTCACCTGCCGGCTGCCGCTGAGCACCGGTTCGGCACCCGTTCCGTAGGCACCGATCTCGATCCGGTTGGTGGCCGTACCCGAACTCAGGATGTTCAGCTTCCCGCGGAAAACGCCCCCCCGCAGGAACAGGATCCGGTCGCCGGGTTGGAAGGCGCTGCTCAACTGGTTCAACCGATCGATGGTCCGCCAAGGTGTACTGGTCGATGTACCGTTGTTGGTGTCGCTCCCCGTGGGAGAGATGTAGTACGTGGCAGCGAAGAGGTCCTGGGCGATCAGCACACCGAGGACCGCCAGGAAGCGGAACAGTTTGGACATCGGAAGGGACAACGGGTTGAGCAAGGAGTCGCGAAATTGATCCAGTGTGGACCTGTCTACGGGGACTCCGGTCCCGAACAGCCGAACAATTCGACGATCCCACCCTCCTACCCGACCAGCGGCCGTGGGATCCGATGATCGATCAGCGAAGACGGGCAACCCTGCCCTGCGGCGAACGTCCACCGCCACTTTTCGGGTGTTCCGACGCGGGAAAGGATCCCGGCTGGGATCGACCATGCCGTTCCGCCCAGGCCGTAATGTGGGTTGTAAGGATCACGGTTGGATCGGCTTCGCCTTTCCGCCCGAACCGTGAAGTGGATCGCAGGGATCGATCGGTCCCAAGCCGCGAGGTCCCAAGCGAGCTTGGCCCTCGCGACTTGCCACCGATCTGAAGATCCCTGCGATCATCAAGTGATCCCGGTTGGATTCGAACCAACGACCGCCAGCTTAGAAGGCAGGTGCTCTATCCAGCTGAGCTACGGGACCGGATAACAGCGCAAAGATGCCGAACCGCCGCCTTTGTTCGAAGGATACCACCCCGTGGAAAGGGCGGGAACAAAAAGAGCCGACCCGGAGGTCAGCTCTTCTATGTCGGGGCGGCCAGATTCGAACTGACGACCTCCTGCTCCCAAAGCAGGCGCGATACCGGGCTACGCTACGCCCCGAACGGAAGTAAAAAGGCCCCGTGGGGGCCTTCGCTAAGGCGCCTTTGCCGGAACATCGGCGCCACAGTGCGGAGAGGGGGGGATTCGAACCCCCGGTACCGGTTGACCCAGTACGGCAGTTTAGCAAACTGCTGGTTTAAGCCACTCACCCACCTCTCCGAGCAAAGAACATGTCCCGTTTCCGGGGCGGCAAATATAGAAGTCTCCTCCACTGCGCGATGGGCTACTTTTGCGGCCGTTCCAAAAACACCCTCCTTCGCATGGCACGTGAAGTCGTGATCGTTTCCGCTGTTCGCACCCCCATCGGCTCCTTCGGCGGCTCCTTGGCCGAGGTGCCGGCCACCCAACTGGGCGCCACCGCCGTGAAGGCCGCCGTGGAGCGCGCCGGCGTGGACCCGAACACGATCGACGAGGTGATCATGGGCAGCGTGCTCCAGGCCAACCTGGGCCAGGCCCCCGCCCGCCAAGCCTCGAAGTTCGCCGGGCTGCCCGATACGGTGCAGGCCACCACGGTGAACAAGGTGTGCGCCAGCGGCATGAAGGCCGTGATGATGGCCACCCAGGACATCCTGCTCGGCGATGCCGAAGTGGTGGTGGCCGGCGGCATGGAGAACATGAGCCGCACGCCCTACTACGTGGAGAACGGCCGCTACGGCTACCGGTTCGGCAACGGCCAGCTGGTGGACGGCATCGGCAAGGACGGCCTCACCGATGTGTACCACCAGACCGCGATGGGCGTCAGCGCCGACAACACCGCCAAGGAGCACGGCATCACCCGCGAGGAGCAGGACGCCTTCGCCATCGAGAGCTACACCCGCACGGCCAATGCCTGGAAGGCCGGCAAGTTCAAGGACGAGGTGGTGCCCGTGACCGTGAAGACCCGCAAGGGCGAGGTGGTCTTCGCCGAGGACGAACAGTTCAAGGCCGCCAACTTCGAGAAGATCCCCACGCTGAAGCCGGTGTTCACCAAGGACGGTACGGTAACGGCCGCCAACGCCAGCGCCATCAACGACGGTGCGGCCGCCCTGGTGCTGATGACCGCCGAGAAGGCCAAGGCCCTCGGGCTGAAGCCGCTGGCCAAGGTGCTGAGCTATGCCGATGCCGAACAGGCCCCCGAGTGGTTCACCACCACCCCCGCCAAGGCGGTGCCCAAGGCCGTGCAGAAGGCCGGGCTGAAGATGAGCGATGTGCAGGTGTTCGAGCTGAACGAGGCCTTCTCCGTGGTGGGCCTGGCGAACATCAAGCTGATGGGACTGGATCCCGCCAAGGTGAACGTGAACGGCGGTGCCGTGGCCATCGGCCACCCGCTCGGCTGCAGCGGCGCCCGCATCCTGGTGACCTTGATCAACGTGATGAAGCAGAACGGCGCGAAATACGGCGCGGCCGGCATCTGCAACGGTGGCGGTGGCGCCAGCGCCATGGTGCTGGAGGCGCTCTGAGCCCCGATCGATACCACCGAAGAGGGTGCGCGCAGGTGCACCCTCTTCTTTTTCCCGATGGTCCTTGTCTTTCCCGCGACTGCGGGTCAGGCCCGCAGTGATAGAACCACAAAGGGGGTGGTCGTCCGATCCCGTACCGGAGCGGGTGGGTGCAGCTCCGGCCTTTCTTTATCCAACACCGCCGGGTGAGAACTCCCCGTGCGCTCCTCTCCGGCGCATCCGGCGCTCCGCCACTTTCGCAGCATGGAACAAGCCATCTGCCCGCTGAGCATCGTCCCCGTCCGCAAGGACCCCACCGACCGCGCCGAACAGGTGACCCAGTGGCTCTTCGGTGAAACGGCCGATGTGCTCGAACGGCAGGAGAAGTGGACCCGCCTGCGTTTCCACCACGACGGTTATGAAGGTTGGGTGGACAGCAAACAGATGACGCTGGCCCACGACGGTGTGGATATGGAGCCGGTGCGTTCCGCGGAGCAGTTCATGCACATCGTCACCTCCAAGGGGGCCTTGATCATCCCTTTCGGTGCGGTGCTTCCCTCCTTTTCCGCCAGCCACTTCAAGCTGGGTGCGGAGGATCTCGCCTTTCCCGGCCGCAGCAGTGCCCAACTCACCGGCACACCCATCCAACGGTTGATGGTGCTGAAGGACCAATGGATGAACACGCCCTACCTCTGGGGAGGCCGCTCACCCTTCGGTGTGGACTGCTCGGGCCTCACGCAGATGCTCTTCCTCCTCAGCGGCACCACCCTCCCGCGCGACGCTTACCAGCAGGCCGAAGTGGGCCGCCCCGTGGACCTGATCGACCTGGCCACCACCGGTGATCTCGCCTTCTTCGACAATGCCGAGGGCCGCATCGTGCACGTGGGCATCGTGCTCTCCGATCGCCGGATCCTGCATGCCAGCGGCCGGGTTCGCATCGACCTGCTGGACCAGGAGGGCATCTTCGACGTGGAGGAGAAGAAGTACACCCACAAGCTGCGCCTGATCAAGCGCGTGCTCTGAGGCTTCGCCATCAGAAGCGCAGGGTGTACTGCACCACGGGCAACAACGCCAGCTGCGGGATGTCCTTGAGGGTGCCGGTGCGCTTGTCGAAGTACTGGTACACGGCCGTGTCGCTGTTCAGCACGTTCTGCACGTCGGCCTTGAACTCGTGGCTCACCTTGGCGCGTCCGATGCGGTAGCTCACCACGAGGTCCAGCTTGTGCACCGCATCCCGTTTGATGCTCCACACGGGTGCTCCCTCCTTCTCCTCACCCGCCGCTATACTGGCGGGTAGGTCGATGGGCGTGGCGTACTGTCCACCGAGGATCGAATAGCGGAAGCCCGTGGTGAGCGTACGGTCCTTTCCCTCCGGACCCAGCTTCCACTCCTTGCCGGCCAACACGTTGCCCACGGTGCCCATGTTGAAGCGGGAGTTGCGCCACACACCGTCCAAGGCCTTGTACCGGGCCTCGCTGACGGAACCGGTGACCATGAAGTGGTAACCCTTCGTGAAGAACTTCTCCACGCTGGCCTCCACGCCCACGTTGCGACCCACACCAGCGTTCACCAGCGGTTTCGTGGTGAACCAACCCGATGCGTTGGACAGGCTGTACGAACTGGTGCGATCGTTCTCCACCGGCACGTCGTACAGGTGCTGGTAGTACACCTCGGCCTTGAACTGGAGGTCCTCCGTGAGCATCTGCTCATAGCCCAGCACGGCATGCGCGGCCTTGGAGAGACCGAGTTGCCGGTTGGGCCGGAACGTGCGCCCTTCGGCATCGATGTCCTGCGCCAGGTAGGTCATGATGGCCTCCGTACGCGAGTGCAATCCCGCCCCCGCCGTGATCGCGCGATCGGGCCGCAGGGCATACCGCACTCCGATGCGTGGCTCCACGCTGGTGGCATTGTTCAAGCCGTAGTGCAGCACGTGCACGCCACTGGTCATGCTCCATTGCTCGTTCCAACGCCACTTCCAACTGGTGAAGGCCTGCACGGTGGTGGCCTTGCCGTCCGAAGCGAGTTGGGTCTCCATCCGCTGCCGATCGTTGTCCCAGCTGTCCACGCCCATGCGGTAGTTCTCCAGCGATACGATGATGCCGGAGCGCAGCTTGTGTTTCGCGCTGAGCTTGTTGTTCAACGTGCTGCTGAAGCGCGTGGTCCATTTGCGCAGTTCGTCCTGGTGCCGCAGCTCCAGTGCGCCTTCACCGGGAGCCGGGGCTTCCTGGTAGTCGGTGCTACTGCCGTTGCCGCTGAGCGAAAGGCTGGTCTGCACGTAGCTGTTGCCGCCGAGGGTGCGCGTGTGCGTGACGCCGAGCACACCCATGCGGGAGCCGAAATCGGCACGCGAGAAGAGCGTATCCTCCATCACCCCGCGATCCTCATCGATGATGTGGCTGATGCCGCCCAGACCGAACACGGAGAAGCTTCCCGTGCGCCCCGCCGGTAGCTTGAGCTTGAAGGCGCCGTCGGTGTACTTCGGCACGCCACCGTAATCCACGATGCCGGCTCCATCCAACAGCGCCAAGGTGGAATAGCGGAAGTTGGCGAGATAGGATCCGCCTTTCACGCCGGGCATCGGTCCTTCCGCGGTGAGGTCGGTGCCGAGCACCCCTGCCTTCAAGGTGTACTCGCGCTCGCGGTCGTTGCCGTCCCGGAGGCGCATGTCGAACACCGCACTGAGCGCATTGCCGTACTCGGGCGCGAAGGCGCCGGTGTAGAACTCCGAATCGTCGAGCATGTCGCTGTTCAGCACGTTGATGGGGCCGCCGGTGTTGCCTTCATCGCTGAAGTGGTTCGGGTTGGGGATCTCCAGCCCTTCCAGACGCCAGAGCACGCCTTTCGGCGAGTTACCGCGTGCGATGATGGTGTTGTCGCCGGTGGCGTCCCCGGCCACACCGGGAAAGCTGCTCACCATGCGTGCGGGATCGTTGATGCCGCCGGCGATGCGCGAGGTCTCCTCCACGCTGATCTTCCGTGCGCTGAGCGTCACCATGTCGTTGCGCAGTTCCTCCTTGCGCTTCTCGGCGGCCACGGTCATCTCCTGCATCTCGGTGATACTGCTCTGCAACATCAGGTTCAACACCACCTCCTTGCCCGAGGTCACCAGCAGATTGGGCATCAACTGTTCCTCGAAGCCCATGGCCCGCACGCGCAGATCGATCCGGCCGGTGGGCACATCAGCGAGGGTGAAACGGCCTTCCTCATCCGTCGTGGCGCTGCGTACGGGATCGCTGCCCACGACGGTCACGGCCGCACCGAACACCGGCTGGCGGGTGTCCACATCGAGGAGGGTACCGCGCACGGTCTGGGTGTGTGCCCCGGTCTGCGCATTGACGGTACCGATGGAGAGCAAAAGCGTGATCAGGAAAAGAGCGCGGTGGATCATGTCGGCAGGGTTCGTTTCCCTTGTGACAAGGCCCCCTGCCTTTCCCCCTATCCGGGAGAAGAAAAAAAGAGGAGGGTTCAGAAGCGGAGACCGATACCCGCGCTCGCGCCGAACCATCCGGCCAAGCGCAGGCGGTCGCTCACGCTGTCGTGGAGCAGGGAAGCGGGCGGAAGCACACTGTCGAAGCCGCCTTCCGCATCGCGCAGGTCGCTGATGAGCATCTGGAACAACGGCCCTGCATGCAGCACCCAGTGCTCATCGATGTCGTAACCGAAGGCCACGCGGAAGCGGCCGAGGAGGTTGACGCCGGAGCGCCAGGCGTGCTGCTCCACCACTTGGTCCGCCGTGAGTTCCACGTTCAGGAAGGTGCTGCGGCCCAAACGGGGTTCGCTGCCGAAGCCGTAACCGAAGGCCCAACGGCCATCGTCGATAATGGGGGCGGATATGCGGAGGATGTTGTACAAACGCCGTACGCCCGTTCGCACCGCGAGGTTCAGCGGCGTTACATCGTTGACCTCGATGTCCACCCGATGATAGCCGTGCCGGATGATCGAGAGCACGCCGAAGGGAATACCGGTGATGGTGTCGCAGAGGTTGAGCACACCGACCTGGGTGGACAGGGCCCGCTTGGCCACGTTCATCACGCCGACCTGTGGGCCATGGATGGTATCGCTCACCACGTTCAGGCCGAAGCCCACCTGGGCGCCGTGCACGCGATGCGCATAGTTGAGGCCCACCGCGAATTGATCCTCCTCCACCGTGCCCGGAACGGCATTGGCACCTAGGGCGAATTGACCGCCGTTGACGTGGTGCGCGTAGTTCATGCCGAAGGCCACCTGTCCACCGTCCACGCGGCCGGGCACCGCATTCATGCCGAAGGCGAACTGGCCACCATCGACACTATGCGCGTAGTTCATCCCGAAGGCCACCTGACCACCGGACACCGGACCGGGCACAACGTTGGCGCCGCAGGCGAACTGTCCACCGGACACGCTCTGCGCGAAGTTCATCCCGCCCGCCACCTGGCCTTTCTTCACATCACACACGGTCAGGTTCAAGCCACCGGCCACCTGTGTGCCCTCCATGTCGCGCATGGCGATGTTGACCCCACCGGCCACCTGTACGCCGTGCATCCGGCCCCGGACGAGGTTGGCGCCACCGGCCACCTGCACCCCGCTGAGCGTATCCCAAACGTTGTTGAAGCCACCGGCGACCTGTGCGCCCTGCAACGAGCGCATGGTGTGGTTGGCGCCACCGGCGATCTGCACGCCGTTGGTGCTTCCACCCACGAGGTTGGCACCACCCGCGAACTGGAAACCTTTCACATCGCGGCGTTCCATGTTGAATCCGCCACCGAACTCGAAGCCTTCCAGCCCACGCGCGTAGCCGCCGATGAGGTTGAGGGAGATGCGGTTCACCATGGCACCACCCAGCTCCCCGTTCGTGCCCACGCGGGGGATCAGCGCGAACTGGAAGGTGCGCCTTCCGATGTAGCTCAGGTTCGCGGCCTGATCCACCTGCGCCGAGGAGAGCAGCAGGCGGCCCACGCCCGTGGCCTCCACGCCGCAGAGATCGGTGACGCAGCGGGTCTCCAGGTATTCCAGCTTGGGGCGAGGCTTCAGTTGCACGCGGCCGGCGGATCCGTTGCGGTCCACGTACACCACCGTGTCGTTGTAACCGGTGCGTGCCACCAGCAGCGCCGTGCGCTCACTCGTGCCGGACACCTCCAGCTCGAAACGGCCGGCGCCATCGCTTCGACCCGAATAGCGCTCCTTGACCTCGTAGATGGTGGCCCTTCCGATCGGCTCACCGCTCTCGGCATCCACGACCACCCCGGTGACGTTCACCTTCCGGGACGCACCACCCCGATCCACCAGGATCACGTGTTGTCCGCTTTCCCGCAGCCCGATCCGGGCGCCGAGCAGACCGTGCAGCACCTGCTCGGCGGAGCTGTTCGCGGCGCGCAGGTCCACGATGCTGTCCACCGGGAGCGCCGCGGCGTTGTAGCTGAGCTTGAAGCCCGCCTCCTGCGCCACGAGTGCCAAGGCTTGGGAAAGCCTCACGTTCGAGGCCTCCACGTTCACCTTGCGTTGCAACAGGTCC
>DASWWQ010000072.1:0-10539 GCA_036405935.1 Flavobacteriales bacterium
GGTGGGAACGAGGATCCGGGAGATCGCGTGGCTCATGGAGATGTTTCGCCTGGTTTGGTCGGATGGCGAATATAGAGGGAAGGGCCTTGATCGTTCGGCCAAGAGCACCAGCCCGGTTCCGCTGGACAAACGCTTGTAATCGCCTGTAAGCGGATGCTGACCGGATCGCCCGGACCGGCCCTCCCACGTTTGCAGCGGCCTTCAACGACGAAGGGCGCAACAAAATACCGAACGGACATGGAAACGATGATGAGGAACCGCGTGCAACTGATGGGCAACCTGGGCAGCGATCCGGAAATGAAGGAGTTGCAGGGGGGTAAGCGGGTGGTGCGTCTGCGGGTGGCCACCAACGAACGATTCACCCTGGGAGATGGGCAGACCAAGGATGATACCCAGTGGCATACCGTGGTGGCTTGGGGTAAAACGGCCGAGCAGGCGGCGGAGACCCTGCACAAGGGCAGCAAGCTGGCGTTGGAAGGCCGGCTGGTGCACCGTGTGTGGGAGACCAAGGACGGACAGAAACGCTATTCCACCGAGGTGGTGATGAACCAGTTCGAGTTGGTGGACCCGGCCTGATCACCCGATACGGAAGGGGGCGGTCGTCGCATGCGATGACCGCCCCCTTCGTGCGTAGGACCGCGAGCCTATTGCTTGATCACCGTGCCCACCTGGAGCCGGTCGCCCGAGCCGATACGAAGTACATAGGTGCCGGCGGCCACATCCTCCAGTGCAAGGACGTCCGTGCCGTCCGCGATCAGGGTGCCGCTGTGCAATTCGCGGCCTGCGAGATCCAGCAAGGACCACCGGTCGCCTTTGCGCAGGGCGCTGCCCGCAACGATCAACCGTTCGCGGAAAGGAACCGGATACAAGGAGAGCTGCTCGGGCGCTTCGCCTTCCTCCAGGCCCACCGTTCCGGTGAAGGGATACACGCAGGTCGTGGCCTCACAGGTGTCCTCAAGCAACGGTCCCCACACGTGCACCTGTGCGCATACCTGTGTATCGAAGGGCGCATCGTAGGTCTGCACGGCCACCGGACCTTCCGACAGCAGCCCGCCGCCCAGGTCCCACGTGGTGTGGTGGAACATGCCGGAGGTGACGCTTTCGTCGATGTAGGCCACGGTGTTGCCCACCACGATGGTGGAGACCGCCGGGATCAGCACGTCCGCGCACTGCACCTCGCCCGAGCCGAAATAGAGCCACTTGCAGAGGGTCTTCTCGCAAGGCCCGTCCACTACCGTGAGGCATACCTGGTAGTGGCCTTCCTGGAAGTAGCTGTGCTGCGGTTGGACTTCCTGGGCGTTGGTGGCGTCGCCGAAATCCCAGGTCAGCTGGGGTGCGCTGCTGACGGCGTTGAGGTAGGGCAGGAAGGTGAAGGTGCCTCCGTCATAGGAGATGGTGAAGTCCAGCGCGGTGCCCGTGCAGGCGGTGGTGTCCGGCGGCACTTGCAGGACCACGGCCCCCGTGACCGTGCAGGCGCTCTGTTGGTCGTCGTACACCACGCAGGTGGCGGTGGCCAGGTAATTGCCCGGCCCCGGCAGGTAGCAGTCGGTGATGGTGGAGCTACCCCAGACCCCGGCGTAGGAGCAGTCCCATGCGCACGAGGAAACCAGCAACGAAGAGGACGGTTGGGCCTCCAATTGATAAACGTAGGAGCCTTGGGGCGTGGCCTGTATGGAGATGGAGATCGGCTCGGGACAGGGTGGCTGGGCCAAGGCGGAGCCGGGGACCGAAACCACCGCCAAGACCAGAACGAAGGAAAGGGGAGAGCGGAACATCACGGATGCGGTATGGAGTAGGTGAGACCGACCCGGATGCCGATGCGTTCGGGAACGGTGAAGGGGTCCGGAGTGGAGGACAGGCGCGTAAGGCCCTTGGCATAGGTGGGGGTAACGCCCAGCACCAGGTTCTCCGAGAGGCTGTAGCCGAGGTCCAGGCCCACCAAGCCGGAGAGCAGTATCGTACGCCGGGGACCGTCGAGCGCATCCACACTGCGGATGTCGGTGGCATCGGAAGAGCCCGAAGGCACCCGCTGCAAGGTGTAGCCGCCCTGCTGCGTGATGTGCTCCACGGCCGCACCACCGCGTATGCCGTAGTGCCAGCGCCGCCAGGTATGCTGCCAGCCCACCTCCACGGGGATCCGCAGGGTGGAGTAACGGTTCATCGCCTTCTGCTGCACCAGGGTCTCGCTGGTGGTGACCACCGTGTCGCTGATGTTCACCAGCACGTTCGCATCCAAGGCCACCACGAAGTTGTGCACCTCGGTGTTTTCGGTCACGAAGCGGTCGTCATGCCGGAAGTCGTACCGCGAGCGGATCAGTTCCACGCCGGTGCCCAAGTGGAATCCCGAAGGCCAGGCGTGCCCCAGCGCGATACCGACGCCCAAGGGATAGTGCGGCACCTCGGTGCGCTCCAGCGCTTCCCGTAGATCGGCATCCCCGCCCGTCCACGAACGCTCCTCGGTGTAGGCGCCGCCGAAGACCCCGAACCACCAGGTGCCTTTGGGCGGTGCGTAGTGGGCGGTGCCCGAAGCGCGCTCCGGCGAACCCAGGAGCGAAGGCCGTTCCAAGCCTACCACCCGCCCTTGGACCGGGGTGGCGAAGTAGTCCACGGACGGATCCAGGAGCGAGGGCTCCGCAGCGTAGCGGGTGGCGATGGGGCCGGCCTCCGGACGAAGTGCGGGTGCGGTGGATGCGGTGAGGGAGGCCCCATCGGCAGGCACTGCTGAAGGCTTGGTGGGCGTCCGTTCAGGTGTGCGGTCGGACTCGGTGGCGGAGAGGGATGCCGAGGCGTTGGTCCTCGGCCGAGGGGAAGGTCCCGAAGCCGAGGTGGAAGGGGTGGAGCCGGAACGGCCCGGAGCAGCCGAGGCCGGCCGGCCGATGGCGGCTGCCGGTGTGGCAACCGGAGCTGTTCCCTTGCCCGAAGCGGTGCTGCTGATGGGGCCCACAGGCTGTTCCACGGGAAGCGGGCGGGCGGCCTCCGCGACTTCCTGAGCGGCCGGCACACCGGCGTTGGTGGTGCGGGCTGCGGTGGACGGCTGGGGTGCGTCGGTGGTGGCCACCGCGTTGCCGCCCTTGCCGTTGAGGTGCAGGGCATAGGTGGCGCTACCGCCGAGCAGCAGCAGCAACAGGCCCAAGCCCCAATAGCGCCGCAGCAACAGCGCGAAACGATGGCCCGACCCGCGCTTGCGCACGATGCCCTCCCACACCGCCGCCGGTGGGGTGGCCTCCGCATCGCTCAGGCCGCGCGCGAACAGGTCATCGATGGGATGTTTTCCGTTCATGTGTATCACGTGCAACATGTTCTCCGAGGCGCTGCTGTAGCATGCGCCGTGCTTTTGCCAACTGGCTGCGCGAGGTGCTTTCCCCGCAGCCGATCATCTCCGCGATCTCCGCATGGTCGTACCCCTCGATGGCGAAGAGGTTGAACACCATGCGGTATCCATCCGGCAGGGCGCTCACCAGGGTCAGCAGCTCCTCCTGCCCCAGCCGCTCCAGGGCCAGCGGCTCCACCGGTTCATCGGGCACCTGCTCCAGTCCGAACCGTTCGTTCTGGAAGGCCTTCTTCCGGTAGTGGTTGATGCAGGTATGCACCATGATCCGGCGGATCCACCCTTCCAGCGAACCGTCCATGCGGAAGCTGCCCAGCTTGTCGAACACCCGGATCATGCCCTCCTGCATCAGGTCCTGGGCCTCCAGCTGGTGGCGCGCATAGCGGAGGCACACCGCATACATGCGCCGTGCGTACCGCGCGTACAGGGCTTCCTGACAGCGCCGGTCCTCCCGCTGGCAACCTTCCACCAGCTCGCGTTCCGTGAGTTCCCGCAAAGTGTTCCTGCCTTATCCGACCACAAGACACCGCAGCCCGCGGATCCGCTGCCTCGCCGGGCGGCCCTCCGAAAATAGTCCGCGCCCGCTCAGCGTTCCAAGAGTTCGTGCTCGGGAACCTTCGGATGGTTGCGGACATAGGCGCCGTCGGGGCCGATCTCGCGGAGGTCGTAGAGGATGCCGTTGGTCTGTTGCCGCCAGTAGCGCCCGTTGATGCGGCAGCGTTTGCCGCGCCAGGTCACCACGTAGCCCAGCGTGAAACGCGCGCGCCGCTTGAGCTTTTCCCGAAAATCATCCCACCCCAACGTACCCATGGCCTTTGACGGCCTTTCCATCAAGGCCCGATCCATAAGCTAGGGTGGAAAAGCGAACGCCCCGTCGGCGGATACCACGGGGCATTCGAGCATGGAGCAAATACGGAGAGTGGCGCAAGGTAGAAGTCTCCCACTAGCAGACCCTCAGGTGTTTACAGGGGAAGCGTGGAGATCCAGGACAAAGGCCGCTCTGTGAGGTGCTGGCTTGTCACGGAGTTATGTACTTGACGTATCAGGTTGAACCGGCAGGTCGAACCTTTGGCGCGGAGGTAGGCTGAGATCTTGTACTGGCGTTCGTAGCCGTTCACCTCCCAGAACCAGCCACATTGCATTCTGAATCCGCGGTCCTCCCATTGACAATCGCATCACCATTAATGGTGATGGCCCGTTGGGTTGAAGAGGATACGTTTGATCCAAACCCATGACTCTCATGAAAAAAAAGGTTCTTCTCCTCCTTGCGGCACTCTCAGGATCGGTCGCCAATGCTCAATTGTCCGAACTGGAAGTGGTCAATGAAACAGGTTGTGACGTGCGGGTGCACGTGGAACCGGTTGCAAGCTGCTCTTCGACAGGCATCAGTCGCTGGACAAGCTTCTTAGTAGCTGCGAATAGCTCATACACCTACTATCCACCTGTGGGCACCATTATCCGGGAAGCTGAAATCCGCAAGACCCAAGGAGCGACTACTTGGGTTATCAATCAGTATGACTGCTCAAATGGATGGGGATTTTCTAACACCCCCGTGAGCATGAATTGGTCTTGCCTTCCCGGTTCGCAGTACGGTATCGACAACTGGATTGGAAGCGGCGGGGAGTATGTAAGGCTATACGAGGAATTCAGCGTTGGAGAGTGATCAACTCGATCGATAAGGCGAAAAGGGGGGCTGTGAAGTCCCCCTTTTTGCTTTCTATGGATACTCGCACGTTGAATCTGAAGGCATAGGCATGCGATCCATCGGGACCGAACGGTGGAAATCAGGCAAAAGACCGATGATGCCTATTCAGGTAATGATGTGACCAGGTCGAACCACTTGGAATGGAGATAGGCTCTCGGAGTGAGGTCCCGTAGTGAGCCATGCGGGCGCTCGTAATGGCGTCTATATACATAGGATAACCTGTGTAAGCAAGACCACGACAGCCGGTTTTACCCTTCTGCGAGGCATGGGATCGCGGGGAGGTTTCTTTCCCTTTTCGGGCTATCGCCCAAGCTCCCGACCGCTTTCGCGTGTCTGCCCGGTGCTGCCCTCGCTACTTACCTCCGCTGTTGCGTCCTAGCCGCTCTGTGCGGCGCTGGCCTGTCAAATGGGGTGATCTGCGGGGCGGAGTTAGATAACCTAGGCGTTTTCTTGCCTCTCCCTCATCTTCTTAACAACTCTGGCGAAAGTGGTGTCTGGCGCAATGGTTTGGGAGATGGGCTTATCCACGAAAAAGTCATCTCCAGTAAGAACCACAATGTTGTTTTTGAGAGAGGTGCTATATGTCGTGGCATAGAGGCGCTTAATCCCGTGCCCTATGTCATAGATGGCAAAATGACATATCATAAGCAAGTGGGTTTTGTCCAGTGTATCGATCTCTTCATTGCTCAGGTACATAAGCAATGGGGATATATGACCATCCTTCAAGGATGTTCCGTTACCTGTGCTAAGGCTTTCTCCAGCAGGCAAGGGTATAATGGATTTTCCGACCTTCATTTCGATGCTGTTGCTATCGAAGGACTCTTCAAATCCAACGAGCTTGAAGTTACATCCGGCTTCCAGCATTTGAACATGACCGGGACCGGGGTTCTTATAGGAATAGGTCAATATCAGCCCTGTCTTTTCTCCGCTGATAAAGCGGTTGAGCTTGATGTCTTCCAAATGAATTCGACCGCGCTCAAATTCAACCATTGTATCAACACTGCGCTTCGTTTCTGCCGTGGCCTCTTCAGTCAATTTCATTTGACGATAAAGTGCAGTGAGAGCTATGACACCAACAAGCGATGCGACGGCAGTCCAGAAGGTCTCTGGACTGGATGCGGTTTCCCCGAGAGGAAGGCTATTGTAGCTCTTATAATCGGCGGCATAGTAGGTGGTTTTGTACTCTGCCTCGGGGTACAGGACATATACCAGCTCTACCGCCGAAAGCATGGCCAAAAGCGCGATGGCAATCCAAAAAATGGAACGAACTAAGATGTCTGTTCCGACGATAGACTTTGAAGGTGTTGGGAGCTTGGTGGGCTTCATGCTAGCCAAACTAGCGGAACTTTTGACAAGCGAACGCCTCCCAGCGGATACCAGGAAGCGTTCAGGGCCGGTAGCAGGGGGAGCTACTACACGGTCCTATTTCTTAGACGACCAAGCAGCCTTCGCTATCCTGTACATGACGGCCTCGAAGGCCCGCGCGGTGGCGTTACACTGGGGCGATCGATCCTTCGTGACCTTGGCCTTCTTAGCGGCCTTCTTTGGGGCTTGCTTCTTAGTCATTGATCAGGGTTTTGTAGTCCAGCACGGCCAGGGTTTGGTTGCGCTTCACTCCGTCAAGCAAACGTTTGACAACCAGCTATGAACGCTTACAGTCACTTACTGGCCGGATCGCGGTCAGGGGCAGGTCCTGTTTTGCATCGGCATCGGCAACAACGCCGCTGCCCGAGAGCAGAAGCGAAAACCAAACACCCCTGTACCATGAACGCTTTGACCAACAACCACGTGCATCTGATCGGCAACCTGGGCTTCGACCCCGAAGTGCGGGAGATCGCCAAGGGCCGCAAGGTGGCCCGCATCAGTGTGGCCACCAACGAGAGCTACACCAATGCCGCCGGGGAGCGCGTCACCGACACCCAATGGCACACGGTGGTGGCCTGGGGCAAGACCGCTGAACAGGTGGAGCGCCTGCTGACCAAGGGCTGCCCCGTGAAGCTGGAAGGCCGCTTGGTGCACCGCAGCTACTCGGGCAAGGACGGCCTGAAGCGCTACATCACCGAAGTGGTGCTGAGCGATTTCGAGGTGATCCACTACCGCCGTCCGGAGGAGACGCAGCAGGCGGCTTGAGCCTTGCGGAAGCACGGAAGGGAAGGGGCGTTCTTCGGAGCGCCCCTTCGTCTTTCCGACCCGCCGTGCACCTTTGTGCCCATGACCACCCCCGCAGAAGCACCCCGTCGCCCGAAGTGGAAACGCCGCCTGCTGATCGGTGGCATCGTGCTGGTGCTGGCCCTGTGCGTGGTGGCCTTCTTCCTGCCCTACCTGCTGAAGCGCTACATCGAGAAGCACAGCGTGGAGTGGATCGATCGGCAGATCACCATCGACTACCTGATCCTGAACCCCTTCACCTTCAAGTACGGCCTCTACGGCGTGAAGTGCACGGAGCCCAAGGGCAGCACGGAAACCTTCGTCAGCTGGAAGGAGATCAGCACGCGCAGCAACCTCTGGAAGGGTTTCCAGGAGAACAACTGGCGCTTCACCGCCGTGCGCATCGTGGACCCGTACGTGCACCTGACCCAGCAGGGCGACCGCTTCAACTTCAGCGACCTGATGGAGCTGGGCGGCGGCGACAGCACCGCGGTGCAGGACACCACCGCCTCCGACGTGCGCTTCAGCATGGAGGACATCCGGATCAGCGGCGGCCGTATCGACTACGACAGCGATGTGCTGAAGGCCCCCGTGACCATCGAGGACCTGCGCGCCGAATGCACGCTGATCACCTCGGAAAGCGCCCGCATGGACTTCGACCTCGGCTTCGCCCTGGCTTCCGGCGGTGCGTTGGACGGCGGTTTCATGATCGATACCGACCGGTCGCTCTACGCCATCGATGCACGCCTGAAGGCCTTCGCGCTGCCGCAGCTGCTGCCCTACCTGCAGGACTTCATGCAGACCACCGCCCTGGAAGGTTCCGTGGACCTGGGCCTGGACCTGCACGACAGCTGGGCCGACACCACCGCGCTGGCCGTACGCGCCGCCCTGGATGTGCGTGCCCTCGACATCACGGATGGCGCTGGAGCACACCTGATCGGCACAGAGCACATCGAGGTGAAGCTGGATACGCTGAACGCCGCCAGCAGCACCTTCAAACTCAGTCGCGTGCTGGTGGATGGCCTGGATACCCGCTATCAACAGTGGGCCGATGGCAGCAACAGCTGGACGAAGGCGCTGAAGCTGGAGACCACCACCAGCGGCGACAGCACGGTGACCACGCTGAACGCCAGCGAGAGCAACGTGTTCGTGATGCTGGCCGATTACATCCGCATGCTGGGCCAGGATTTCGTGGCCAACCAGTACACCGCCGACAGCCTGGTCCTGTCCAAGGGCCATGTGGTGTTCGAAGACTTCACGCCGGAGAAACCCTTCCGTTACGACCTGGCGCAGGTGGACATCCGCAGCAGTCGCATCAACACCGTGTCGGGCACCGCCGACTTCCTGGCTTCGGCGCAACTGAACGGCCGCGGCGGCCTGAAGAGCAGCTTCCGTTTCGACCCGAAGAACTTCGCCAACGTGCAGGCGGAGATGACGGTGACCGATCTGGCCCTGCAGGACTTCGATGCCTACAGCCGCTGGTACGCCGCGCATCCGTTGCAGGAGGGCGTGCTCAACTACACGGGTGCCACCACCATCCGGGACGGTCGGCTCGACAGCCGCAACAACATCCTGGTAAGCCGCCTGAAGTTCGGCAAGAAGACCGATGTGCACGACACCGGCATCTATGTGTTGCCGCTTCGTCTGGCCACGGGATTGCTGAAGGACGTGAAGGGCGATATCGAGTTGGAGGTGCCGGTGCAAGGCGATCTGAAGGACCCCACGTTCAAGGTGTGGCCCATCGTGTGGCAGGTGCTGAAGAACCTGGTGGTGAAGGGGGCGAGCGCTCCCGTGCGCTTGGTGGCGCGTGCCTTCGCGGACGTGGACGAGGACGACCTGGAAACGGTACGCTTCGGTGCCACGCAACTTTCCTTGGAGAAGCCGCAACGCAAGTCGTTGGACATGCTGGTGAAACTGCTCCAGGACAAGCCGGAGCTCTCCGTGGCGCTCGTGCCCATTGCCCAGCCCGAACAGGTGCGCGAGGATTGGGCCGCCCTGCAGGTGAAGAAGAAGTTCCTCGGCCTCTCCGGTACGCTCAGCGGTTCGGACAGCTCCAAGGTGATGGACCTCGCCCTGCGCGATGAGGCGTTCGTGGCCTACCTCAACGAACAGAGCCCGGGCACGAAGGACCGTTCGGAACGGCAACGCTGCGTGGCCCTCCTGGGCGCCGAGGTGGTGAAGAAGGCGGTGGCCGATGCCGAGAACAGTCGCCAGCGCGCGGTGATCGCCCACCTGAAGGAGGCGGGCATCAGCGACAAGCGGTACACCTTCCGCGCCGGGACCAAGGAGGAAACGGCCGGCTTCATCGGTGATCCGGGGTATCGTTTCGTGTTCGACACGGCGGACTGAACCCGGAGGCCTCGGAGCGCTTTCACCACAGAGGCACAGAGGGCACAGAGGGCACGGAGGATTCATCCCATGCCGATCCTGTATGCTCCGGCCTCTGTGGTGAACGGATGCACACCCGGCCGTTGGCGGGAGGTGGTGTATTTTGTCAGCGGAGCCAACACCACCGATCATGTCCAGCGATCCATCCACTTGGTGGGAGGCCTTGCCGACCTTGGCGAAGAGCCTGTGGGCCATCGCGCTCTTCTTCTCCCTGCTGTTCGTGCTGCGGACGGTCATCAAATTCTTCGGTGGTGACAACGACATCCACGATGGTGATGTCGACGGGTACAACAGCTACCGGTTCTTCACCATCAAGAACGTCGTGGCCTTCTTCACCCTGTTCGGATGGACGGGCCTGGCCGCGGTACAGGTCGGCTGGGGCACGGCGGGCTCGCTGATCGCCGCGGTGATCGCCGGTTCGGCCATGGTGGCCCTGATGATGTTCCTGATGCGTAAGGCCGCCGGCAGGAAACACAGCGGCACGCTCGACCTGCGCAACGCCATCGGCCTCACCGGACAGGCGTACCTGCCCATCCCCGCCGTGCGCACCGGCACCGGCAAGGTGCACGTGAAGGTGCAGGGTGGGGTGAAGGAACTCGATGCCATGACCGACGACAGCGCCACCATCCCCACCGGTGCCCTCGTGCAGGTCACCAAGGTGATCAACGGTCGCATCCTCCTCGTTTCCACCCGATAGGTCCACCATCCGCAACATCACGGCCTACGACCCTGCCAACGCCCGGGTCACCCGAACAAGCCCGAACCCCATGAACAGCTACGATACCATCTTCGAGAACAACCGCCGCTGGGCCGCCGAGAAGAAGGCCACGAACAAGGAGTTCTTCGACAAGCTGGCGAAGGCCCAGAACCCCGAGTACCTCTATATCGGTTGCAGCGACAGCCGCGTGACGGCCGAGGACCTCATGGGCGCCGATCCCGGCGATGTCTTCATCCACCGCAACGTGGCCAA
>DASWWQ010000073.1:0-9349 GCA_036405935.1 Flavobacteriales bacterium
GATGGAGCCGAGGGGGGAATGCCCCTCATCCCCCAACCCCTTCTCCGAGGGAGAAGGGGAGAAATGCGCTTCTTGGTCGGTGACATCAGGCCGGGCGGCGAGCGCGGACATCACAGCGCCCACGACACGGTCGATATCGGAAAGAACCTCTTGATTGGTGAACCGCAGCACATCAAAACCGCACTCCTTCAGCCTTTCGGTCCGTGCTGCATCCTCTTCCTTTCGGCCAAGATGGATCTCACCATCGACCTCAATGACCAATCGCTTGGGCAGTGATACGAAGTCGACGATGAAGCGATCGATGGGGTGTTGCCTGCGGATCCTTCCGCCGGTGGCATGTCCGCGAAGCTTCTGCCACAACTTGTCCTCCGCCTCTGTCGGGTCCTTCCGCATGCCACGCGCATGGTCCTGGAGCTTGCCCGCGATCCGCTGATCCGCTGTGAGGTAGCCCGCGCGATCCGCCCCCCTCTCCCCCGGAGAGGGGCTGGGGGTGAGGGCAAACCGCACCAGAGCTCCCTCGCTCCTACCGATCCAGTTGCGCTGCGCCTCCTTGATGCTCTCGCTCCAATCCAGGCCGTCTAGGCCGTCGATCAGACGTTGCGCGTAGGCCGTGATGCGCATGCTCCACTGCGGCATGCGTTTGCGTTCCACGGGATGGCCACCGCGCTCACTGACGCCGTCCTTCACCTCATCATTGGCCAATACGGTCCCGAGCGCGGGACACCAGTTCACCCAGGCCTCGCTGAGGTAGGCCAGACGGAAATCCTGGAGCAGGCGTTGGCGGGTGCGCTCATCGAAGGCCTTCCATTCCTCCGCGGTGAAGGCACCGAGCTCCTCCTCCACATCGCCGGTGAGGGCCACGGCACAGGTATCCTCCGGATGCCAGCCCTGCGCAGCGAAACGTTCGATCAGCTCGGCGATGGGACGGGCCTTCTGTTGCTGATGATCGTACCAGCAATCGAAGAGCTGCAGGAAGATCCACTGCGTCCACTTGTAGTACGCGGGATCGCTGGTGAAGACCTGGCGCTCCCAATCGAAACTGAAGCCGATGCGGTCCAGCTGCTGGCGATAGCGCGCGGTGTTCTCCTCGGTGGTCTTCGCGGGATGCTGTCCGGTCTGGATGGCGTACTGCTCGGCGGGCAGGCCGAAGCTGTCGTAGCCCATGGGGTGCAGCACGTTGAAGCCGCTATGCCGCTTGAAGCGGGCCACGATGTCGCTGGCGATATAGCCCAGCGGATGGCCCACATGCAGCCCGGCCCCGCTCGGGTAGGGGAACATGTCGAGCACGTAGTACTTGGGCTTCGATGTGTCGGTGCCCGTGCGGTAGGTGCCGCGCTTGCGCCATTCCTCCTGCCACTTCTTCTCGATGCCCTGGTGATCGTACTGCATGTGCTGCGCTGAAAGCCGCGAAAATACCGTGCGGCAGCCCGCGGTGGTTGCGGATACCAACAGTGCGGGGTGGATGCCCGGGCCGTTCCGGTCCAAGCCGGGCAGGGGTGCGGGATAACTTCGCGGCCTCCGCCTTCCTGAACTCGGCGGACCAGGCATGAGCACGGAACGGTTCATCAAGTCGCGGACCCGCAGCAGCAACGTGGGCACGGTGATCGGCATCACGCTGGTGCTCTTCATGCTGGGCATCCTGGGCTTCCTGCTGCTGAATGCGCGGGAACTGGAGCGCCACTTCAAGGAGAACGTGAAGGTGGACATCTATCTGGAGCGCGACCTGAAGGAGGTGGAGGTGATGAAGTTCCGCAAGCGGCTGGACACGGAGCGGTACACGCGGGCCACGCAGTACGTCACCGCGGAGGAGGCCGCCGAGCGGTTGAAGGCCGACATGGGCGAGGATTTCCTGGGGGTATTGGGGGCGAATCCGCTGCTGCCCTCGATCGAGCTGAACCTGAAGGAGGAGTACGCCGGCCCGGACAGCCTGAAGTGGATCGCGGAAAGCCTGCGCAAGAGCAACCACGTGCACGAGGTGAAGTACAACCCCGTGGTGGTGGAGAACATCGACGCCAACCTGGGCAAGATCCGGTGGGTGCTCATCGGCTTCAGCCTGTTGCTGCTGGTGATCGCCGTGGCGCTGATCAACAACACCATCCGCC
Organism: Flavobacteriales bacterium; assembly: GCA_036405935.1. Lineage (GTDB taxonomy): Bacteria > Bacteroidota > Bacteroidia > Flavobacteriales_F > PHOS-HE28 > PHOS-HE28. The sequence goes on from DASWWQ010000073.1 coordinate 2,103, forward strand.
TGAGCATCTACAGCAAACGGTTCCTGATCCGCACCATGCACCTGGTGGGGGCCACCGGCTGGTTCATCAAACGGCCCTTCATCGGCACCAGCCTGTGGCAGGGCATCGTCGCGTCCATCCTGGCGATCGGCCTGCTGGTGGGCATGATCCAGATGCTGGTGCACTTCCAGCCCGATCTGAGCCTGCTGGTGAAGCCGGTTCCCTTGGCCATCCTGCTCTCGGGCGTGGTGGTGGTGGGCCTGCTGATCTCGGTGGTGTCCACGTGGTTCGCCGTACGGCGCTACCTTCGCATGAACACCGACGAACTGAACTGGAGCTGACATGAGCCAAGAGCATGGGAACGCCCTCCCCTTCACCCGCTTGAACTACCGCCTGCTGTTGATCGGCGTGGGCATCATCATCCTGGGTTACGTGCTGATGTCCGGCGGTGGCAGCGGCGATCCCAACGTGTTCAATGCCGATGAGATCTTCAGCGTACGGCGCATCACCGTGGCGCCCATCGTCTGTGTGATCGGCTACCTCTTCGTGGTGTACGCCATCATGAAGAAGCCCGCCGCGAACGGTTGAACGTTGCAACGCTCGGACGTTCGAACGTTCCCGCCCCCGCATGACCCTCTTCCAAGCCATCCTGATCGCCATCGTCGAGGGGATCACGGAATTCCTGCCCATCAGCAGCACCGGCCACATGATCATCGCCCAGAAGTTGCTGGGCATGGAGAGCACGCCCTTCGTGAAGGCCTTCACGGTGAACATCCAGTTCGGGGCCATCCTCAGCGTACTGGTGCTCTACTGGAAGCGCTTCCTGGTGGGGGTGCCGTTCTATGTGAAGCTCTTCATCGCCTTCGTGCCTGCGGCCATCATCGGCTTCCTCTTCGGTGATGCCATCGACGGCCTGTTGGAGAACGTGACCGTGGTGGCCATCGCCCTGTTGCTGGGCGGCATCATCCTGTTGCGCATCGATACCTGGCTGAACACGGAAACCGAGCGCGAGATCAACAACAGCCGGGCCTTCGGCATCGGCCTGTTCCAGTGCATCGCCCTGATCCCCGGCGTATCCCGCTCAGCGGCCACCATCATCGGCGGCATGGCCCAGGGCCTCACGCGGAAGCAGGCGGCGGAGTTCAGCTTCTTCCTGGCCGTGCCCACCATGGCCGCAGCCAGCGGGTACAAGTTGTTGAAGGGCTGGACGGAGACCCCGGAGATCTTCACCACGAGCAATCTGGCCACCTTGGCCCTGGGCAATGCCGTGGCCTTCGTGGTGGCCATGCTCGCCATCCGCTTCCTGATCGGCTGGCTCACCAAGCACGGCTTCAAGGCCTTCGGCTGGTACCGCATCGGTCTGGGGCTGCTGCTGCTGGTGCTCACCGCCTTGGGCGTGGACCTCGCGGTGGTATGAACCCCGGGACCTTCGATCCCGAAGCGGGCGAGATCCTGCTCGTGGACAAGCCTGTGACCTGGACCAGCTTCAATGTGGTGGGCAAGATCCGCGGCACCTTGCGAAAGCTCTGCGGCCACCGTGTGAAGGTGGGCCATGCCGGTACCCTGGACCCATTGGCCAGCGGCCTGTTGATCATCGGAACGGGGCGCTGCACCAAGCGATTGCCCGGTCTGACGGCCGAGGACAAGGCCTACACCGCCACACTGCGCCTCGGTGCCGTAACCGCCAGCTACGATGCGGAAATGCCGGAGGAGCATCCGAAACCCTGGGAACACCTGACCCGGACCGACATCGATGGGGCCCTTGCCCGGTTCAGGGGAGAGATCCAACAGAAGCCACCCAATTTCTCCGCGAAACGCTTCGAGGGCGAACGGGCCTACCACTTGGCCCGCAATGGCGAACACGTGGACCTGCCCCCCGTGGGGGTGCGGATCGATGAACTGGAGCTCCGGCATTGGGAAGGGTCCGAACTGATCCTGGACGTCAGCTGCAGCAAGGGCACCTACATCCGCTCACTAGCCCACGACATCGGACAGGCCTTGGGTTGTGGGGCCTACCTGAGCGCCCTCCGCCGGACCCGGAGCGGGGGTTATTCCTTGGCCGATGCCAAGACACCGCAGGAATGGTCCGCCTGGTTCGACAACTGGGTTATCAACAAGGAATGGCCTGGCAATCAGGTTATTTCATGATGGCCTGAACCGCGCACTATATTCGCGCCCTCCTAAAACCAAGCTTGGGGCCTGTAAGCCCCGTTCCTTCTCCATGAAACTGACCGCCTTCAAGTTCCAAGTTCCCAAAGAGCAGATCGCCCTCTACCCCTCCAAAGACCGCGACGGCAGCAAACTGATGGTGCTGCACCGCAAAACGGGCAAGATCGAGCACAAGAAATTCAAGGACATCATCGAGTACTTCGACGAAGGCGACACCTTCATCGTGAACGATACGAAGGTGTTCCCGGCCCGGATGTGGGGCAACAAGGAGAAGACCGGCGCCAAGATCGAGGTGTTCCTGCTGCGCGAACTGAACCGCGACAGCCTGTTGTGGGACGTGGTGGTGGATCCCGCACGCAAGATCCGGATCGGCAACAAGCTGTACTTCGGCAAGGATGATGAACTGGTGGCCGAGGTCATCGACAACACCACCAGCCGGGGCCGCACGCTGCGCTTCCTCTTCGACGGCACCTACGAGGAGTTCAAGCAGACCATCACGGAGATGGGCGAAACGCCCCTGCCCCACTACATCAAGCGCGACCTGGAGCCCAGCGACGCGGAGCGCTACCAGACCATCTATGCGCAGAACGAAGGCGCGGTGGCGGCACCGACGGCCGGCCTCCACTTCAGCCGTGAGCTGATGAAACGCATGGAGCTGAAGGGCATCCACTTCGCGAACGTCACGCTGCATGTGGGCCTGGGCACCTTCCGTCCCGTGGAGGTGGAGGACCTCACCAAGCACAAGATGGACAGCGAGCAGGTGCTGATCAATGCCGAGGCCTGCAGGATCGTGAACGAGAGCAAGGACCGGAAGAAGCACGTGTGCTGCGTGGGCACCACCACGATGCGCGCCATCGAGAGCAGCGTGAGCACCGAGAACCACATGAAGCCCTACAACGGGTGGACGAACAAGTTCATCTTCCCGCCCTACGACTTCAGCATCGCGGACCGCATGGTCACCAACTTCCACATGCCGGAGAGCACCTTGCTGATGATGGTGGCCGCTTTCGGCGGATACGACCATGTGATGAACGCGTACAAGGTCGCCTTGAAGGAGAAGTATCGCTTCTTCAGCTACGGCGATGCGATGTTGATCATCTGAGCAAGCTCAGCGCAGAGGCGCGAAGCACGCCAAGAAAGCCACAGCGATCCTGTGGCTTTCTTCTTTCCGGCCCTTCGTTGCGCGCTCGGCGTCTTTGCGGTTACTTCACCCCATGTCCAAGTGCACCATCATCGTCGCCGGCGGCTCTGGCAAACGCATGCGGCTCCTGCACGAAAGTGCTTCGGCGTCGGCGCGCGGCTCCGTCCCCAAGCAGTTCATGTTGCTGAAAGGTCGGCCGGTGCTGTGCTGGACCATCGAGGCCTTCCACGGCGCTGACCCGGCGATGCCCATCATCGTGGTGCTGCCGAAGGACCAGGAGGGCATCTGGCGGACGCTCTGCATCGGGCATCACTTCCATGTGGAGCACACGGTGGTGCATGGTGGTGAAGAGCGCTACCACTCCGTACGCAACGGTCTTGCCGCCGCCGGTGATGCGGACCTTGTGGCCGTGCACGATGGCGTGCGTCCGTTGATCGATGCCGGGCTGATCGCGCGCTGTTTCGAAGCGGCCCGGGAACATGGCGCGGCGATCCCCGTGGTGCCCATCACCTCCTCGGTACGCTCGGTGGATGGGGAAATGAACCGCGCGATGGACCGCAGCACATTGCGCGCGGTGCAGACCCCGCAGTGCTTCCGCACCGAATTGCTGCGCCGGGCCTTCGAACTGCCCTACGATCCGGCCTTCACGGACGAGGCCACGTTGGTGGAGCGCATGGGCACGCACATCCATCTGGTGGAAGGTGAGGAGCGCAATCTGAAGATCACCACGCCGGTGGACCTGCAGGTGGCCGAACTGTTGATGGGTTAGGGACAGGATCCCACTGGACCGGTTGAAGCGCGACGCTTCAACCTTGCTTCTCCGCGGGCTTCGCGAAGGCTCAGGGCGAGCGCCATCGCGATCAAGGAAGGCGCTTACTCACCGCGCTCCTTCTCCTTCTTCTGCGGCTTGAGCGGGTTGGCGTTGATCTCCTTCCAGCGCTCGCGTTGCAGCAGGATGTCACAGGCCATCCAGACGGCATGCCGGAAGCTGCCTTCATCGGCCACGCCTTGTCCGGCGATGCCCAGCCCGGTACCATGGTCGGGGCTGGTGCGCACCACGGGAAGGCCGGCCGTGTAGTTGACGCCGTTGCCGAAGCTCAAGGTCTTGAATGGGACGAGCCCTTGATCATGGTACATCGCCAGCACACCATCGAACCGGCTGTACGATCCGCTTCCGAAGAAACCGTCCGCCGGATACGGCCCGAAAGCGAGGATGCCTTCCTCGTTGAGGCGGCGCACGGCGGGTGCGATGCGTTCGCGGTCCTCACTGCCGAGCGTACCGTTGTCACCGGCATGGGGGTTCAATCCCAACACGGCGATACGGGGCGAGGTGACACCGAAATCACGCTGGAGGCTCTGGTGGAAGAGCCGGGCCTTTTCCATGATCCGGTCCGTGGTGATGCGTTCGGCCACCTCCTTCAGGGGAATATGTCCCGTGACGGTACCCACCCGGATGCCTTCACCGGCCAGGATCATCAGCACGGGCTGGTCGCCACCTGCCAGGTGCGCGAGGTATTCCGTGTGCCCGGGAAAGTTGAACCCTGCGGTCTGCATGCTGTTCTTGTCTATGGGGGCGGTTACGAGCACATCCACCTTGCCTCGGGCGAGGTCGTTGGCGGCAGCCTCCAGGCTTTGTATGGCGTACTTGGCCAGTTCACCGGACGGTCTGCCCAGTTCGATGGCCACCTCCTCCTCCCATACGTGCACCACATTGAGCTTCTTCGGCAGGGCCTCCTGTGCGTCGTGCACACCATGGAACTGGAGCTCCTCCAGGCCCAAGGCCTTGCGGTGATGGCTCACGGCCTTGGCACTGCTGTAGATCACGGGAGTCACTTCCTGCAACATGCGCGGGTCCTCGAAGGTCTTCAGGATCACCTCCAGTCCCACCCCGTTGAGATCGCCACAACTGATGCCCACACGGGGCGCCCTTCCTTCGCTCATTTCTTCTGTGCTGCGCGGCGCTTGATGAATTCGTAGAACAACCGGACGCCGACCCCGGTCCCGCCCTTCACGCGGTAGTGGTCGCGCTTGTGGAGATAGGCCGTGGCGGCGATATCGATGTGGATGAAAGGGCGCGTGGTGAAACGTGCGAGGAACTTGCCGGCGGTGATCTGCCCGGCGAGGTCGCTGCCCAGGTTCTTGATGTCGGCGATGTCGCTGTCGATCTCCTTGTCGTACTCCTCCCAGAACGGCATGCGGGCCAAGCGTTCGAACACCTGCTCACCGGCGTCGTCCAGGAGGCGGAAGCGCTCCTCATCGGCCGTGCCCATCACCACGCTGCCATAGTTGCCGATGGCGCGGGCCGCCGCACCCGTGAGCGTAGCGATGGTGAAGACCAGCTCGGGCTCGAAACGTTCCCCATAGCTCAGGGCATCGGCCAGGACGATGCGGCCCTCGGCATCGGTGTTCAGCACTTCCACGGTGAGGCCGCTGTGCATGCGCACCACATCCCCGGGCGCGTAGGCATCGCCACCGGGCCGGTTGTCCGTGGCGGGGATGAGGCCGATGACGTGCACGGGCAGTTCCTGCGTGGCCACGGCGGTGATGGCCCCGGCCACGGCCGCCGCACCGGCCATATCGCATTTCATGTAGTCCATGCTGTTGGGCGTGGGCTTCAGGCTGAGACCGCCCGTATCGTACACCACCCCCTTGCCCACCAGCACGATCGGCTTCTTGTTCACGGCGCCCTTCGGCTTCCATTCCAGCACGGAGAAGGTCGGGGGCACCACACTGCCGCGGTTCACCGCCAGCAGGCCACCCATACCGAGGGCCTCGATGTGCGACTTCTCCATCACCTGCACCTTGAAACCGGCGCTCTTCGCCAGCGTGCGCAGTTCGGCACCCAGCTGCACGGCGTTCAGGAAGGACACCGGTTCGTTCACGAGATCACGGGCGATATGCACCGCCTCACAGACGTCCACCAGTTCCTCCAACGCCTTGCCGGTGACGGCGCTGTCCAGCACAACGAGCTTCTTCAACGAAGCGGCCTTGCCGGAGGTCTTGTACTTGCGGAACTCATAGGCGCCCAAAGCGGCACCTTCCACCAGGGCGAGCGTGAGCTTGGGGTCATCGGACAGGGCGATCACCTGCGCCTCCTCGCGTTTGGCGGCGGCCAGCTTCACCACGGCCTCATTGCCTGCCCGCCGGGCCAGTTCGGCCTGCTTGGCCGGGCCACCCTCCTGTATCCGGTGCACCATCACCAACCGGCCACTGACATCACAGACGGCCAGCCCGTTCCCGGCCTGCAACTGCTCGGTGAGGTATTGCCGGTCGCTGCGCTCCAGTTCCAGGCCGCGGAGCTGGGCGGGATCGGTGAGCAACGCCACGGTATCACGGCCGGGCGCTGGACGGTTGGTCTTGGTGATGGTGATCATGGGAGGTGGCCGCCGAAGATAGCCTTCCACGAGCAGCGGACCGGAACATGCGGTGCCGACGGACATCGGCCAATAGCCGTTCGTCCTCTGCGTTGATGGCAGGGCATGGCCCGAACGGGATCGTCCATCGGAAAACGCTTCCGGAAGGCTCCGACCCCCAACGGGAACGCCTTGAAAAAGACGAACTTTGCGTACCCATGAAGGTCCTGTCCCGCGCCCTTAGCGTATTGATGTCGATCGTGCTGGGCGGGACGGTCAGTGCCACGCACAACCAGGCCGGCGAGATCCTGGTCTGCCACGTCCCCGGCAACAACCCGCTGCTGTACGAGGTCACCATCATCACGTGGACCAACCCCAACTCACCGGCGGACCGGCCGGAGTTCATCCTCGACTGGGGTGACGGTACACCGCTGGATACCATTCCCCGGACCGACTCCCAGGTGGTGACGCAGGCCGGCATCTCGGTGCAACGCAATTACTACGTGGCGCAGCATGTGTACCCCGGACCGGGTGTTTTCCTGCTGGAATACGAGGATCCGAACCGCGTAGCGGACGTTCGGAACATCAATGGCTCGGTGAACGTG
>DASWWQ010000074.1:0-2872 GCA_036405935.1 Flavobacteriales bacterium
GCATACCTGCGTACCTGGCTTCGGAGGTCAGCATCCCGCACAGCACCAACATGATCACCTTCGAATTCGCCACGCTCGAATTCGCCTCGCCCAGCTCGCACCAATACCAATACAAGCTCGACGGGTTCGACCCCGACTGGATCAGCAGTGGAACCGAACACAGCGCCGTGTACACGAACCTGGATCCCGGCACCTACACGTTCCGTGTGCGCGGCGACAACCGCGATGGCATCTGGGACACGAAGGGCACATCCTTCAAGCTGATCGTTCTTCCGCCGTGGTGGCGCACGTGGTGGGCCTATGCGTTCTATGCGATCGCCCTCGTAGGCGGTGTCTTCGCCTTCATCCGTATCCGTACCAGCGGCTTGAACCGCCAAAAGGAATTGTTGGAGCGGACCGTCGCGGAACGCACCACGGAGCTGAGCCGCAAGAAGGACGAGGCCGATGCACAACGCAAACGCGCCGAACAGAGCGAACAGGTGAAACAGCAGTTCCTGGCGAACATGAGCCACGAGATCCGTACACCGATGAACGCCATCATGGGCATGAGCACCTCGTTGAAGCGCAACGAACACCTGCCCGCGCAGGAGTCCTACCTCGATGCCATCGCGCAGAGCAGCGAGAACCTGCTGGTGATCGTGAACGACATCCTGGACCTGAGCAAGATCGAAGCGGGCAAGTTGGAACTGGAGCAGGTCCCGCTGGACCCACGGGAAGTGTTGCGCAGCGTGGTGGACGTGCTGAGACACCGCACGGAGGAAAAAGGCCTGCTCGTGCGGATGGAGGTGGACCCCGCCGTGCCCGCACGTGTGATCGGCGACCCCACACGCCTTCACCAAGTGCTGATGAACCTGGTGGGCAACGCCATCAAGTTCACCGAACGCGGGTCCGTGCGCATCACGCTGCAGGTGAAGGAACAGCTGTCCGAGGCCGTCATGCTGCGTTTCGTGGTGACGGACACGGGCATCGGCATCGCACCCGAGAATCTGGCCCGGGTGTTCGACGAGTTCGCGCAAGGCGACAGCGACCACACCCGCAAATACGGCGGCACCGGCCTGGGCCTCAGCATCAGCAAACGCTTGGTGTACATGCAAGGCGGCACCATCACCGCCCAAAGCGAGCTCGGGAAGGGGAGCGCATTCACCGTGGTGATCCCGTATGGAATTGCAGCGCAAGGGACGCGCACAACAGTTCAGGCTCCGGACAACACGCAACCCGCAACACGTCGACCCGCAACGCATTCGACCCCGTGGCGCATCCTCCTCGCCGAGGACAACAGGTTCAATGTGGTGGTTGCGCAGGATGAATTGAACCACACCTACCCTGGCGTCCACATCGACGTGGCCCCGAACGGAAGCATCGCCGTCGACATGGTGCAAGCCAACACCTACGACCTGGTGCTGATGGATGTGCAGATGCCGGTGATGGACGGCTACGAGGCCACCCGCGCCATCCGCGCGCTGCCCGGCGACACCTCGCGCATCCCCATCCTCGCCATGACGGCCAACGTGATGAAGGCCGAGGTGGATCGATGCCTGGAAGCCGGTATGGACGGCTTCATCCCCAAGCCCTTCCGGCGGGAGGAGTTGGTGGAGGCGATCAGGAAGGTCTGTGAACGATGAGGTGATGAGATGATGAGATGATGAGATTCCCATCCGGTATTTCTCTCATCATCTATTTCTCTGATCCTCAAATTCTATAATTCTTACTTCCCTCGGATCGAGAAACGGGTGTTTCTACGCATGGCCGGACGTTCGCATCGCTGGAGTTTTGACCACCCGATGATCAAACCTCCCCTACAGATGGAACGACCCTCAATCTCCTCACCGCTCCGGGCACTTGGGGCGCTGCTACGCGGTGCCGCCACGGCTCTGCTTATCGCCTGCACTGCTCTGATACAACATGCGCACGCACAGAACCAATGGTGCAATGATGTCCATGTGAACGGACCGTTCACCGGAAATGGATTCGGGATCATTGGTACCCATGGTGGGCCGGGTGGAGTAGGATTCACGTACCAATGCGTGGGTGCCGACCAGGTCTGGGGCCAGAACTACGGTGGCGTGGAGACCTACTACACGCTGCCGGCCGGTCCCGGCCAGCAGGAATTCATCGCCACCATCCGGTACGATACGCGCCAAGGTGCCTACGTCGGCGAACCGTGGTTCCTGTACGTGGACGGCCAGCTCGCTACATCATACACGGCCACTACGATCACCGTGATCCAATCCGATTCGTATGATGATTGGGGAACCACCCGCTACTACAACGACGTGCAGGTGCGTGTGCGCCATACGCTGGGCGCGAACTGGCCTTCGGGCATACGCGAGTTCGGCCTGGGGGTGGATCATCAGGGAGCCCACGGCACCCTCGCCGAGAACACCCAGATCCGTTTCAAGGCGGTGATGGTGGGTACCACGTTCACCAATGTGCTGGGCTACTACAATGCGCCTGCACTGCCGCTCTACATCCTGCGCGACCCTCCCGGCGATGGCAGCTACAGCAGCATCACCAGTGCAAGCGATATCTGCAGCGGCAGCAGCACATCGGTCACCACCGGCGACAGCCAGAACGGCTATTTCAAGGCCCGCATCGGGGTGTCGGGTTCCATCGGCTTCATCGCATCCATCAACTACGAGATCTATGGCGAGATCGGCGTGGACATGTCGGCTTCGCAGTCGGAGACGTCCAGCAACGAATACCAGACCTGCCTCTCCACCAACAGCACCTTCACCACACCGATGACCGGTCCGCCGCAGGACGTGTTCATCGGCAGCGCAGTGCGTTACGCTTATGGCATGGGCTTCACGATCGCACGTCCGAACCTGACGACCATCGAAGCCACCTCGCAGATGGCCACGGCACCCGTAGC
>DASWWQ010000075.1:0-11565 GCA_036405935.1 Flavobacteriales bacterium
CGGACAAGAAGAAACTGCCCGTGCCCGACCTCAGCGCCGCACGCCTGCGCACGGAACATGTGGCACCGCGCACCGAGCTCGAAGGCGTGCTCGCCGCCATCTGGAGCAAGTTGCTCAACGTGGAGAAGGTCGGCGTGCACGACAACTTCTTCGAGATCGGCGGACACTCGTTGCTCGGCATCCAGATGTTCGCGCACGTGGAACGCCAGCTCGGCAAACGCCTTGCGATCAAGACGCTGTTCCAGGCGCCGACGATCGCGAAGTTGGCCGAGACGATCAATGCCGAGAAGCAGGACAAGCCCTGGAAGAACCTCAGCGCCATCCAGCCCAAGGGCGATCGCGTTCCGTTCTTCTGCGTGCACGGTGATGAAGCGAACATCTTCATCCCGAAATACATCGGTGACGACCAGCCCTTCTACGGATTCTTCCACCAGGGCGAGGATGGACAGCCCATCGCCTTCAACACCGTGCGCAGCATCGCCGAGCACTTCATCCGTGAGATGAAACAGGTGAGGCCGAACGGGCCCTACCTCCTGGGCGGTTATTCCTTCGGCGGCATCGTGGCCTTCGAGATGGCGTGCCAGTTGCGCGCGGCCGGTGAACAAGTGCCGTTGGTGGCCCTGTTCGATACGTACGCTCCTGCTGAAAGCGTGGCCAGCACGAAGGAGGATGAGAAGCTCTACTCACCCGTGAAACGGATGGTGATGCGCCGCATGGTGCGTTACTACTTCGACCGCGGGCGCATCCTCCCCGGCAAGCTGCGCCACTTCAACATCATCGATACCTATGGACAGGCCACGGCCTCCTACTCACCGGAACCATTCCCCGGCCGGGTGACGTTGATCCGCACGCAGGACAGTCCCGGCACCCGTGATATGGGTTGGGGCGGGCTCGCGCAGAACGGCGTGGACATCCGCATGGTGCCCGGTGATCACTACACGCTGATCAAGGAGCCGCATGTGCGCGCCTTGGCCCATGAACTCCGCAACAGCATCGACCAGGCACTGGCCGCGTCGGTGGGCGCCGTCCGGTCCAATGCGTGAACGCGGCCTGACGATCCACTGCGCCTCGCCGGAGGATGCGATCGTCACCGCTGCGCCGCCCGATGTGCTGCAGCCGAACGAGGTACAGGTCTGGTGCACCACCTTGGACGCGGCGCGCCATCTGCTGTCGCGTTATGCGGAGCATCTGGACGATGCCGAACAGGAACGTCTGCATCGCTTCCGCTTCGAGCACGATCGGGAGCGCTTCATCATCGGCCATGGGCTGCTGCGCGAACTGCTGGGCCGGTATCTCGGCATGGCCGCGCGCGAGGTGAGGATGGAACGGGGCGAGTTCGGCAAACCCTTCCTGTCCGACAGCTCCTTGCACTTCAACCTCAGCGACACGAAGGATGCCCTCCTCGTCGCCTTCCAGGAAGGGTCACCGATCGGTGCCGACATCGAGACGATGCACCGCCGCACGGACCACGAGGCGGTGGGCCGGCATTTCTTCACGCCGGATGAAGTGGCCAGCATCCCCCCGGGGGAGGAAGGCAAACATCGCTTCCTGGAACTGTGGACGCGCAAGGAGGCCGTGCTGAAGGCCTGCGGCGTGGGCATCATGGACGACCTGCGGACGCTGGATCTCGGAGGCTCCTACAACCCGAACACGATCCGCCATCCGGATTTCATGCGCATGGCCGCACCGGAATACCACGTGCGTTCCTTCCGCTGGGGTGCAGACCATCTGATCGCGATCGCCACGGAGGAACCGGTGGAACGCGTGCTGTTCGTGGATGCGGTCGGTGCATGAGATCCACGTTTGCTCGGGCTGGAAGCCCGAGTCCCGTCACTCCTCGTCGCCGTAGAAACGGGGATGGAAGTTCAAGAGGTAAAGCTTCTCACTGGCCCGCGTGATCGCCGTGTAGAGCCAACGCACGTATTCGCGATCGATCATCTCCTCGGTGACGTAGCCCTGGTCCACGAACACGCTTTTCCACTGCCCGCCCTGCGCCTTGTGGCAGGTGACGGCGTAGGCGTACTTCACCTGTAGGGCCTGCGCATAGGGATCCTCCTTCAGCTTGCGGTAGAGCGCGCCGCGTGTGCGGGCCGTGTAGGTGGCCATGATCTCGTTGCTGAGCTGGCGCATCCGCGCACCCGGAAGGGCCGGACTTTCGATCGCCAGCGTATCCAACATCACCTTCACCTCCAGCTCGCGGTCCTCCTGTCCGTTCCACCAGCCCGCGGTGATGTCCGCGAAACGCAGCCCGAAACGCTCCTCGATGCCATGCACCCGTTGCACGGTGATCTGCTCGCCGTTCGCGATCAGTTCCGCCTTGCCGTTGCGTCCGGCCCAGAAGTAGTTGTTCTTCACCACCATCAGCCGGTCGTTGGCCACGAGCTCGTCCTCGAAGCCGCGGATGCGCGCACGCACCTGTTGGCTGTACTGGTAGGCGCGCTTGTTGCTCCGGCAGATCAGGCACACCTCATCGTCACCGTGGCGGGAATAGGCCTGCTCCAGTGCGTCCTGGAGGTCCATGCCGTCCACGCGCTCCACATCGGGGAAGCCCAGGGTGAAACGGGGGATCGGTCCTTCGCCCTTCGCAGCGCCTTCCTCCTTCTCGGGCATGATCTGCAACAGGCTGCGCAGCTCCGTGGCGTTGTGGAGGATGCCCGATTCCTCGGCCTGACGCACCACATCGGTGAGTTCGATCCGTCCGGGCAACAAGCCCAGATCACGGAGGTCCTTCACGTCCAACGCCGGACTGTGGTCGCTGCCCACGGGCGGCAACTGCGCGGGATCACCGATCAACAACAGGCGCGCGCCCGGCGCAGCGAAGACATGCTCGAACAGGTCCTGCAACAGATCCCGATCGCCGAAGCCGCCTTCGCTGCCCGACACGCTGTGCGAGCCGATCATGCTGGCCTCGTCCACCACGAAGAGGGCACCCGCATCGCGGTTGTGCGCGAGCGACATGCCGCCGTAGCCGCCGTCCTCCTCCCCGCTCACGCGATAGATGCGCCGATGGATGGTGCTCGCCGGCGCCTTGGCATAGGCGCTCAACACCTTGGCGGCGCGGCCGGTGGGCGCCAGCAGCACGACGGGCCGGCGTTCCCGGGCGAGCACCTTCACCAACGCGCCCACCAGCGTTGTCTTGCCCGTGCCGGCATATCCCTTCAGCACCAAGGTGGCCCGTTCCCGGTCGGTGGAGAGCAGGCGCTCCAACGCATGGATGGCCTTCTCCTGCCCTTGCGTCGGCGCATGCACCAAGGTGCGGCGCAGCTGTTCGCCGAGCGAAGGAAGGGCGGCCGTAGGTTCGGGCATGTCGGAACTTCCGTCAATGCGGAGGTGCGGAAGGTAGTGCGCCAAGGATGCCCCGATCGCCCTTCCTTTGTGCTCCGCATGATCGCCGAGCACCGGACCGAACGATACGACCCCACACTGGAACGCAGCTGGCACCTCAGCGTGCTGCTCTCTCCCGACCTGCAGGCCTGGTGTGTGCACGACCGCAGCGATGGGTCCGTAGTAGCGCTCTTCGCCGACAAGGGCGAGGTGCTCCCGCGCGACACGCAGCTGCCGATGCGCCCGATGAGCGTCTCCTTCGTGGCCCTTCCGGTGATCAGCACCCTGGTGCCGGAGAACGCCTTGGTGCCCGGCAGTGAGATGGCGCATCTACGTATGGTGCATGGCCACCTGCCCACCGGCCTGCTGCGCGATGAACCGATCAACGCCCTCGGTGCGCGTTGCGTGTACCTGCACGACGAACAGGCCGAGCACAAGCTGATGTCGCGCTTCCCCAATGCACGTCCCCTGCCCTTGCAGGCCGTGCTGGTGCAGGCCGCATTGTCGCGCTCCCATGCGCCCGCCCGCGCCGCGGTGGTGCTGCACCGCGCCCAAAAAAGACTGGACCTGGTGATCGCCAAGGACGGACGCCTTCTCCTGAGCAACACCTTCCATGCGGTGAACGGTGAGGACCTGCTGTACTACACGCTTTTCGCCGTGGAACAATGCGGCCTGCGACCCGCCGATGTGGATCTGCTACGGAGCGGCACGCACCTGCAGGAGTCCGAAGTGGAACTGCTCCGACGCTACTTCCCCCATACCGCACCCTTGGCACCGCCCACCCTTCACTCGGGAGCCCCCCTGCTGGAGATGTCGCACCTGTGGGCCGCCCTCACCGAACAGTTCGCATGCGTATCGTAGGTGGCATCCACAAGGGGCGGCGCGTGGACCCGCCGAAGACCATGCTGGCGCGGCCCACCACGGACTTCGCCAAGGAAGGCCTCTTCAACATCCTGCAGCATTCGATCCCGTTGGAAGGTATCCGCGTGCTGGACCTCTTCGCGGGGTCGGGCAACATCTCCTTGGAATTCCTCAGCCGCGGTGCCGAACAGGTGATCAGTGTGGAGCAGGACGCCACGTTGCACGCCTACCAACAACGGCTCGCCCGTGAGGTGAACATCACCACCCAATGGCTGCATGTGCGCTCCGATGTGTTCGCGCACCTGGGCCGCAGCGCCCCCGGTGGCGCAACCTTCGACATCGTGTTCGCCGATCCGCCCTTCCACCTCGAAGGCACGGAAAAACTGCCCGCCCTGGTACGCGAACGCGGTTTGCTCGCGGACGACGGCTTGATGATCGTGGAACACCCCAAGGATGTGGATATGCAACACGACCCTTGGTTCGATCGCACCCGCGTCTACGGCAACGTCCATTTCAGCTTCTTCAAACCAACGCCCCCACCGAAGCTCTCGGTGGAACCAGCATGAGCCAGCGCATCGCCGTCTTCCCCGGCTCCTTCGACCCCGTGACCGTGGGGCATCTCTCCATCGTGGAGCGGGCCGGACCGCTGTTCGACCGATTGGTGGTGGCCATCGGGGAGAACACCACGAAGAAGTACATGTTCCCCTTGGAACAGCGCTTGGCCTGGCTGCGCGCCTCGTGCGCCCATCTGCACAACGTGGAGGTGACCACCTATCAAGGGCTCACCGCGGACCTCTGCGTGCGACTTGGCGCGAAGTACATCGTGCGTGGATTGCGCAACAGCACCGACCACGGCAACGAACGCAGCATCGCCCTGATGAACCTCGAGCTGCGCAACGTCGAGACGCTGTTCCTCCCCGCACTGCCCCAGCACGCCCACATCAGCAGCACCATCGTGCGCGAGCTGATCGCCAATAAGACCGACGTTTCCGCGTTCGTTCCAGCAGCGGTACGCATCGGATGAGGAAGGCCCTCCTGTTCCCTTTCCTGTTCCTTTCCCTCGGGCTGGATGCCGCACCGGTTACCTTGGAGGTGAACGCCCCCACCTACGCCGGTGAGCGCATCTTCCTCTACCGTTACCTGGAACTGTTCACCATGCGGCAGGAACCCCTCGCCGATGCCCTGCTGGACGACCAAGGACACGCGGTGCTCACCGCGGAGGTGTCCGGCACCACCAAGGCCATGTTGCGCATCGGAGCGGTGAGCGCCGACCTCTTCCTGCGCAGCGCCACCTACCACATCGGCTTCCCGCCCTTGCCGTCGGGCACACCACGCACGCTGAACGGCACCGCCAAGGTGCAGCTGGAGTTCACGGAGATCGATGCGCTCGACGTGAACATGCTGACCACCGACCTCTACGAACGCCTCGACGCCTTCGTGGCGGAGGACCTGATGGCCCAACGCACCGTTGCCCATCCCGAGCAGCCCGGTGACAGCCTCCATCAGCAAGCCGGCCGCTTCGTGAACTCCAAGGATTCCGAGGCCCGCATCGACACCTTCGACCGGAAGCTCCGCCGCTTCTATGCCGAGGTGCCCGACCCGTGGTTCCGGAGCGAGGTGGAATACGGTCTCGCCGGACTGCATCTGGGGCCGCGCGCCAACGATCGCGACCTCTTCGACCGCTATCTGAAAGGCCGACCGGTGGCCTACGATGTGCCGGCCTACGTGCACTTCATAGACGCGTTCTTCACCGATCACCTGGTACGCTTTCCCTTCCAGAGCAACGAACGCGGACTGGTCCATGCGATCAAGGACGGTGATGCGGACAGCGTCATGACCCTGCTCGCACGCAACGACCTGCTGCGCGACAACGACCAGCTGACGGAGCTGGTGATGATCACCGAGCTGCGCGCGCAATACTGGGGCAAGCTCTTCGACCGCAACGGCATGCGCACCATCCTCCAGCAGGTGGCCGAAGGATCGGCCTATCCCGAGCACCGCACCATCGCCACCAACATCCTGTGGGACCTCACCGCGATGGAACCCGGCACCGCGCTGCCCTCGCTCAAGCTCACCGACGAACGGGGCGAAAAGGTGATCGTGGACAGCCTGCTGCAGGGCCACACCCTGTTCTTCCTGGTCGGCGACCGCTGCTCCGTGTGCGAGCAGGAGCTTGTCGCCCTGGAACAACTGCACAAGGAGAACGGCTCCGCTGTGCGTTTCATCGGGGTGCTGCTGGGCGATGGTCCGGAGCACTTGACGCGCTACCGCAAGGCGCATCCCACGTTGGACTGGACCTGGCTGATGGGCGGCAACGACGGTACCGTGATGGAGGCGCTGCGCGCCAGGAACCTCCCCATTTTCCACCTGTTGAAAGGACGGGAACTGGTATTGAGCCCGGCACCGCTACCGTCCTCGGGCCTGGGCCCCGTGCTGCACAAGTTGAAGGTGCAGCAGTTGGAGGAGAACCGGATCACGCCCCATCGCGGGACTCCTCCCAAGCGTTGAGCACGGGCACCAGCGAAGGATAGATGTCCGCCCGGATGGCGGCCAGTTCCTGCACCGTCATCCACCGCACCTCATCGATGTCCTCCTCGGTCTGGGCCGTCAGGGGTTGGTCCGCGGACGCCTGCATCAGGAACCAGTCGGTGCGCTTGAGGTGCTGTTCGCCCTTCCGCTCGTAGGTATGCCAAGTGTGGCAGAGGGCGCCCAACAGGCGCACATCGGACAGGCCGCACTCCTCCTTCACCTCACGCACGGCCCCCACATCGATGGGCTCACCGGCCTCCACCTTGCCCTTGGGAAGGTCCCACCGGCCCAAGCGATGGATCAACAGCAGGCGTCCGTTGCCGTCCGACACGGCCCCACCGGCGGCCTGCACGAAACGATAGCCCGCACGGAGATCGTCCCAGATGCGCTCCACATCCCCGTAGGCATGGATACCATGGAGATGTTTCGTGCTACCCAGGCGGGCCACGAGGGCCGGCAGCTCGGCAGCGGCGTGCACCTGCACCGCCAGCCAATTGTCGGGAACGCCCCGTGGATCGGGCCGTTCACCGATCACGAACGGTTTCCCGTTGATGTGTACTTCATACTTTCGCGCCATGGATGCACGCCTCGATCCGGCGCTGAAGATCGCCGAATTCCTCTTACAGATCAAGGCCGTGAAGCTGAGCCCCTCGAAACCCTACACCTGGGCCAGCGGCTGGAAGAGCCCGATCTACTGCGACAACCGCAAGACCCTGAGCTATCCTGCGGTGCGGACGTACATCCGCCAACAGTTCGTGGAAACCATCGAACGCGAGTTCAGCCGGCCCGATCTGATCGCCGGGGTGGCCACGGGCGGCATCGCCCTCGGGGCCTTGGTGGCCCACGAGATGGGGCTGCCCTTCGTGTACGTGCGCAGCTCGGCCAAGGGCCACGGCATGGAGAACCTCGTGGAGGGCGACCTCGGCCAAGGCCACAGCGCTGTGGTGATCGAGGACCTGGTGAGCACGGGCAAGAGCAGCCTGAACGCCGCACGCGCCCTGCGCGAGGCCGGCTGCGAGGTCAAGGGAATGGTCAGCATCTTCACCTACGGTTTCGATGTGGCCACGAAGGCCTTCGAAAAGGAGAAGGTGAAGCTGCATGCCCTCACCGACTACAATACCCTGTTGGAGCAGGCCATGCGTGATGAGTACATCACCGAGAAGGACCTGACCAGCCTGAACGAATGGCGGGCCGACCCCTCGCAGTGGAACAACCCCGTGAGCGCCTGAACATGACCCGGATCGAAAGCAAGCATGTGGAGGTGCCCCGTACCGTGGGCGAGATCGAGGTCTTCCTCCAGAACATGGACAACTTCAGGCAGTTGCTACCGCAGGACCGCATCAGCGACTGGAAGAGCGATGGGCGCAGCTGCTCCTTCAAGGTGCAGGGTGCCGCCACCATCGGCCTGCAGCTGGACGGTGGCACGCCGGGTAGCCTGGTGAAGATGAAGAGCACCGACCGCGCGCCCTTTCCCTTCACGCTCGACGTGCACCTGCATGCGGACGGCGACCGCACCAAGGCCTACCAGGTCTTCGAAGCGGACCTCAACCCGATCATCAAGATGATGGTGGAGAAGCCCTTGAAGAACCTCTTCGACCACATCGCGGACAAGATGGTGGCGATCCACTCCTGATCCGACAATGAGAGGATGAAGGGATGAGAGGATGCGATGAGGAGATGTTGAGAGGATCGAAACGAGGAGCAAATACGTGGCCCGCCCATCATCCCATCCTCTCCTTTACTGATCCCAGAAGATGGCCGGCCCGCGCAGAAGAAGACCCGATGATGACGGCGCCGAACCCGCCAAGCTGGACAAGGTCACGCTGCGGCGGACACTGCGGCTCTTCCGCTACCTGAAGCCCTACCGCGGCACCTTCGCTTTCGGGCTGTTCTGCCTGCTGATCACCAGCTTGCTGAGCCTGGCCTTTCCGCTGCTGCTGGGCCGATTGATCGATGCCCGCGCCGGCACCGACTTCTGGAGCGCACCGTTGACCGACCTCACGAACATCGACTCCATCGCCAAGCTGCTGGTGCTCGTTTTCGCCGCGCAGGCCCTGTTCGGCTACTTCCGCATCCTCACCTTCGGCAAGGTCTCCGAGTTCGCATTGGCCCGGATCCGCCAGGACACCTACGCGCATCTGGTACGCATGCCGATGACCTTCTTCGCGCAGCGCCGTGTGGGTGAGCTCAACAGCCGCATCAGCGCCGACGTGTCGCTGCTGCAGGAAGGCCTGACCACCGTGCTCGCCGAATTCCTGCGGCAGTTCGTCACCATCGGGATCGGCATCACCCTGCTCACCTATGTGAGTGTGAAGTTGACGTTGACCATGTTGGCCTCGCTGCCCGTGGTGGCGCTCTGCGCGGTGTTCTTCGGGCGCTACATCCGCAAGTTGAGCAAGCAGGTGCAGGACCGCATCGCCGACACGAACGTGATCGTGGACGAGACCCTGCAAGGCATCCAGAACGTGAAGGCCTTCGGCAACGAAGGTCACGAGGTGGCCCGCTACGGCCGCAGCGTGCTGGAGGCGCGGGCGCTGGCGATGAAAGGTGTGCGTTGGCGTGGGGCCTTTGTGTCGTTCATCATCTTCGCCATGTTCGGCGTGGTGGTCTTCATCATCTGGCGCGCCGTGCACCTGCGGGCCGAAGGAGCATTGGAAGTCGGTGATATCGCGTCGTTCCTCGGCCTGTCCATCATGATCGGCGCCAGCATCGGCAGCATCCCCGAGCTGATCACCACGCTGTTGAAGGCCGTCGGCGCCACCGAGCGTTTGATGGACCTGCAGGAGGAGCGAGCGGAAGCGATCGCCTTGGATGCGGCACGCGATCGCCGCAACGGGCCACGCGGCGACCTCATGTTCGACCACGTCGCCTTCCATTACGCCACGCGCCCGGACCAACCCGTGCTCCGTGCGGTATCCTTCACCGTGAAGGAAGGGGAACGCGTGGCCTTGGTCGGACCGAGCGGCGCGGGCAAGAGCACCATCGCCTCGCTCGTGCTGCGCTTCTACGAGGTGGTCGGCGGCCGCATCACGATCGGTGGTACGGACATCCGCGAGATGGACCTGAACACCCTGCGCGACCGGATGGCCATCGTGCCCCAGGAGGTACTGCTTTTCGGGGGAAGCATCCGCGAGAACATCGCCTACGGCCGGCCGGGTGCCTCACAGGCCGAAGTGGAGGCCGCGGCGCGCAAGGCCAATGCGCACGAGTTCATCGCCTCTTTCACGCAGGGCTACGATACTATCGTGGGGGAACGCGGCATCCAGCTCAGCGGCGGGCAACGCCAGCGTATCGCCATCGCACGCGCGGTGCTGAAGGACCCGGCGATCCTGATCCTCGATGAGGCCACCAGTGCCCTCGACACCGC
Source organism: Flavobacteriales bacterium (assembly GCA_036405935.1). Classification (GTDB taxonomy): domain Bacteria; phylum Bacteroidota; class Bacteroidia; order Flavobacteriales_F; family PHOS-HE28; genus PHOS-HE28. The sequence goes on from DASWWQ010000075.1 coordinate 10,082, forward strand.
CAGCGAGAAGCTCGTGCAGGATGCCTTGGACAAGTTGATGGAAGGCCGCACCAGCATCGTGATCGCCCATCGCCTGAGCACCGTGCGCAACGCCGATCGCATCCTGGTGTTGGACAAGGGCACGTTGGTGCAGACCGGCAGCCACGATGAGCTGATCGCGGATACGCATGGCCTCTATCATGGCCTCAGCCGGACGCAATTGAGCGAAGCTTGATCACAGGCTCACCGCCACCACCTTCTTCGTTGCGAAGAACTCGCCCGGGAAGAACTCGTTCAGATCGATGACACGCACCGGCTGCGTCACCGGCATGATCTCGTCCGCAAGCTGGCCTCCCTTGAGGTAGAGCATCCCCGTGTTCCAATCGTCCGACAGGGGCTCCTTCGGGCGTGGATCCTTCGGGACAAGATGCCGGGTGGCGCGGATGAAATCGGGCAATGCGGTGACGGCTCGGCTCACGATGAAGTCGTACTTCCGCTTATGGTCCTCGCTGCGCACCTGTTCGGCCGTGCAGTTGGTGAGGCCCAGTCCCTCGATGACCCCTTGCACGGCCCGGATCTTCTTGCCGATGCCGTCGATCCCATGGAAAGAGCATTCCTGGAACAGGATGGCCAGTGGCACCAAGGGGAAGCCACCGCCGGTGCCGACATCGATGATGCGCATGCCCGGTGCGAACCGGTACACCTTGGCGATGCCCAGCGAGTGCAGGATATGCCGCTCGTAGAGGTGCTCGATGTCCTTGCGCGAGATCAGGTTCACCCGTTCGTTCCACTCGGGGTAGAGCGTGCCGAGCCGCTCGAAATGCGCCTTCTGCTGCGCGGTGAGCGCAGGGAAATGCCGGAGGATGATCGCGGAGGACGTTGTCATGTGCTCATGTGGCCATGTGCTCATGTGCACATGAGCACATGGACGGATGCTCAGATCGTGTCCTTGCGGGCGTTGAGCAGGTTCTCGAGGAACTCGCGGGCGCGGAAGAGCTGGGCCTTCACGGTGCCGAGCGGCAGGTCGAGCTCCTCGGCGATCTCCTCGTAGCTGTATTCCTTGTAGTAGCGCAGCTCCACCAAGGTGCGGTAGCGGGGCTTCAACTTGTCCACGACCTCACGCATCACCTCGCTCTTCTGGTCGCGGATCACCACCTCACTGGGATCGAGGCCGTGCCCTTTCAGTTCGATGTGCATCTCATCGCCATCGTCGGTGCCGATGGGATTGTCGATGCTCAGCATCTTCTTCTTCTGCTTGCGGATCCAGTCGATGCAGTTGTTCGAGGCGATCTTGAACAACCAGGTGCTGAACGCGTAGTTCGGTGTGTACTGGTGCAGGCGGTTGAAGGCCTTGCCGAAGGCCTCGATGGTGAGGTCGTCCGCGTCATCCTTGTTGTTGATCATCTTCAACAACATGAAGTAGATCGAGTCGCGGTAGCGGCCCATCAGCTCGGCGTAGGCCTTCTGGTCCTTCTGGTCCACCGCGCGGCGGACCAGGTTCAGGT
>DASWWQ010000076.1:0-12638 GCA_036405935.1 Flavobacteriales bacterium
TTGTCGATGGGTGCGGGCGTCTACACCTGCGTGGCCTTCGATGCCGACAACGATTGCTTGGCCATGGACCATCTGGTATCGCCGGAAGCGATCATCCTGGATCTGGATGTCTCGCCGCGCAAAGGCTGCGAACCCCTGGAGGTGGAGTTCGTGTGCAACAACGACCTTGCAGCGATGACCTGGCATTTCGGCGATGGCACCAGCGGGCAAGGCACCACCATCACGCATACCTATGAGGAGGCCGGCACCTACGACGTCACCTTCGAATACACCGCGCTCACCGGTTGCACCTACAGCTCACCTTTGAACCTGCCGATCACCGTGCTGCACCGGCCGGACATCGCCATCGTGGTGGATCCACCCGGGCCCTATCTCCCGGGACAGACCGTCTCGCTGCAAGGCGTTGGCACGAACACCGACCACTGGTCGTGGTCCTTCGGCGGCATCCCGCCGTATGTGCACGTGGACACGAGCCGTACACCCCTCACGCTGCCGAGCGCAGCGGGCCTCTACGAAGTGGCGCTCTACGGCAGTGTGCTCTACAACGTCAACACCTCGTTCACCTGTTTCGACACGGCCTACATCCGGCTGGAGGTGCCGGCCTGCAACGCGAACACCGTCTTTGTGCCCTCGGCCTTCAGTCCGAACGCGAACGGCAAGAACGACGGCCAATGCGTATACGGCGATTGCATCGAGCGGATGCTGTTCCGCATCTTCGACCGTTGGGGCAACAAGGTTTACGAAAGCAACGATCCTTCGGCTTGCTGGGATGGCCTGCACAACGGTGAGCCGCTCAACCCGGGGGTGTTCACCTATCATCTGGTCGCCACGCTGGCCACCGAGGAGGTCGTGGAAAAAAGCGGGAACATCACCTTGGTGCGATGACGGGGACCGCCCTGCCCCTTCGCCTCTGCCTGTTGTTGCTGATGCTCATCGCGGCACCGCGCGTGTTCGCCCAGGAGATCTGCGACAACGCCATCGATGATGATGCCGACGGACTGGTGGACCTCAACGACACATCGGATTGCGCGTGCGGCCACATCCTCATCGTGGACAGCACCGTGAACTCGTTGATCCCGAACCCTTCGTTCGAACTCTACGATTCGCTGCCGACCAGCATCAGCCAGCTGGACTACTGCACGGATTGGTCACAGGCCTCCATGTCGACCACGGACTATTACCACGCATTGTCCAACCCTAAACCCGGCATACCATTACCCTTACCGGATGGTGATGCGATCGTGGGCTTCCTGGCCATCCATCTCTTGTCCGGTCCGAACATCCCTTACATGGAGTACCTGGGCACCAACCTGCTGCAGCCCTTGCAAGCGGGAACGCCCTATGTGTTGCGCGCCTACGTCACCGGCGGTGGTATGTTCGATACCACTGGGAATGCCATGGTGCCGGGCTGGTTCGGGCCACTGGACATCACCCTCTTCGGCAAGCCAACACCGGTCACATTCCCCGCCTTTGACTTCGGATGTCCCGGGGATCAGGGATGGATGGAGATCGGACACGCCACCTACCAGGCTGAACCGGAATGGTCGGTGCTGACGATCGCCTTCACGCCCCCGGTGGATATCGCCTCCATCATGCTCGGTCCGCCGTGTGCCATCCCTGCCGACCACTATCCGAGGTATGATCCAGCGGATACGCTCCTGCTCGGCGTTCAGTACCCTTATTACCTGATGGACGACCTCGTGCTGAACACGCAGGACCAGTTCACCGGGGTGATCGCACCCAGCGGCGGGCTCTGCGCGCAGGACCTTGTGCTCACGGCGTATCCACCACCGAACACGGTGGGCTATCAATGGTATCTGGACGGCGTGGCCCTCATGGGCGAAACGGACGATGTGTTGGAGGTGAGCGTTGCCATGGGTCCGGGGCTCTACACCTGTGTGGCACGCAATGCGGCCAACGACTGCCTCGCGATGGAACACCGCGTAGCGCCCGAGCCCTTGACATTGGACCTTTCGATATCGCCATTGACCGGGTGCCGACCGCTGGAGGTGGAGTTCGAATGCGCTACGCCCCTCGCATCCATCACCTGGCATTTCGGCGATGGCACTTCAGCCCAGGGGGATACGCTGAGCCATACGTATGTCGATACGGGCACCTACGACGACCTCTTCGTGGATTACGCATCGCTCAGCGGTTGTACGTACAGTATGCCGCTGAACAAGCTGATCACGGTGCATCCGAAACCCGAGATCGGTATCCATGTGGACCTGCCCGGTCCATACACCGGCGGAGAACAGTTGCAACTGCAAGGCACGGGTGGACCCGCAGAACACTGGTCGTGGACCTTCGGGAACGTTCCGCCCTACGTGGTGTTGAACACGCAGACCACCACCTTCCCCCTGCCCACCGCAGCGGGCGAATACGAGGTGGCCCTGTATGCACGCAACGCGTTCGATTGCCTGGACACCGCCTACATCCGGTTCACAGTGCCCGCATGCAACGCGAACACCGTCTTCGTACCCTCGGCCTTCAGTCCGGACGCGAGCGGAAAGAACGATCGGCAATGCGTGTACGGCGAATGCATCCTGTATATGACGTTCCGCATCTTCGATCGCTGGGGCAACAAGGTGTACGAGAGCACGGACCCGAAGGCCTGCTGGGACGGACTGCACAACGGGCAGCCGGTGAATGCCGGGGTGTTCATGTACCACCTCCGTGCAACGCTGACCACCGATGAGGTCGTGGAGAAACAGGGCAACATCACCTTGGTCCGATGAAGGTGCCGTCCACTCCATCGCGGTTCGGCCCGTTGTTGGTGCTGCTCCTCGCGGCCACCGGTGCATCGGCCCAGGAGATCTGCGACAACGCCATCGACGATGATTCGGACGGCCTCATCGACCTCAACGACAGCACGGACTGTTCGTGCGGACGGACGATCGCGATGGATAATGCCATCAGCTCCATCATCCCGAACCCCTCCTTCGAGGAATATGATGTTCTGCCGACCGCTCCCGGCCAGTTGGACAACAGCGTTGCATGGTCGCAGTACACGGCCGGCACACCCGACTATTTCCACGAACAGGCTTTCGGCATGCCCAACGTGCCTTCACCGCTGCCCGATGGCGAGGCCTATGCGGGGGTGATCATCATGGACGTGGCGCCCGGCTGGGGCGCTACCGGACCTCCGTACGTGGAGTACCTCGGCGCGGAACTCTCCGAACCGTTGCAGGCCGGTGTGCCCTATACGCTGCGGACCCACATCGCCGGAGGTGGAAGGTTGGTCAACGAAGGCTCGGCCTATCGCACACCTTGGTTCGGTCCGGTGGACATCACGGTTTTCGGTTATCCCACTGTGGGCCCCTACCAGTTCCCCTTCGAGTACTACGGCTGTCCGGGCAACGGGATCGGTTGGGTGGAGCTGGGCCACGCCTCCTACCAAGCGGACTCCGTGTGGTCCGTGCTCACGCTCTCGTTCACGCCGGAGGTGAACATGGCCGCGCTGATGATCGGTGGTCCTTGTGATCCCCCGGCCGACGTCATCCTCTCCGCCGACAGCGCCGCACCCTTCTTCCTGTTCGATGACCTGATCCTGAACCGGTCCGAGCGGTTCTCCGGATTGATCGTTCCCACGGGCGCCTGGTGCGCGGATGATGTACAACTGACCGCACATGCACTGCCCGGTGCACTGAGCTACCAATGGTATTTCGAAGGGATCGCCTTGCCCGGCCAGACGAACACCGTGCTTCCCGTCAGCGATGCGGGACTGACACCCGGTCGTTACACCTGCATCGCGCGCTATGCGGATGGCACCTGCCTCGCCATGGACCATGTGCTGTTGCCGGAAGCCCGTTCGCCCTTCGTGATCAGCGCATCCCCCCGCACGGGCTGCGAACCCTTGGTGGTGGACGTCACCTGCAACAGCGACGTGCAGAGCATCACTTGGGACTTCGGTGATGGCGGCACCGCGAACACCGAGCCCGCACAACACATCTATCACGAGCCGGGCGTGTACGACCTGTACGTGGAATACACCACCGTGGCCGGTTGCACCTACGACACCTTGATGATCGATCACATCACGGTGCTGCCGACACCGGACATCGACATCGTGCTCGATCCGCCGGGACCTTACGAGGCCGGACAGGCGGTCCAACTCCAGGGCGTGGGACCCAACGCGGATCGCTGGATCTGGGTGCTCGGCGACCTACCGCCGTACATCGTGCTCAACAATGCCTCCACCACCATCACCACACCGGACGTCGGCGGCGAATACGGCATCGTGCTCTACGGGAGCAATGTCCACCTCTGTCGTGACACCGCCTACGTCACCCTCACCGTGAAGGCCTGCAGCGGTGCGAACGTCCATGTGCCCACCGCCTTCAGTCCCAACGCCTCGGGAAGGAACGATGTGCTCTGTGTATATGGGTCGGACTGCATCGCCTACATGACCTTCCGCATCTTCGACCGATGGGGCGTGAAGGTGTACGAGAGCTTCGACCCGGCGCAATGCTGGGACGGCCTCCACAACGGGCAGCCGCTCAACCCCGGTGTGTTCGTCCATCACCTGCACGCCACCCTCAAGAACGGCGAGGTGGTGGAACGACAAGGGAACATCACCTTGGTGCGATGAACGCGCAGCGCACTCGGACGATCGGTATCCAGCTTCGCGCTTGGTCCATCGGTGCGGCCTTCGCGATCCCGTGCCTGCTCCAAGCGCAGGAGATCTGCGACAACGCCATCGATGATGATGGCGATGGATTGATCGACCTCAACGACAGCCTCGATTGCGTCTGCGGTGGCATCCTGGTCGTGGACACCACCGTGGCCTCGCTGGTGCCCAACCCTTCCTTCGAACAGTACGATCAACTGCCCAACTTCCTCAGCCAACTGGACCGCTGCTCGGAGTGGTCACAGGCCACGGAGGGCACATCGGACTACTACTACGATCCGTCCTTCAACATGGTGAACGCGCCGTTCCCTCCGCCGGACGGTCACGGTTACGTGGGCATCATCGCCTCCACGGGTCCGTTCGGCCTGGGCGATCACGACGAGTACCTCGGATGCAATCTCAGTGCGCCGCTGCAGGCCGGCACACCCTACACGCTCCGCGCCTACATCGCCGGTGGCGGGATCGTGGACACGATGCCCTACGCCTTCATCCCACCATGGACGGGACCGATCGACATCACCGTGTTCGGCTTCGCGGACGAGGCGCAGTTCCCCATCTATGGCTCCGCCTGTCCTGCACCGCTCGGATGGGTGGCGTTGGGACATGCCTCCTACCAAGCAGAACCGACCTGGTCGGTGATCACCATCAGCTTCACTCCTCCCGTGGACATGGCCGCGATCATGATCGGTGCGCCCTGTGACCGTCCCGCCGACCATGTCCATACCGCTGAGCGCAGCGCCTATCCCTACTACCTCTTCGACAAGCTCGTGCTGAACACCTCCGAGTTGTTCAGCGGTGTCGTGGTGCCACAGGGCGGCCTCTGTGCGAACAACCTGCAGCTCACTGCGCATGCTGCGGTGGATCCCGTGGGTCATCAATGGTACTTCAACGGAGTGGCCCTGCTCGGACAGACCGGTCCTGTGCTGCACGTGAGTGCGCTCGGCCTGGGTCTCGGCAACTACACCTGCGTGGCCTACGATGTGAACAACGACTGCACCGCGATGGACCATGCCGTCATCGCATCGCCCGAACCGTCCATCGTGGTGACGGCCACGCCGCGCTTGGGCTGTATGCCACTTGAAGTGGACTTCGTATGCACCAGTGCCGTACAGGACATCCATTGGGATTTCGGTGATGGCACCACGGGACAGGGCGCCAGCGTAACGCACCTCTTCCAGCAGGACGGTACATACGATATCACCGTGGGCTTCACCACGCTGCAAGGCTGCGCGTACGACACCACCTTCAACGACCTCATCACCGTATGGCCGAAGCCGGAGATCGGCATCGTCGTGGATCCTGTGGGCCCGTATGATCCCGATGATGCGGTGCTACTCCAAGGCGAGGGGGTGCATGCCGATCGTTGGACCTGGGCCTTCAACGGCCAGGCACCTTACATCGTCATTGACACGATACGCACCGCGTGGACCTTGCCCAGCGCCCCAGGTGTCTATCCGGTGACTTTGTACGCCATCAACAGCTTCGGCTGCCTGGATACCGCGCAAGTGCAACTGGTGGTGCTCGGATGTGATGAAGGCTCGGTCTTCGTGCCCTCGGCCTTCAGTCCCGATGGCAGCGGCAAGAACGACCGCTTGTGCGTGTACGGCCCCTGCATCGCACACTTGGCCTTCCGCCTCTTCGACCGGTGGGGCAACAAGGTGTACGAGAGCTTCGACCCGACGCAATGCTGGGAGGGACAGCACAACGGCCAGCCACTGGATGCGGGTGTGTTCGTGTACCAGCTCCACGCCACCTTGAAGGATGGACGAACCCTGGAAAGGCAGGGGAACATCACGTTGATCCGCTAGATATGGCCGTGCTTCCACCGGATATCGCAACCATCGCCCTCGCGGAGAACGGCACCATCGATCCAGCAGGGATGGATGGACTGTTCCGGACGATCGCTCAGGAAATGGCCGCCGACATCTCCGCATACCTGATCACGGTGCCGGAGTCGATGGAACTGGACCCCGCGCTCTTCGATGTGCGGATCGACCTGCACGGACTTCCGGCCGGGATCCGGTTGGTGTTCGTTTCGCCCGACCGGAAGATGGCCATCATGCTCGGGATGGTCTTCGTGCTGAATCCCTTGGACCGGAAGGTGCACATCGTGCATACGAAGGAAGAGGCGCTGGAACTGCTGGAGCGCGCTCCTTCGCCGCATCCCCCCTTCCCGGAATAACGATGGAACAAGCCCTGCCCCACGGACCCAACCACCCGCACTTTCCCCGTGTTAGACCCTTGGAGGACCGATCCGGCCTTGGTCCTTCCCAACCTTGAAACCCATGCGTCGATCACTACTCCTCCTGCCCGTGGTCCTGTTCGCTTTCATCGCCCCCGAAGCGAGCGCCCAGGATGTGCACTTCACCCAGTACGGTATGCAGCCCTTGCTGCAAAGCCCGGCCATGGCCGGCATCGGGCATGATCTGCGCGCCGTGCTCCAGCATCGCAACCAGTGGGCCAGCGTCACCACGCCCTTCACCACCACCGCCTTCAGCTACGACATGCAGCTGAAGCAGAAGAAGGGCTCCTCCGGCTTCATGGCCGTGGGCTTGAACTTCTTCAGCGATAAGGCGGGTGACTCGAAGCTGAAGTCCACCCAAGGGGGATTGAGCCTGGCCTACCATGTGAAGACCGGCACCAACAGTACCATCGGCGCGGGGCTCTTCGGTGGCTTCGGACAACGCAGCATCGACCCCTCCGCGCTGCAGTGGGGCGAGCAGTACGATGGACAGGGCTACAACGGCAACCTGCCCACCGGTGAATCCGTGACGGCGACGTCATTCACTTTCGTGGACCTCGGACTAGGTGGTGTATGGCACTACAACAGCAGCTCCGGCGCGAAGGATGTGGTGGCCAACCAGAGCACCCAGGCCACGCTCGGCTTCGGCTACTTCCACGTCACCCGGCCCACCTACACCTTCCTTTCCGCGGAGGAACAGCTCTACGCCAAGCTCGTGCTGCACGGTAATGCACGCTTCGCCATCGGTGAAGGGAATGCGGCCGTGATCCCCAGCTTCCAGTACACCAAACAGGGCCCCACCTCGGAGTTCGTGATGGGCGCCATGTTCCGCTATGTGCTCACCCCCACGTCGAAGGTCACCGGTCTCAACAAGGGCTCCGCGCTCTCGCTGGGTCCTGTGATCCGTATGAAGGATGCGGTGGCGGTGGCCGCCCTCCTGGAGATGGGACGGATGGCCGTGGGTTTCAGCTACGACCTGAACACCTCGAACCTGCGCAAGGCGAGCAACGGGGCGGGCGGTTTCGAACTGGCCCTCCGCTTCGTGAACCCCAATCCGTTCAACGGCCGCACCAAGTCGCGCGACTGATGCGCAGGGGTGCATCCATCGACTGCGTGTCGCCCATCGTCCGGAGCGGAAACATGCAGGTGATCCGAACGCTCGGGCTGCTGTTGATCGGCGCCTGCGTCCCGTCGCTCCTGCCGGCCCAACGGCCCGGGACGAACGACACCGCCAAGGTGACGATCAAGAAGATCCCACCACCGATCAACTCACCCTTCAACGACTATGCACCGTTGGTGAGCGCGGACGGCAGCACCATGCTCTTCACCAGCAACCGTCCCGTGACGGAGCGCGAAAAACAGAAGGGCAAGCCGGCGATGGAGAACGTCTACCAAGTGCTCTTCGACGAGAAGAAGCGCAAGTGGGGCGCTCCGACCCTGCTCGGGGAAAGCGTGAACGCGCCCGGACGGAACAATTCCGCCATCGCCATTTCGCCCGATGGCCAGCACATGCTCGTGTACCGCGATGACGACCAGGGCAACGGCAACATCTTCGAAAGCGCGCTCAACGGCACCGAATGGTCGGAACTGGTGGAACTCCCCGAACCGGTCAACAGCGACAAGCACGAATCATCGGCGTGCTATTCGCCCGACGGACGTTCGATCTATTTCGTGAGCGACCGTCCGGGTGGTGTCGGGAAGAAGGATGTGTACAAGGCCACGCGCAACGCCGACGGCGGTTGGGGCAAGGCCGAGTGCCTGGACCGCACCATCAACACCAAGGAGGACGAGCAGGGCGTGTTCCTCAGCACCGATGGACGCACGCTTTATTTCAGCAGCAAGGGGCAAGGCGGTTCCGGTGGATACGACCTTTTCCGCAGCACCCTCACCGATGGCCAATGGAGCGTCCCGCGCAACCTGGAGGCACCCATCAACACCGCCGACGACGACCTCTACCTGGTGCTCAGGGCGGATGGACGGAACGGCTACTTCTCCTCCATCCGTTCGGGCGGCCTCGGCCTGAAGGACATCTACGAAGTGAAGATCACCCCCAAGCCCGGGCGCAAGGCCGAGGAACCGAAGCTCACCGTGCTGAAGGGCCAGGTGATCGACGAGGAGACCCGCCAACCCGTGGAGGCGCGGATCCAGATCACCGACAATGCCACGCGCACCAGCGTCGGCGACCAACGGTCGAACAGCAGCTCCGGCAACTTCCTGCTGCCCCTGCCCTCCGGCAAGGACTACGGCATCAGTGTGAGCGCGGCCGGCTACCTGTTCCACAGCGAGAACATCAACCTGCCCGACACCGGCGGTTACAAGGAAGTGGTGACCGTGATCGAGCTGAAGAAACTGAAGGCCGGCAAGACCATCGTGCTGAACAACGTCTTCTACGACTTCGACCAGTCCACCCTGCGGCCTGAGAGCTCCACCGAGCTGGATGCCTTGGTGAAGCTCCTCGAGGAGAATCCATCGCTCCGCATCGAGCTGGGCAGTCATACCGACAGCAAGGGCAGCGACGAATACAACATGGCGTTGAGCGCCGCGCGTGCCAAGAGCGTGGTGGACCACCTCATCGCCCAAGGCATCGGCACGGATCGGCTCGTGGCCAAGGGCTACGGCGAATCGCAACCCATCGGCGACAACGCCACGGAGGAAGGGCGCCAACAGAACCGGCGTACGGAGTTCAGGATCCTGGAGTAGTACAGAAGGCTGCGAGCAGTGGCCGATCGGTTCGAGGAACGAGTCTGACCGTTGCAATGCAACCATGGGCTCTTCGCCACCAAATGACCTCAACCGACTTGACGGGAACCACCACCAAGTAAGGGAGCTTGACCTTGAAGCCCCTAGTGGAAGTGCGCACCCTATCTCCATCCAACCGTTCTCGGCAGCTCCTTCAGCCCCACCTCTCCTTGCTCAACCTGGGTGCGGAACGGAATGGCGCGAATACATGCTCAACCGGATGTACCGCATGAACGACTGCTCCGTGCTATGACCGGTCACGGCCATGATGGTACGGCCCCCATGAACGGTACAGGTTGGAAGCGATGGAGCGGCACGCAGAATGGGTGGAACGGGAACTTGACCTGCTTTCCGGTCTTCGCTGTCGGGATCCGGATGGAATCGCCTTCGATTTGCTCCGGCTGGACACGCAAGGGATCCGGAGCGAAGCCCGGCCCACGCCCCTACGATGAACAGGTCACGCGCCTTTCTCGATACCCGGTCCCTTCGACAGGTCCAAGTGGTACAGGACGCTCAATTCCTCCTCGTCACGCAGATCCGGTCGCTTGGTTCCTCCTTCAGGGCAAGACGACAGCTGTACCTCCCGGAAAATGCGGGCCCTTCATTGATCCTTGGTCCGCATCAACGGATGATGGGATCCGGGGCGAATGGTAACATCGGTTGATCCCGGAGCCGAAAACTCCAAGGCATGGGCACTACGGATCATGCTGGCGCGTATTTTAAGCGCCCACCCATTCCGCTCCAAGAATGCGCTCACACTCTCATGGAAACCGACCGACCTTGGTTGAGATCGGCACGGTCAGGGTTCCGCACGGTTCCCGATGCGACTATCTGCAACATGCTGACGCCTTGGAGCAGGTCGTGAACAGTGTATACCCCCGGCAGATCATCGCAGCGCACCAAGGCTTCCGCTCCCATCGAAATGCCCTGTTGCGGCTGGCCAACCTGATCCGGCATCTCGGATTGACCGATTCTCCGGAACTCCTTTCACTTTCCCGGATCGGTCCGGAGCAGTTGCAGGATCACCAAGAGGCACTCGAACTACTTTACGATCGCGTGGATCGAGACCATGCCCCGACCGTCCACTTGATCCGCACCCTCCGCATCCTCCGATTGGTACGGCAGCTGAAGCACGAGCTCAGCGGCCTGCACTTCGGCCTTTCTTGAACTTGTCCACCGAGCGGTCCAGGTCCTTGATCTGCTGTTGGATATCACCGACCACTTCATCCACCAGGATGTTCCGGTCGAGTTGCACTCGAATGGACTGATCCAACAGCTTTTCGATCCGCGCGAGGCGATCGTCCATGGTTTTCAACAACGTCGCCTCTCCATCCGTTGTACCAGGTTGGCTCGGAGCGGTCGTCCGGAACATCCGGCCCTTGCCCAAGAGCAACCAATCGGCATCCACCTCTTCGTATTTCTTAAGCATCCGCTCCACAAGCTGGATGTTCGGAGGATTCTTTCCATTGCGGATGTTGGACACCACGGCTTCGGAAGTCTCCATCTCCTTGCTGAAGCTGTAGCCGGTCAATCCCAACCCCTCCATCACCTGGATGAACCGCGCATTGAGGGGGGGCATGCTTTTTTTTTGCCGCGTAAGGGTGCTCACTTAAAATCTGTTTAGTATCCTTGTTTCCAAGAACGCTTTTGTCCAAGGTACCTCCTTCACCGAACCACTCATCACAGAAGGCATGCAACCGATCAACAGCATCGTGTTCGACCCTGCAAGGTCCTTCACCATCGTGAACCCATGGGCAGATCGGATGCCGAAGCGAGGAGGGACCCTGTTAACGATCCTTAAGGTCACTTTGTTCGTCCTCACGTTATTCGGGGGACACATCGCTCAAGCCCAGGACACGCTTCCACTGGTCCGGTCCTTTCTGCGGCATGACCCCCAACTCGCCTATTTCCGAAGTGCCTCCATACCGGACTCGGCCCGGTTCGGGGCCGGATTGGCAGCGATCGGTGACATCGACAAGGACGGCATACCCGACATGGCCATGGGCATGCCGCATGACTCCTCCGACCGTAAAGGAGTGGTGGTGGTCATGTTCATGAACGCCGACGGAACGATACGTACCCACAAGAACATACGCTCCAATACCGACGCGTTCACCGTGAGCTTGGATGCGGGCGATGCTTTCGGAAACCGCGTGAACGGCATCGGGGACCTCAACGGTGATGGTTCCAACGACATCGTTGTGCTGGCGACCGGCGATGATGACGGAGCCACCGATCAAGGTGCGCTCTACATCCTGTTCCTCGATGCCACAGCCACCGTGCTCGCTTACCAGAAGATATCGGATACCGCAGGCGGTTTCACGGGGACCATGAGCGGTGGCAATGGCTTCAGTGGTGCCCTCGCCCCTTTGGGCGATATGAACGGGGACGGTGTGGTCGACCTCGGTGTTGGCGCCCCCTATTCCAACGATGGGGGTGGAACGGCCCGCGGAGCATTGTGGGTGTTGCTCATGAATACCGATGGAACCGTGAGCGGACATCGCAAATACTCGCGCTCAAGCACGTGGCCCGGAGGCAATCCCCTTACAGCGAACGATATCAACTTCGGATTCGCTTGCTTGGGTATCGGTGATCTGGACGGTGATGGAGTGAACGACATCGCCGTGACCGCCCGCATCCAAGGCAATGGTCGTGTGTATATCATACGGCTCAATGCCGATGGGACGATCAAGAGCTACAATACCATCGGACCACCGAGCTATGGTGGAATGACCACCTCCGTCACCAACTCCGGTGGACACTTCGGTTGGGCCCTGGCCAACCTCGGTGATCTGAACGGAGATGGTGTGACGGACATCCTGGCGTCCATGCGTATGCAGTCCGATGGATATACGAACGCCGGCGCCCTGCTGGCGCTCTACTTGAACTCGGATGGCACCGTTCAATATGAGGAGAAGATCTCCCAGACAGCCGGAACAGGTGCAACCCCGCTCGGGCTTCATGCCAGTTGCTGGTTCGGGTTCCAAGTAGCCGCGCTCAGGGACCTGGACGGGGACAACGTCATGG
>DASWWQ010000077.1:0-2125 GCA_036405935.1 Flavobacteriales bacterium
CTTATGGTAGCTGCTGGAGCTCGAACCCACCAGCACATCAAGGTCACCATCGTTGTCGTAATCACCCCACGCGCTGGACCAGGACTGATGGCCATCGGCGAAGCCGAGCGGTCCGGCCACGTCGGTGAAGGTGCCGTCACCGTTGTTCCGCATCAGGACATCCGGAGGTGAGCTGCCGCATTTGGCGATGAACATGTCGATGTCCCCGTCGTCGTCATAGTCCGTCCAGATGGACCCGTAGTTGCCGCCGTTGGGACCCAGCATCCCTTGGTTGAACGTGAGGTTGCCGGCGCCGTCATTGAAGAAGTAGACGTTGGCATCCACATCGTGGCACATGAAGGCATCCAGGTTGCCGTCGTTGTTGATGTCCACGAAGTTGGAGCGCTGCGAGAAAACGTACTGCGAGAAGTTCACCGCACCGAAGGAGGTTCCGTCGTCACTCGCCAGCATGAAGGAGACGCCACTGCCACCACCGTAAACGAGATCCATGTAACCGTTGGCATCCACGTCACCGGCGGCCAGGCTCCAGGAGGGGAAATGGGTGGCCGGAAGGGTGATGTTGGAGTTCTGCACCTCGAAACCGCCACCGAACTGTTGATGATGGATCACCACCGAACTGGTTCCCGCCGAAACGATGTCGTCCAATCCATCGGCGTTCATGTCCACCACGCACCAAGAGCTGCTGCCCCCGTAGTTGACCGGATTGAAGCTGACCCCGGAGGTGGTGGGCTCGAACTCCTCCACCATGAAGGTGAAGCCTCCATCGTCCCAACGATCATCGAAAGCAATGGTGTAGGTGGTTCCTTGCTGGGCCTCGAAGGTCACCGTGGCCAAGGCACCGGCCCCGGAGTCATCATCACCGGCGAAGCAGGTCAGCTCACCGCACGCGCCGGTGTACACATGCAAACGCGTATCGCGGCCCGCATTGATGTTGAGGTCGGTGGTCACGCGGACCATATGGTTCAGGACCGGGGTATAGGTGTACCACATCCCGCCCTCGCCTTCACCGCTGGTGGGTGCGCAATTGGGTTGTGGCACCTCCGTTCCATCGATACCGTTCACCCAGATCAGTGCATCCGGTTCCACGGCGAACGCGCTGGCGCAATCATACTGGGCCTGCGCGCGGAAGAACAACAGGCAAGCGCTTCCGAGGAGTAGCAGTTTTCTCATGTTCAGGGGGAGATGGGGTTCAGTTGCAGGGTGGATCCAAGGACTCTATCCATTCGTCGATCAAGGCCACGCCTTCCTCATGGACGAGGGTTCGTCCGAGCAAGGGCATGCGCATGTTCTCGGCGGTGGCATGCATGCGGTAGGACACCACCGAGCGCTCGGCGTTGCCACGGGCCACGATATAGGTGAGCACCGGGTCGGGGATATCGTGGGGCTCCACACAGACCCCGAGGTTGGCCGGATCGGTGGTCTCGTTGAAGGCGAAGCGCATCGGCCGATAGTTGCAGTAGCCCGTGGCCGAATGGCAATGCGAACAGTTCATGTCGACGTACGAACGCACACGATCGGTCAGGTCCTGCGAGGGATCGTCCCAACGCACGGTGCTGACGATCTCGGAGGGCACAGCATCGGTCAAGTAGCCCATCTCCACCCATTTGGACAATTGGTCCATGGTGCCCTCCGTGTAAGTGCGGTCCATCCGGAGGTTCTGCGGCTTCGGCCCGATGGGACTGGGCAACCCGTCCTTCTTGTGGCATGTGACGCACTCGGCATGGGAGGGTATGCGGTAATCCGTGGATCTGGGCGTGCCGTTGTCGTCCGTCCACGCGATGGAGGTCACGCTTCCTTCCAGATCGAGCACGGCCTCGGTCTGCTCCGCGTTCCAGATGTAGTCGGCGAACTTCCACTCCCCGTTCACCTTGAAGAGCAGGCGCGTCTCGATGATGCGGGTCGCGTCCGAAGGTTGCACATGGTCGTAGTAGAAGGTCTTGATCAGCACCGCACCATCATCGAAATCAAGGGTGACATGATCCCCGGCGTAGGTGGCTTGGGTCCCGGAAGGCATCCACACGAAACGCTTCTTGTGGGCATAATCGGTGAAGAGCGGCGTGATGACGTCGTAGGGCAGGACCCCTTGCACGGGCTGTTGGTCCTTCATCGGCCCGGAGAAGAAATT
>DASWWQ010000078.1:0-32958 GCA_036405935.1 Flavobacteriales bacterium
GGAGGGATCGCCCTGTTCATAGCCCGATTCGGGGAATTCCAGCACGTCGGCATCCAGGCCTTCGGAGCGCTCACTGTGGTCGGTGAGGCGGCAAGCCGAGGCACCGGCGAACATGAGGACCAACAGCACCAACCGGATCGAGGAGCGGACTTGTGACATGGTGGTGGCCGGGATCAGCTTTCGAGCAGGCCACGTCCCACTTTGCGGATCTCCCCGCTCTCCTTCATCTCCTGGAACAGCTTGTCCAGGATGCCGTTGATGAAGTTCTTGCTCTTGGGGGTGCTGTAGGCCTTGGCCACTTCGATGTACTCATTGAGGGTCACCTTCACCGGGATCTGCTCGAAGATCCTGGCCTCGGTGAGGGCCATCTTCATCAGGATCATGTCGCTCAGGGCGATACGATCGGCCTCCCAGTTGCTGGCCCGTTCGGCGATGATCTTCTCGTGCTCCTCGCTCTGCTCGATGGTGCGGCGGAAGAGCGGAGTCACGAAATCGCGTTCCTCGGCGGGGTCGCGCGTGAGGTCGTTCAGCACCAGATCGGTGTCGGACGGCTGCAGATCCTCCAAGCTCCGTTTCACCAAGGTGCAGGCCAGGTCCAGGTCCTCCAGCCAATGGATGCTCTTGCCCTCGTAGTAGTCGTGCAGGGCCTCGAAATCCGAGATATCGTCCAGGAAGAGCTGCAACAGGAGACCTTGGTGCTTGGCGAAGGTGTGCTCCGTGTCGGCCATGTACGCCTTGTAGGGTGCGCTGGCCTCGATGTGCTTGAGCAACTTGCCGAGCATCTCCCCTTCACCCATCCAGCCGGTGCGGCGCTTCTCGCTCTCAGCAAGCAACAGCTTGCTTTCGCTGAGCATCACCAACACGGGATTGGCCACGAATCGCAGGTTGGGCGAAAGGTCCTCCGCCGTGGGCAGCCGTCGCGAGCGCCGCTCCTCGATGCGGTTCTCCGCGATGCGCTTCATCTCGCCGAAGAGCAGCATCAATTGCACGTACATGTCGTAGGTGCGTTCGATGCTGACGAAGAGTTCCTTCTCCACCTTGGCCGCACTACCGCCATCGCTCTGCCAGTAGGCGTAGAGCGCTTGATAGACCTTGATGCGGAGATAACGCCGGTTCAGCATGTGGGGGGATCAGAAACGGAGGCCGGCCTCGCGCATGCTGTTCACGCGCTGTTCAGCGGCGCGATTGGCAGCGAGGTAGGTGGGGATGTTCTCCTCCTGGCTCCGCTTGAAGATGGAAAGAGCGGTGTGGTAGATGTTCTCGGTCTGCGCCATGGCCGCTTTGCGGTCGTAGCCCTTGCGCTCCCAAGCGCAGTTGATGATGCCGCCGGCATTGATCAGGAAGTCGGGCGCATAGACGATGCCTTTCTCCATCAGCGCCTTGCCGTGCACGGCCTCATCGGCCAACTGGTTGTTGGCGGCACCCGCGATCACGCTGCACTTCAGGGTGGAAAGCGTGGTGTCGTTCACCGTGGCACCCAACGCGCAGGGCGAATAGATGTCCATCTCCAGCGTGTAGATGCTGTCGGGCTTCACGATGTTCACCTGCGGATAGGTGTTCTTGATGGCCGACAGCTTGTCGTCGTGGATGTCGGTGAGGTACACCGTGGCTCCTTCCTTCAGCAGATGGCCCACCAAGTGGCGGCCCACGTTGCCGGCACCCTGGATGGCCACCTTGCGACCGCTGAGGCTATCGGTGCCGTAGGCGGTACGGGCGGCGGCGCGCATGCCGCAGAACACCCCGTAGGCGGTGACCGGCGAAGGATCACCGCTGCCACCGACCTCTTCCGGAAGACCGGCCACATGGATGGTCTCCTTGCGGATGTTCACCATCTCGGTGGTGCTCATGCCCACGTCCTCCGCCGTGATGTAACGGCCGTTGAGGCTGTCCACGAAACGGCCGAAGCGGCGGAACATGGCCTCGGTCTTCTGCGTGCGGGCATCCCCGATGATCACGGCCTTGCCCCCCCCGAGGTCCAGTCCGGCGAGCGCGCTCTTATAGGTCATGCCCCTGCTCAGGCGCAGCACATCGCGCAGCGCCTCGGCCTCCGTGGCGTAGGGCCACATGCGGGTGCCACCCAGCGCCGGGCCCAGCGTGGTGTTGTGCACCGCGATGATGGCCTTCAGGCCCGTGGTGCGATCCTGGCAGAAGAGCACTTCCTCGTGATCGTGCTCCTGCATGCTGGCCAACACGGGCAGCGTCTCGGTGGCGGTCTTGGTAGCGATGGTCATTGCGCTTTGATCGTTTTGTTCACCGGAGGCCCGAGGAGGCGGGCGTTCCGGCCGGTACTTTTGCCACCCCGTTCGGCGCAGCTTCTGGAAAGGCGGCGCAAATGTAGCACGCTCCCCTTCCTTGCCCATGCGATCCCTGCTCTCGCTCAATCCTTACTTCCGCCGCTACTGGGGACGGATGTCGCTGGGCGTGCTCTTCGTGGCCCTCAGCAGTCTTTTCTCGGTGTTCAGTCCGCAGGTGGTGCGCGAAGCCTTCGATCTGATCGGTGCCGGTATCGCGCAACGCGATCTTCCCGTTGAACAGCGCCATCTGGAGGCGCCCTCCGAACTGGTGACCTGGGTGGGCTGGACCGGCATCGACCTGCTGCCCCCGTCAGGCACCGCGCTGGATGACCCCGCACTCTCCGATACCGTGATGCGTTCGGCCATGTTGTTGGCCGTGCTCTTCATCGCCTTCACCCTGTTGCAGGGCTTCTTCATGTTCCTGATGCGGCAAACCATCATCGTGGTGAGCCGCCTGATCGAGAATGACCTGAAGAACGATGTGTACGCCCAGTACCAACGGCTGGACCGCGCCTTCTACAAGCGCAACAGCACGGGCGACCTGATGAACCGCATCAGCGAGGATGTAGGCAAGGTCCGCCAGTACATCGGGCCCGCCATCATGTATATCCTCGGCCTCGTGGTGCTTACCGTGATGGTGGTCTGGGTGATGCTCGATGTCAATGTGGAACTGACCCTGTGGACGCTGGCTCCCCTTCCCTTCCTGAGCATCGCCATCTACTATGTCAGCGACACCATCAACCGGCGCAGCATGGAGACCCAGCAGCAGCAGAGCCGGTTGAGCACCGTGGCCCAGGAGTCGTTCAGCGGCATCCGCGTGATCAAATCGTACGCCAAGGAGGCGTTGACCGTGGTGCGTTTCCGTCGCGCGGCGAAGGACTACCGCAGGAGCAGCTTGGCACAGGCACGGGTCGATTCCATCTTCATGCCGGCCATCATGCTGCTGGTGGGCTTCAGCACGGTGCTCACCATCTACATCGGCGGACGTATGGTGCTCGATGGCACGCAAGGAGTTACCGTGGGCAACATCGCCGAGTTCATCATCTACGTGAACAAGCTCACCTGGCCCTTCGCCAGTCTGGGCATGGTGACCTCCCAGATCCAACAGGCGGCGGTGAGCATGCAGCGCATCAACGAGTTCCTGGACCAGGAGCCGGCCATCTCCAGCACGGCCGATGACCTCCCGGAGATCCAGGGGGCCATCACCTTCCGGAACGTCTCCTTCGTGTATCCGGAGACGGGCATCCGGGCCCTTGATGATGTAAGCTTCCATGCCCCGGCGGGCAGCGTCCTGGCCATCGTTGGCCACACCGGTAGCGGCAAGAGCACCTTGGCCGATCTCATCGGACGGCAATACGACCCCACGGAGGGTAAGGTCCTCCTGGATGGCGTACCCCTGCCGCGCGTCGCCTTGCACAAGCTGCGCTCCCGGTTGGGCCATGTGCCGCAGGAGGTCTTCCTGTTCAGCGACACCATCCGCAACAACATCGCCTTCAGCCTGGATCCGGCACCGGATGTCGATGAACGGGTTCAACGAGCTGCACGCATCGCGCATGTGCACGCCAACATCGTGGAGTTCCCCAAAGGATACGATACCCTCCTGGGCGAACGGGGCATCACCCTCAGCGGTGGACAGAAACAACGTGTGAGCATCGCACGGGCCGTGGTGCGCGAGCCCCGTATCCTGATCTTCGATGATCCCTTGAGCGCGGTGGACACTTCCACGGAGGAGGCCATCCTGGGTGCCTTGACCGAGGTGATGGAAGGTCGTACCACGGTGATCATCAGCCATCGCATCAGCGCAGTGAAACATGCGGACCGGATCCTGGTACTGGAACAAGGCCGGGTGGCCGAGGAGGGCCGCCATGCGGACCTCCTGGCGCGCAACGGTATCTATACCCGCCTGTACGAGGAGCAACTGCTGGCGGAAGCGCACTGACACGCCAGCGTTCTTCCTCCACGGAAGCAGGGCGGGCACAGCCGCCCTCCCATCGGGAATGTCCGGAATGAAGTTGTATGGCCTTCGTTTGCTTGTGCCAGCGTGGTGCACCGATGCACAGCGCCGCCTTGCACGGGTGGCCCACTTCTTTATATTTGGATGACCCGACCTGAACCGGGCCCAGCATGGCCGATGATCGTGAGGATGTCTATTCGAAGGCGGTACGCGCCGGAAAACGGACCTATTTCTTCGATGTGAAGAGCACCCGTGGCCGGGACCTGTTCCTGACCATCACGGAAAGCAAGAAGCATACGCACGAGGATGGCTCGGCCACCTTCGAGAAGCACAAGATCTTCCTCTACAAGGAGGATTTCGACAAGTTCCTCAACGGTCTGCACGAGGCCTTCGACGAGATCGATCGCCTACGCCATTCCAACGATTACGCTCGGGAGAGCGCTGCGGACGCTCCTGCAGCACAGGCACCTTCCGCTCCGGTCCCTTTCAAGAGCATCGAGTTCGACGACCTGGGCAAGGACGATCGGACCCTGCAGGAATGAAGAAGGCCCCGGGATCGGGGCCTTCTTCATTCCTGCAGGCGGACCTGCTTATTTCTTCTCCTTGGCCTTCGCGGCTTGGATCTCGGCCCACTTCGAGCGCTGATCCTTGGTCATGGTCTCTTCGGCCTCCTTGTCGCGCGCGGCCATCAGTTTGTCCAACTCCGCTTGGCGGGCTTCGGGGGTCAGGGAAGCATCGAGCTCACGGCGCAGCTTGCTGTACTTGTTCTCGATCTCCTTCATGGCGCCCATCTCGGTGGCGTTGAGCCCCAGCCCGCTCTGCATGGCACCGAGGTCCATCCAACGCCAGTTGTCGCGCACCTTGGCGGTTTGGGCGGTGCCCGTGCCGGTGGTGGCCGCCTTGTCCTGGGCGAATGTGGCGTTCATGAGCAGCGAGCCGCAGCAGAAGGCGGCGATACGTACGAGGTTCTTCATTCCGGTTTGGTTGATGTTGATCGGGTCCGTGGGGGGAAAGTTAAGTCCGGTGACGACCGGGAAGCACCTCCTGCCCCGGGCAGCATTACGACGTTCGCGCATCGGCCCCCGTTGCCCCGCACCGCCCGGCGATCCATCCGGTGGTCCACGCCGCTTGGAAGTTGAACCCGCCCGTGATCCCATCGATGTCCAGGACTTCCCCGGCGAAATACAGGCCCGGACAGCGCAGGCTGGCCATGGTCGATGGATCGATCTCCTTCAGGTCCACACCACCCGCGGTCACGAATTCCTCCTTGAAGGTGGTCTTGCCCTTGGCCGTATACCGGTCGTTGGTCAAGGTGGCCAGGATGCGGTTCAGGCCATCGCGCCCCACTTCACCCAAGGGCTTCTCCCCGGCCACCAGGCTTCGTTGCAAAAGATATTCCCACAACCGCGCCGTGAGCCCCGGTCCCTTCATGTTGGCCACCGTACGTTTCGGGTGGGCCATGGTTTCCGTACGGAACAGCTCGCGCAGTTCCTCTTCGTTCCTGCCGCCCATCCAATTGATGCGTAGGGCGAAGGTGTAGTTGCGGGCCTGCAGCTCCCGCGCACCCCACGCGCTGAGGCGGAGCACGGCCGGACCGCTCAGGCCCCAATGCGTCACCAGCACGGGACCGGTGCTTTCCAGCTTGCTGCCTTCGATGCGGACCCGGGCCTGGGCCACCGTACCCATCAGCGTGGTGAGCGGCTCCTGCGGCAGGTTGAACGTGAAGAGCGACGGCACCGGATCCACGATGGTGTGCCCCAGGTCGGCCAGCCATTGAAGGCCTTCGCGCTTCGGACTGCCCCCACTGGCCACGATCACCTGTTCGGCCTGCAGCTCCGCCGTGTTCGTCCGGACGGTCCAGTGCTTCTCCCCGGGTTCCAACGCGTTCACGCCGGTGCGTGTGAGGATGCGGATACCGCTCCGTTCGGCTGCTCCGGTGAGGCAGTCGATGATGGTCTCCGAGCTATCGGTGACCGGGAACATGCGGCCATCGGCCTCGGTCTTCAGTGCCACACCCCGCTCCTTGAACCAAGCCACCGTATGGTCGCGGTGCCATTGTGCGAACGCCTTGCGAAGGAAGGCCTCGCCCCGGGGGTAGTGCTTGGCGAGCTTGCGGGGCTCGGAAAGGTCGTGCGTCACATTGCACCGCCCGCCACCGCTGATACGCACCTTGGCCAGGAGCTTGTCGCTTTTCTCCAGCAGGGTGATGCGTGCCTGCGGATGGTGCTGGGCCGCGCTCAACGCCGCGAAGAAACCCGCCGCTCCTCCCCCGATCACCAGGATCCGCATGGCGCAAAGCTGCACGGGATCGACCGATCTTCGCACCATGAGGAAGTTCATTGTCGCCGCCCTGCTCGGATCGATCGCGTGTGCGGCCAACGCGCAGGAGCGTTTGTCGGAGCTCGAGTTCCAGAAGGCCATGGCCGTTGAAGGCATTCAACTGATCGATGTACGCACGCCGGAGGAGTTCGCCAAAGGCCATCTGGTGGATGCCGTGAACATCGACTGGCTGTCGGATGATTTCCTGGCCCGCACCGAGCGGCTCGACAAGGCGAAACCGGTGCTGCTCTACTGTGCTGCGGGCGGCCGCAGCGAGGAGGCCCGGGAGGCCCTGCAAGCAGCCGGCTTCAGGCAGGTGGCCGACCTGGACGGCGGCATCCTCCGTTGGCGTGCGAAACAACTGCCCCTCATCACCGGCAAATGAGCGGTCCGTTCCTCTTCCTCCGGCGCTTGGCCGGCCTTTCCGCGCTGGTGTTGGTCGGTACCGTTCACGCCCAACCGCCCCCCGGCTACTACGATCCCGCCGAAGGCCTCACCGGACCTGCACTGCGCCAAGCCCTGCACGATATCATCGATGGACATCAGGTGGTTTCCTACACCGCCCTGTGGAGCCACTTCGACGAGACCGATGCCAAGCCCAACGGTAAGGTGTGGGACATGTACAGCGACATCCCCAGCGGCACGCCCCCGTACGAGTTCACCTTCGGTTCGGACCAGTGCGGCGAATACGATGAGGAAGGCGACTGCTACAATCGCGAGCACAGCCTCCCGAACAGTTGGTTCGGCGATGTACCGCCGATGAACTCCGACCTCTTCCACATCTATCCGACCGACGGATACGTGAACAACCGCCGTGGCAATCTCCCCTTCGGTGAGGTGAACAGCGCGACGTGGACCAGCGACAACGGCTCGAAGGTGGGCGGCAACGTGGCACCGGGGTACAGCGGTCCGGTCTTCGAACCCATCGACGCCTACAAGGGCGACTTCGCCCGGAGCTACTTCTACATGTACACGCGCTACTGGGGGCAGACCTCCGGCTGGAGCACGCCGATGCAGACCGGAAGCGACCTGGCCGTTTGGGCCCGCAACATGCTGCTCGACTGGAACGCCGCGGATCCCGTGAGCCCGAAGGAACAGGACCGGAACAACGCGGTCTTCGCCATCCAGGACAACCGCAATCCCTACATCGACGATCCCCAGTGGGCCCATGCCATCTGGGGCGATGACGTGGGTGTGGCTGAAGAGGTGCTCACGGATCTACGGATGTGGAGCGACCAGGACGGCCTGCATCTGCGCCATGGCCGGCCGCTGGACGGAACCTTGCTGGTGTTGGACCTGTCCGGCCGCACCGTGCTGGACCTTCGGCTCACTGAAGCCCAGGCCGATGTGCCGCTGCATCTGGCATCCGGGCTGTATGTGGCGCGGGTGCTGGTGCCGGAAGGACAAAAAGCACAACTGTTCCGGCAATGATCCGCTGCCTCAACTGCGATCGACAGTTCGAGGGCGTCCATTGTCCTTCCTGCGCCCAACCCGCCAAGACCGGCAGGATCACAGGAGCGTACCTGGCACACGATATCCCGCACAGTGTGCTGCACGTGGACCGGGGCATCCTATTCACGATGAAGGAACTCTTCATCTGCCCGGCGGCGATGTTGCGGGGCTATCTCGCCGGTAAGCGGGCCGGGCACTTCAAGCCCGTCGCCTATGTGGTGATCCTCTCCGCGGCTTCATCGTTCGTCGCCCATCTGGTGGGCAACTATGTCGCCCGCAAGCACGGGGTACCCAGCATGATCTTGGACGACACGTGGATGAACCGGGCGATCATGGGCTCCCGGAGCATCTTCGGCTCATATCCCAGCCTCTTCTACTTCGCGATGATCCCGATCATCAGCGCCTGCAACTGGCTGTTCTTCCACCGCCGCTACAACTTCTGGGAGCACGTGGTGATCAACGCCTACCTCACCGCCCAGTTCAACCTGTTGCTGATCGTGGCCGCGATCATCCGCCTGCTCGGTGATGACAGCTACAAGCTGACGCCGTACCTCATCCTTTTCTTCACCTATCTGGCGGTGGTTTATTCCAAGCTGTTCCTGGAACGCCGCGATCCCCTCCGGCTGCCGAAGATCATCGCCTTGATCCTGATGGTGGGGGTGCTGTACATGACCGGTCTCACCTTCGGTGGCATCATGACCCCCTGGTGGATCTGAACGACCGACAACTCCCTCGATCCCTTTGCGACACATGAACTACGAGAAAATCACCTACACCGTGGAACTGGGCGTGGCGACCATCACGCTGAACCGTCCGGACAAGCTGAACAGCTTCGACCGCCGGATGAGCAACGAGACCATCCACGCTTTGGATGCCGCCGAGGCCGATAAAGGAGTACGCGCTATCGTGCTGACCGGGGAAGGCCGTGCTTTCTGTGCCGGACAGGACCTGGACGAGGCCATCGCCCCCGGTGCCCGTATCGAGGAGATCGTGGATGCGCAGTACAACGCCATCATCCGCCGCATCCGCCGCATGCCCAAGCCGGTGATCGCCGCGGTGAACGGGGTGGCCGCCGGTGCCGGAGCCAACATCGCCTATGCGTGCGACCTGGCCTTCGCCGCCGAAGGGGCCAACTTCATCCAGAGCTTCATCAACATCGGCCTCATCCCCGACAGCGGAGGCACGCATACCCTGCCGCGCCTGGTGGGCATGCAGCGCGCCTTCGGCCAGATGATCCTCGCCGAAAAACTCTCCGCCACCAAGGCCGCCGAGCTCGGTCTGATCTGGAAGGCCCTGCCCGACGATCAGTTGCAGGCCGAAGTGCGCTCCATCGCCCAGCGCCTCGCCACCCTGCCCACGAAGGCCATCGCCCTCACCAAGCAGGCCTTGGAGCGCAGCTGGACGAACACGCTGGAGGAGCAGTTGCTCGTGGAAGGTGAGCTGCAGGCCATCGCCGGTGCCAGCGCGGACAGCAAGGAGGGCGTCCAAGCCTTCCTGGAGAAGCGCAAGCCCGTTTTCAAGGGCGAATAAGCTTACCGCAGCGGCGCGGAGACGCCGAGCGGACTTGTGTTCAAACGGTGGCCTGTGCCACTTGTGCCATCTCCTGCATGATGCGCTTGGCCAAGGCGTCCGCTTGTTCGGCCGTGGAGCTTTCCGCGTAGATGCGCACGATGGGCTCGGTGTTGCTGCGGCGCAGATGCACCCATTCCTTGCCGAACTCGATGCGTAGGCCGTCCACCGTGCTGTGCGGCTGCGCCTTGTGCTTCTCCTGCATGCGGTCCACCAAGGCCTGCACGTCCATGCCGGGTGACAACTCGATCTTGTTCTTGCTGATGAAGTAGTCCGGATAGCTGCGGCGCAACCCGGACACCGTACCTCCGCGCTTCGCCAGCAACGTGAGGAAGAGCGCGATACCGGCCAGTGCATCGCGGCCGTAGTGCAGTTCGCTCAGGATCACCCCTCCATTGCCTTCGCCACCGATGGGGGCATCCACGGTGCGCATGCGCTCCACCACGTTCACCTCGCCCACCGCGCTCGCGTGCCGCTTGCGGCCGTGGCGCTCGGCCACATCGTCCAAGGCCCGCGTGCTGCTGAGGTTGCTCACCGTATCGCCGGGCCGTTGGGCCAGCACATGGTCGGCGCAGGCCACCAGGGTGTATTCCTCCCCGAAGAGGCTACCGTCCTCGCAGACGAGGGCCAACCGGTCCACATCGGGGTCCACGCAGATGCCAAGGTGCGCCTTGGTGTGCACCACCTTGGCGCAGAGATCGGTGAGGTGCTCGGGGAGCGGTTCAGGGTTGTGGGGGAAATGCCCGGTGGGCTCGCAGTAGAGTTCCACGATATCCTTCACCCCCAAGGCGCGCAGCAGCTCGGGTACGGCCACACCACCCACGCTGTTCACCGCATCAACGACCACCCGGAAGTTGCTCGACGCGATGGCTTGGGTATCCACCAGGTCCAGCGCAAGGATGGCCGCGATGTGCTTCTTCGTCCAGCTGTCGTCGGTGCGCACGCTGCCCAGCGCATCGACGTCGGCGTACACCGAGTTGCCTTCCTCCGCGATGCGCAGCACTTCGGCCCCATCGGCGGCGCTGATGAACTCCCCCTTCGCGTTGAGCAGCTTCAGGGCGTTCCACTGCTTCGGGTTGTGGCTGGCGGTCAGGATGATGCCCGCGTCGGCGCCTTCGCCGGGCACGGCCATCTCCACCGTGGGCGTGGTGGCCAGGCCGAGAT
This sequence comes from Flavobacteriales bacterium, assembly GCA_036405935.1. GTDB lineage: Bacteria > Bacteroidota > Bacteroidia > Flavobacteriales_F > PHOS-HE28 > PHOS-HE28. The sequence continues at coordinate 10,753 of DASWWQ010000078.1, forward strand.
CGATCACCTCATAGCCGAGCCCGACCAGCGTGGCGCGGACGAGATCCGCGACCATGGGACCACTGATCCGCGCGTCCCGCCCCAACACCAATCTAGGGCGAGGCTTGCCGGAGCGCTGCTTCATCAGGTGGCCGAAGGCGGCCGTGTAGCGCACCACATCAAGGGGAGTGAGCGCGTCACCGGGCGTACCACCGATGGTACCACGGATGCCGGAAATGGATCGGATCAAGGTCATGGGAAGTTGCGCACGAAGCCTGAAGGCCGGATCGCAGGGAATTTGTCCACGCCGCAGCTCGGGTTCGGGGCGGCAAAATTAGCCTCAGGGTCAGTCGGTTCGCCCCGGGAAACGTGCACTTCGGGCTGTTCACAACCCGTCTGGACGACCTGATCGGCGATCCCCGCTGCCCTACCTTTGGACACACCCCTCCCCCGACCTCCCTCCATGAACGAATCCGAGCGCCCCATCCCTGAGCGGAACGACGATCAACGGGCCTGTGTGCAACGGTACGAGGCCATGATGGACCGGAACGACCGGTTGTTCTTCGATGTGGAGGAGTTCGAGATGATCATCGATCACTACCTCGAGCGGAACGAACCCCGCAAGGCCGAGCAGGTGCTGCTCTTCGCCAAGAGCGTGCATCCGGTTTCCGTGGACCTCAACTTCTGCGAAGCCGTGGTGATGATGGGCCTGGGTCGTCTGAGCAAGGCCATGGAGTTGTTCGACGCCGTGGAGAAGGTGGAGCCTTGGAGCGAGGACGTGCAGCTGCACAAGGCCAACATCTACAGCCAGCAGCGCAACTACCGCCGTGCGGTGGAGCACTACCGCAAGGCCTTGGAACTCGCCGAGGAGGGTCAGGACGAGATCTATCTGGACCTGGCCTTCGAGTACGAGAACCTGGAGGAGTACGATGAGGCCATCGCCTGCCTGAAACAGGCCTTGGAGCTCAATCCCGAGAACGAGGCCGTGCTCTATGAGATGGCCTATTGCTACGACCTGGCCAACGCGGACGAGGCCGGAGTGGTGTTCTTCCGCAACTTCACCAACGAGCAGCCCTACTCGAGCGTGGCCTGGTACAATCTGGGCAACGTGCTCTCCAAGCTCGAACGCTATGAGGAGAGCACCGAAGCCTTGGAATTCAGCCTCGCCATCGATGAACGGTTCAGTTCGGCCTACTTCAGCAAGGCCCGCAACCTGTTGATCAGCGGACGCTTCGAGGAGGCCATCGCCTGCTACGAGGAAACCCTCGCCTTCGACGGTCCGCAAGCGATCACCTTCAGCTTCATCGGCGAGTGCTACGAGAAGATGGAGCGGTACGAGCAGGCCCTCATCAGCTACGACCAGGCCATAGCGCTGGATCCCTCGTGGACCGACGCCTGGATCGGGCGCGGCGTGGTGAAGGATGTGATGGACCGCATCCCCGAGGCCATCCGCGACCTGGAGCATGCCGTGCGCATCGGTGCGGACAACCCCGATGCCTGGTACTACTACGCCAATGCCTTGGGCCGGGCCGAACGCTACGAGCAGGCCTTGGCCGCCTTCGAGCGGTTGAACCTGATGGAGCCCCAGAGCCTGGAAGGCTGGATGGACCATGCCGACCTCCTGTTGAACCTGCGCGGCGCGGACGCCGCCCTCAAGAAGTTCCGCGAGGCCGAACCCGTGCATCAACTGAACGCCCGCTACAAGTACCGCTTGGCCGGCTACCTGCTTCGCTTGGGTCGCGAGCAACAGGCCCTGCTGGAACTGGAGCAGGCGCTGATGAGCGATTTTTCCACCCACACGCAATTCCTGGAACACTATCCCGAGGCGGCCGGCATGCCGCAGATCCTCCACCTGCTGGAGCTCTACCGGAAATGAACTACTCCCTCTCACACATCCCGCCACGCACCGTGAAACCCCGTGAGGACGGGCTGAACATGGTGATGGACAAAGGTCTCAGCCTGCGCCAGGCGGAGGACCTCATGGAAGGCAGCGGCCACTTGATCGATCTGTTGAAGCTCGGTTTCGGCACCAGCTACGCCACACCACGGCTCAAGGAGAAGATCGCGCTGTACCGCTCGTACGGCGCCCAAGTGTACCTCGGGGGTACGCTTTTCGAGGCCTTCGTGGCCCGAGGCCAGTTCGACACCTATCGTAAGGTGATCGACGACCTGAAGGTGGATGCCGTGGAGGTGTCCGACGGCTCGATCAACATGGAGCACGACGAGAAGTGCGCCTACATCAACCTGCTGGCCCGCGACCGGGTGGTGGTGAGCGAGGTGGGCAGCAAGGAGTCCGGCATCCTGATCAGTCCCACCAAGTGGGTGCGGATGATGAACACCGAGCTGCAGGCCGGCAGCTGGAAGGTGATCGCCGAAGCGCGCGAAAGCGGCAACGTGGGCATCTACCGACCGAGCGGCCATGCCCACACCACCTTGGTGAACCGGATCGTGGCGAAGATCCCCGCGAAGGACATCATCTGGGAAGCGCCGATCAAGAGCCAGCAGACCTGGTTCATCAAACAGCTCGGTGCCAATGTGAACCTGGGCAACATCGCACCCGACGAGGTGATGGCCCTGGAAGCCCTGCGTCTGGGCCTGCGTGGCGATACCTTCTTCCAGTACCTGCCCGAGGAGGTGGCCGAGAAGCTGCGCCAGAAAGTGCCCGCGCCCAAGCCCGAGAAGGAAAAAGAGAAGGAGAAGGTCAAGGCTTGAGGGCGTTCCGCCTTTCGGACCAACTTTGCGGCATGAAGGAGATCACCCCGGCCGAGTTGAAGCGGATGCAGGACCAGCACGAGCGGTTCCAGTTGATCGACGTGCGCGAACCCTATGAGGCCGAGGCCTGCACCATCGGCGGCACCCTGATCCCCATGGGCCAGGTGGTGGAACGCGTGGCCGAGATCCGGCGTGATGTGCCCGTGGTGGTGCATTGCAAGAGCGGCGCCCGCAGTGCGGCCGTCATCAACGCCCTCAGCAGCCGTTACGGCTTCGACAACCTGATCAACCTCAAGGGAGGCATCCTGGCCTTCGGGCGCGAGGTGGCCCCCGAACTGAACTGCGACCGCTGAGCCGGCCGCCGCTATCCCCTACCGATGCTCGAACTCCTCCAGGAAGGCTGGTACTTCATCACGCACCTCAACGAGACCCTGCCCGCCTTCATCAGCGCGCACGGCGACCTCGTCTACCTGCTGCTCTTCGCCATCATCTTCGTGGAGACGGGTCTCGTGGTGATGCCCTTCCTGCCCGGTGACTCGCTGCTCTTCGTGGCCGGATCGCTGGCCGCCTTGGGCGTGCTCAACCTTTGGTACCTGCTGGCCCTGCTGATCGTGGCGGCCATCCTCGGCGACAACATCAACTACTGGGTGGGCCGCTTCTTCGGGGAGCGCATCACCCAATGGACCCTCTTCGGCAAACGCCTGGTGCGGCAGAAGGACCTGGACAAGACCCACGGCTACTTCGAACGTTTCGGCGTGCGCACCATCATCATCGCCCGTTTCATCCCCATCGTGCGCACCATCACCCCTTTCGTGGCCGGTGTGGGCAGGATGGATTATCGGAGGAAGTTCCTGCCCTTCGATATCCTCGGGGGCATCCTCTGGATCGGTCTGCTGCTCTTGGCCGGCTTCGTGTTCGGCCAGCATCCCTTCGTGAAGAAGAACTACGAGACGGTGATCCTCGGCATCATCTTCATCTCCGTGCTGCCGATGCTGATCGAGGTGGCCCGGCAGTTCTTCGGCAAGAAGAGCACGCCGTCCGTGTGAGCGAAATTTTCCGGGCCTTTTGCACAATAAAATCGTAGGCATCCTTCCAGCAACCACGGGCGTCTTGGGGGCATGATGCGCTACGGACTACTCGGCCGCCACCTCGGCCACAGCTTCAGTCAGGCCTACTTCACGGACAAGTTCAAGCAGGCCAAGTTGAAGGATCATCGGTACGATCCCTTCGAACTGCCGGAGATCGATCGGCTGCCCGCTTTGTTGGAGGATACCCCCGGACTCCGCGGTCTCAATGTCACGCTGCCTTTCAAGCAGAGCGTGATCCCCTACCTGAACGCCGTGGACCCGCTGGCCGCAGCCGTGGGCGCGGTGAACACCATCGCCATCGCACCGGGCCGCCTCACCGGACACAACACGGATGTGCACGGCTTCCGCACCCTGATCGAGCCCGTGCTCGGCGACCTGCAGGACCCCAAGAGCGATATCCGTCCCCGGGCTTTGGTGCTCGGTACCGGTGGGGCCAGCCGAGCGGTGGCCTATGTGCTGCGCGAAAAAGGCATCCGTTTCCGGGTGGTCAGTCGCGACCGTTCCCGCGGCGACCTGACCTGGGATATGCTGGACCGCACCGTGCTCAGTGTGTGCCGCCTCATCATCAATACCACGCCGCTGGGCATGTTCCCCGATGTGGATAGCGCCCCGCCCTTGCCTTATGCCGCCATCGGCCCCAAGCATGTGCTGGTGGACCTGGTCTACAACCCGGAGAAGACACTCTTCCTGAAGAACGGCGAGGCCGCCGGCGCACGCACCATCGGTGGCCTGGCCATGCTGCACGCGCAGGCCGAGGAGTCGTGGAGGATCTGGCACGCCGCCTGATCTTGAGAGACATTCCACCACAGAGTCACGGAGGCACAGAGTACACTGGAACATTCCATTTCGTTCGGCATCCGGCGAAGTCCAACTGTGCGCTCCGTGTCTCCGTGCCTCCGTGGTGAACCCATGGCGGGCTCCTCAGCGCCAGTCTACCTTTGCCGCCCACTTCCATGCGCTCGTTCGAGATCCCCACGCATTATCGCAGCAACCTGATCGGCCGGCTGAAAGCTTGGCGCAAGGCCCAGGATCCGCGCAAGAAGGACATGAGTCCCACGGTGCTCGACCTCGGTGCCGTTCGGTTCATCCTGGCGCGCCACTTCGGCTTCTGCTACGGCGTGGAGAACGCCATCGAGATCAGCTACCAAGCCATCGAACAGAATCCTGGCAAACGGATCTTCCTGCTAAGCCAGATGATCCATAACCCCGAGGTGAACGCCGACCTCGAGGGCCGCGGCCTGCGTTTCATCCAGGACACCCACGGCACCATGCTGATGGACTGGAGCGAGCTCACCGCCGACGACATCGTGATCATCCCCGCCTTCGGCACCACGTTGGAAACGGAGGAACGCCTGAAGGCCATCGGCATCGACCCGCTGAAGCACAACACCACCTGCCCTTTCGTGGAGAAGGTGTGGAAACGCAGCGCGCAGCTCGGCGAGAAGGACTACACCGTGATCATCCACGGCAAGGCGGCGCATGAGGAGACCCGCGCCACCTTCAGCCACACCGCGCAGGGTGCGCCGGCCGTGATCATCAAGGACATGGAGCAGGCGCAGGAGTTGGGCCGCATCATCCTGGGTGAACTACCGACAGAGCGCTTCACGGAACTCTTCGGCGCGAAGAGCACGCCGGGCTTCGATCCCGCCAAGGACCTGGACCGCATCGGTGTGGTGAACCAGACCACCATGCTGGCCACCGAAACGCAGGCCATTGCCGACCACCTGAAACAGGTGATGCTCCAGAAGTACGGGGATGCCGCCTTGGGCCAGCACTTCGCCGACACCCGCGACACGCTCTGCTACGCCACGAACGACAACCAGGACGCCACGCTGCAACTGCTGAAGGAAGAAGCCGACCTGGCCCTCGTGGTGGGCGGCTACAACAGCAGCAACACCAGTCACCTCGTGGAGCTGCTCGAGCAGAAGTTCCCCACGTACTTCATTACCGGCGATAAGGAACTGCTGAGCGCGAACGAGATCGAGCACTTCAACTACCCCGCACACAAGCTGGAGCGCACCACCGATTGGTTACCCGCGAAACGTCCGCTGACCATCATCCTCACCAGCGGAGCCAGCTGCCCGGATACGCTGCTGGACCGCGTGATGCTCAAGGTGCTGAGCTACGTGGAAGGTGTGAAAGATCCGGCGGAGGTGGTGGATTCCCTTGTATCATGAATGGCTTTTGGCGTGTGCTTGCCAATGGCACATTGTCGTTCGCCTGCTTCTGTTTGCTGTCGCTGAATCTGTTGCTTGCCCCGTACATAGTTCATCGTGGTCTCATCAGCTTGATCGTACCACTCATTTCCATTTTCTCTCTTCTGATCGGCATCTGGGCTTCAACATGGACATGGGTCAGTGCGGCCAACAGATACGTTACTTGGTATCGGCCTGTGTTGACCCTGCCATTCGTGGCCCTGGTGGTTTGGATGTTCCGGTGAAGATGCCCGTTGCGCAACACCGTATTCTCTTCGTCTGCACCGTGAACCGCATGCGGAGCGCCACGGCCTATGAGATGTACAAGGACGATCCGCGCTTCGAGGTGGATTCTGCAGGCACGGACCGCACGGCGAACACGGTGCTGGAGGAATGGCACATGGAATGGGCCGATGCCATCGTGGTGATGGAGAAGTACCACCACAACGTGATCCGGGAGCGCTTTCCGGCGTGGTACGAGCGGAAGCCGATCGTCTGCCTCTACATCGAGGACATCTACGACTTCATGCAACCGGAGCTGATCACGCTGCTGCGCGACAAGTTCGAGGATGTGTATCGGCGAGGTCTGCTCGGTTGAACAGCGAGATCCCACAACCTATTTCAGTCAACGACCTGTTAAGACCAGCGCTCGTCCGCTGGGCTGACCGATACCTTCACGGGCATGCGTAGCACCACACTCGCAAGCTTCCTGGTGGTCTTCCTTTCCTTCCCGGTGATGGCGCAGGATTCGCTCAACGCCCACTACAACCGGGTGCTGGGTCGGGCGATGCAGCAGCTTCACCGGGAGCATCCGAAGGAGGCACTGGACCTCTTCGATCAGGTGCTGCCGCACATCCTATGGGGCCTGCACGCGCGCACCGTGGCCACGGAAACGGCCCTCAGCATCGGGGATACGGCCAGGGCTATCGGCTATCTGCGTCAGCTCTACCGGTATGGCGGTGAAACAACCATGCACTACTCCACGCCCATCAAGGGCTTATTGGCCAAGGGCTTCTGGGAGCCGCACCTCGGTGAACTGCTGCATGCCCGGGAGGAATGGGCCATGGATGCCGATTCACTCGCCATCCAATCGTTACTGGCCATCGATGAACTACTGCGCTTGGACATCAACGTGGATCCCCGTGCCAAGGGGAAACAGGAACGCGCCTTGGACCAATTGCTCGCCCTGAGCCGGCAGCGGGGCTTTCCTGTACCCGCACGGGTGGGCTCATCGTTCTCCATCATGCGGAGCTTCTTCTGGAACCTGTCGCCCGAACTGGCCGAGGACCCGCGCACCCTAAAACTGGTCGCCTTGGCCGAGAAAGCGATGGCCGCCGGGGAGATCGCGCCGGACTTCCTCTGCAACTTCCACGACAGCATCGATCTGCAGGCCGGTAGACCCATGCGCTACGGTTCCTGGGGACTTGCACTGGATCCGGAGCAAGAGGCTCCCCTCCTCCAGCGGTTGGACCTCCTGGACCGGAACCGGGCCAGCGTAGGCCTTCCCCCCTACATGCAATGGGTGGAAGAAAGCGGCATGGACCCGAGCAAGCTGCGCTTCGCCGTGGAGTAGCTATTCAGCACAGAGCCACGGAGAGCACGGAGGAATAAAGCGCTCAGGCCTCGGTCACCACGCCGATGGCCTTCACCACTTCGCCCAGGGCGATATCGAACTGCTCCTGTGAGGTGAGGTCGCTGTTGTCGATCTCGTAGGCGTCGGCAGCCTTCAGCAGCGGATCGGCCTCGCGCTTGAGGTCATCGTCGTCGCGGCGCTGGATGTTGTCCAGCACGCTGGCGTAGTCCACCTCCACCCCGCGTCCCTTCAGTTCGTTGTAACGCCGCATGGCACGCACCTCGGGTCGGGCCGTCATGTAGAACTTCACTTCGGCGTCGGGGAAGACCACCGTACCGATGTCGCGGCCGTCCATCACCACACCACGGTCCTTGCCCATCTCCTTCTGCAGCTGCACCAGCTTGGCGCGCACCTCGGGCACGGGGCTCACGAGGGTCACATGGCGGCTGACTTCCATGCCGCGGATCTTGTGCTCCACATTGCGCCCGTCAAGCCAGGTCTCGCTGCGCTGGGAGGCATCGTCGTGCTTGAATCCGATGTGGATCTTGTCCAGCACCCGAAGCAATTCGTCCTTCTTCAGTTTGCCGTCGCTCACCAGCCCGTTCTCGATCACATACAGGGCGATGGCCCGGTACATGGCCCCGCTATCGATGTAGGTGTAGTGCAGGTGATGCGCCAGATGCTTCGCCAAGGTGCTCTTTCCGCAACTGCTGAAGCCGTCGATGGCGATGTTGATGCGGCGCATGTGCCCGCTAAAGTAGGGCTGGGCGACTTACTGTTCTTTCACCACAGAGGCACGGAGAGCGCAGAGGGAAAATCCCACACCCCATCGAACGACCACCATGCCGGAGCACTTTGCAGCATAAAAAGCTGGATCGTCCCTGTGCCCTCCGTGCCTCTGTGGTGAGTGCTCGAATGATCTACCCTGCCTTCCGGAAATCGTTGAAGCGCACCGCCAAGCTGATGGTGTTGCTGGCCCCGGCCGGGTTGAACTGGGCGTAGCTGTAGCTTACGTGCAGCTTGCTCACCTTCAGGCCGATGCCGAGGCTGACCCCGGTGAGGCCGGGTTTGGCATCCAGCCGCAGCTCCTGGCGGCGTTTGTAGTTGTAGCCCACGCGCAGCATGAAGTTCTTGCCGAAAAGGATCTCCGCGTTGGGCACCACATGCCACATGATGCGCTCACCGGTGGTGATCTCCTTCACCACGGTCTGACCGGTCACCGGGTCGATCTGGCTCTGCCGCCCCGGATCGTCGTAGGTGAGGTCCCACTGCTGCAGGTTGTCCAGCGAAAGACCGAGGCGGAAAGGCGCATGCTTGAACTTGTAGGTGGCGGCGAACTGCGCTTGGAAGGGCAGCTTCTCCTTGGTGGCGGTATATCCGCTGTTGACGAAGCCGACGTTGCGCAGCGTGGCAGCGAGGGTAAGCCCGATGGAGCGTTTCTGGAACACGCCGCCCGCATCCAGCGCGAAACCGCTGGCCGTGTAGTTCTCGAGGTTGGAGGTGATGAACTTCAGGTTGGCTCCGATGCTGAACAGGCTATCGATCGCCCGGCCACCACCGACCTGGATCACGTATTCCCCTGCGGTGAAGGTGCCCTGTTCCTGCCCGGTCTCATCACGCCGGGTGAAGGTGCCGTAGCTGACGTACTGCACGCTGCCGCTCAGGGTGATGTTGCAGCTGTCCAAATGATGCGCGTAGCTGGCGTAGCCGATGTTGATGCCGTCGATGTAGGGCATGTAGCTCAGGGCCACCTGCCGCTCCATGCTGCTGTTGAGCAGGGCGGGATTGAAAAGGCCGAGGTTCAGATCGTTGTCCACCACCGCCAACGGCGAACCGCCCAAGGCCGCGATACGGGCCGAGCTCGGGATGTCCAGCACCCGGAACACGGCCTTGCCGCCCAGTTGCGCCTGGGTGGTGACCGCGGCCAGCAGGCCGAAAGCGACGATCAGGGTAAAAGGTCTCCGCAGCATGGACGAGGTTGAACGCGTTGGGAACGCAAGATAGCCGGGGCTAGTATCCGCCTGCCGAAGGCTTCATCAGGGCATCAACAAGGACCCATCCCCGTAACTGAGGAAACGGTAACCGTTCTCCAAGGCGTGCTGGTAGATGCCCTTCCACTCCGGACCCACCAATGCGGCCACCAGCAACAACAAGGTACTGTTCGGTTGGTGGAAGTTGGTGATCAGGCCCGTAGCCAGCCGGAACCGATAGCCGGGGGCGATCAGCAGGCGGGTGCTGCCCGACACCTCCATCGCACCTTCGTTCCCCATCCCCTGCAGCAAGGCGTCGAGGGCTTCCTCCACGGGAACCTCCGGCTGGTCCGCATATGGCCGCCATTGATCCACTTGAAGCTGTGCCCCTGCCCTGCCCAACACCCGATCGGCCGCGTGCCAGTAGAGGCTTTCGATGGTTCGCAAGGCCGTGGTACCCGCAGGGATGATGGGCGCGCCCGTGCGGAGCTGCTCGCGCAATGCCAGGATAGTCCCCTTCGGGATCCGCACCTGCTCGCTGTGCATGGCGTGCTCCTCCATACGTTCGCCCTTCACCGGAAGAAAGGTGCCGGCACCCACGTGCAGCGTGACGCGCGCCAGGTGGACCCCGCGCTGCTCCACGCGCTCCAGCAGCTCCGGCGTGAAATGCAAGCTGGCCGTCGGGGCCGCCACCGAACCGTTGTGCTGCGCGAAGACCGTGTTGTAGCGGACATGATCGTCGGCCTCGGCCTCCCGGCGCATATAGGGTGGCAAGGGCATGTTGCCGTGCCGCACCAACTGCTCGGCGAAAGTGCCTCCATCGTTCCAGCGGAAGGTGATCAGATGCTCCCCGTCCTTCAGGTCCTCACGTTCGGCCGTCAGCGCGTGTCCATCGGAAACACGTTCGAGCTTCTCCCCTTTCCAGCGTTTGGCGTTGCCCATCATGCACCACCAACGGGAGGTGCCGACATCCTGGAGCGCCTGCTCCATCGGCCGATCGCCCTCCGGACGCAGCACCATGCATTCCAACAAGGCCCCCGTGGTCCGACGGAAAGCGATGCGCGCCTGCACCACCCGGGTATCGTTCAACACCAGGAGCGCATCGGCAGGAAGAAACTCCGGCAGCTCCCGGAAACCATGATCGGCGATGCGGCCTTTTTGCCACAGCAGGAGTTTGGTGGCATCCCGCTCCTCCAGCGGATGATGGGCGATCCGTTCCTCCGGCAGGTCGTAGGTGTAGTCGGCGATGGCGAGCGTACGCGGATCGGTCACGGGCGCGAAGATCGACTTTGCATCTTTCACCGCAGAGGCGCAGAGCACATAGACGGCGTTCAGGGTACGCTCCAGTTCGCACCGCTCCGCGTCCTTGGCGCTCTTGGCGTCCTTGTGGTGGACCCTCAGATCCCGACCTCCATCTGCAGCATCAGCCCCCAGCGGTTACCGGTGTGATCGAAGTCCATGATGCCGTTGCGCCAGCTGTAGATCAAGGCCGATTGCAACTTGATCCGGTGTCCGTTCAGGTAGCGCGTATAGCCCAGCCAAGCCTCTTCGTTGCGGCGCATCACGGACTCCACCCGCTCGCCCGGTGAAACGATGCTGTAACGGAGCGCCAGCTCGCCGTGCTTGCCCACCATGTAGCCCAATTGGGTGTTCAGGCCCCGCCCTTCGTTCACGAACAACGTGCGGCCCGCCAGGGTATCCACGCTGAGCGGGCTTCCTTCGGCGCGACGGTCGGCCACCTCCGTCAGCAAGGACCATCCCCGGTACTTGAACATCATGTCGGCGATGAAGGTGTTCACCGTGCGTTCGGCTCCCGGTGCGAAAAGCTCACCCAACTGCCCGTTGGCCCTACGGGTGTGATCGTTGCTGGAATAGCCCGCCGCGATGGAGAGCTTCGGCTTCACCTCCCGCAGCTCGTCGCCCTCGAAATAATCGCCTTCGTTGGTGAAGGATCCGAAAGGCAGCCATTCGCCCCGAGCCGTGTAGCACAGTCCACCGCCGCCCGGTGCCGACAAGCGCCCCTCCCCGCTGCTGATGGCCGTGCGCAACCGTACAACTTGGGATCCGAGGTCGCGCTGCCAGTTCAGGAAAAGACCGAAGTCACGGTCCAAGGTGAAGGCGCCATTGACGATGGAGCGCTCCGGCAGTTCAAGCTGGTTGGAACTGACCACCCTTTCCCGGTTCCCCGGAAGCTTGGCCTGCCCGAAGCCGATGTTCCACTGTCTCGATAGGGCATAGATCACCACGGCATCGCGTAAGGGATACTGGTCCTCACTGCCGTCCTGGATGTCCATGTCGGCTTCCGTGAAACCGAGCTGGAGCTTGTATTGCAGCCGGGGGCTCAGCACGTAGCCATCGAAGCGCAGGCGGGCCCGCCGGGTGCGCCATTCGGCGGAGCCCAAGGAGAGGTCGTCACCGGCGGCGGAGAAGAAGGCCGCCCGGTTCTGCATCCGGAAGCGGATCGTGGTCTTGAACACGGTATCGTGCTTCACCACGATGCCTTGGTCGGGACGGAATTCCACCGTGGTCTTCGGCGCTTGCGCATGTGCTGCGCTCAGGGCCGTGCCCAGCAGGATGGTCGTCAGATATCGGGAATTCCGCATCGGTCCATGTTAAGGAACGGGCGCAAAAAGATGACCGGAAGTTGATCCGAACATTAATTCTTCTTCACACAGGGGTAACATGGGCCGGTCGGGAACAAAGAAAGGGGCCGCAGCCCCTTCCCTTTCGGTTCTTTCGGATCAAGCGACCGACAAGGCCCGCTCCACCTTTTCCTTCAGCAGGGCATGTTTCACCACGTCGATCATCTCGGTGACGTAGTGGAAGCGCAGGCCCTTCACATAACGGGCATCGATCTGCTCGATGTCCTTGCGGTTGTCGCCGCTGAGGATGATCTCCCGGATACCGGCCCGTTTGGCGGCGAGGATCTTCTCCTTGATGCCGCCCACGGGCAGCACCTTGCCCCGCAGGGTGATCTCGCCGGTCATGGCGATGAACTTGCGGACCTTCTGCTGGGTGAAGGCGCTGGCGATGCTGGTGAGCATGGCGATGCCCGCTGACGGACCGTCCTTCGGCGTAGCGCCTTCCGGAACGTGCACGTGGGTGTTCCAGCGTTTGAACACCTCCTGGTCCACGCCGATGATATCGCTATGGGCCTTCAGGTATTCCAGCGCGATCATGGCGCTCTCCTTCATCACATCACCGAGGTTACCGGTGAGGGTGAGCTTGCCTTCACCCTTGGTGATGCTGGTCTCCAGGAAGAGGATCTCCCCACCCGTGGGGGTCCAGGCGAGACCGGTGACCACGCCGGCCACGTCATTGCCCTGGTACTTGTCCCGCGCATGACTGGGGCCGTAGATCTTCACCAGGTCGTCCGTGGTGATCGTGATGCTGTGCTTCTCGCGCAGGGCGATCTGCTTGGCCCGGTACCGCACCAGCTTGGCGATGCGTTTCTCCAGCGTGCGCACCCCGCTCTCGTCGGTGTACTCGTCCACGATGGCCTCCAGCAATCCCGCGCCGAGCTTCAGTTGCTTGGGCTTCACGCCGGTCTCCTTGAGTTGCTTGGGCAACAGGTGGCGTTTGGCGATCTCGATCTTCTCCTCCTGCGTGTAGCCGTTCACCTCGATGATCTCCATCCGGTCGCGCAGGGCCGGGTGGATGGTGCTCAAGGAGTTGGCGGTGGCCACGAACATCACGCGGCTCAGGTCGTATTCGAGCTCCACGAAGTTGTCGTAGAACGCGTGGTTCTGCTCGGGATCCAGCACTTCCAGCAGGGCGCTGGCGGGGTCGCCATGGAAGTCCTTGCCCACCTTGTCGATCTCGTCCAGCACGAAGAGCGGATTGCTGGTACCGGCCTTCTTCAGGTTCTGCACCAGGCGGCCCGGCATCGCACCGATGTAGGTCTTGCGGTGCCCGCGGATCTCGGCCTCATCGTGCAGACCGCCGAGGCTCATGCGCACGTATTTGCGGCCCAGCGCTTCGGCCATGCTCTTGCCCAGGCTCGTCTTGCCCACGCCGGGAGGACCGTACAGGCACACGATCGGCGCCTTCATGTCGCCCTTCAGCTTCAGCACGGCGAGGTGCTCGATGATGCGCTCCTTCACCTTCTCCATGCCGAAGTGGTCACGGTCCAGGATCTTCTGGGCGCTCTTGAGATCGAACTTGTCCTCGGAGTACTCGCCCCAGGGCAGTTCGAGGAGCAGCTGCACATAGTTGTACTGCACGCTGAACTCCGCGCCGGCCGGGTTCATGCGCTGCAATTTGGTCAGTTCCTTCTCGAAGGTCTCGCCCACCTTCTCCGTCCACTTCTTCTTGGCGGCCTTCTCGCGCATCTCCTCGATCTCCTGCTCGATGGGGTTGCCGCCCAGTTCGTCCTGGATGGTCTTCATCTGCTGGTGGAGGAAGTACTCCCGCTGCTGTTTGTCCACCTCCGTGCGGACCTTGCTCTGGATCTCGTTCTTCATTTCCAGCATCTGCAGCTCCTTGGTGAGGTTGGCCAGCAGCAGCTTGGCGCGCTCGCGCAGGTCGGCCACCTCCAGCATGCGCTGCTTATCGGCCACCTCCGCGTTCATGTTGCTGCTCACGAAATTCACCAGGAAGCTCGGGCTGTCGATGTTCTTGATGGCGAAGCCGGCCTCCGTGGGGATGTGCGGGCTGGCCTTGATGATGTTGATGGCCAGGTCCTTCAAGGAGCTCACCAAGGCATCGAACTCCTTGTCGGTCTTGTCGGGACGCGTTTCGGTGAATTCCTTCACGCTGGCGGTGAAATAGGGGTCCACCTTCACCACCTCGATCATCTCGAAGCGCTTCTTGCCTTGGATGATGGCCGTGGTGCTGCCATCGGGCATGCGGAGCATGCGGATGATGGTGGCGATGGTGCCCACATTGTTCAGGTCCTCCGGGCGGGGCTCCTCGATGCTGCTGTCCTTCTGGCTGACGACCCCCAAGGTGCGGTTGCCGCGGTACACCTCCTGGATCAAGCGGATGCTGCGGTCGCGGCCCACGGTGATGGGGATGACCACCCCGGGGAACAGGACGGTGTTGCGCAGCGGCAGGATGGGCAGTTCGGGCGGAGTGCTCTCCGCGTTCATCTGTTCCTCATCCTCGGCGGTGATCAACGGGATCAGTTCGGTCTCGTTGTCCATCGCGTCGTTGGCGAACAGGAAGTTGTCGTTCGGTCGATCGTTCATCACAGGGTCTTCAGTGCCAAAGTGGCGCACACAAAGGTATTCCACCTCCTACTCCTTGCCGGGGTGTGCGGTTCCGGGGAAGCGTGCGGCAGGACCCAAGCACCGTGCCGGGCCATCGGGCCTGCGAAGGTGTCAGGACCTATCGGCCTCCGTGGCGGTGAACAGGTGCCGGAGGATCGCCTCATCGGCCCCCGTCATGGGCACTTGGCGGCGTTCCATCATCCGGCGGCCATTGGTCAACGCCTTTTCCAGCTCGTACTCCTCGAATCCTTCCGCGCCGCCCCAAGCGAAGCTGGGGATCCGTTTCGGGGGGAAGCCAGCATCGAAGACGTTCGCGCAGACCCCCACCACGGTGGCCGTGTTGAACATGGTATTGATGCCCGCCTTGCTGTGGTCCCCCATGATCGTTCCGCAGAACTGCAGTCCCGTGGGTTCCAACTGTTCGTGCGCGTAGTTCCACACCTTCACCTCACCGTAGGTGTTCTTGAGGTTGCTGGTATTGGTGTCGGCCCCGAGGTTGCACCATTCGCCGATCACGCTGTTGCCGAGGAAACCGTCGTGGCCCTTGTTCGAGTAGCCCAGGAACACGCTGTTGCTCACCTCCCCGCCGATGCGGCATTCAGGGCCTATCGCCGTGGGACCATAGACCTTCGCTCCCATCTTCACCTGGGCGTTCGTACCGAGGGCGAAGGGGCCTCGGATCATGCTGCCTTCCATCACCTCCGCGCCCTTGCCGATGTGGATAGGGCCCTTGGTGGTGTTCAGGATACAGGCTTCCACCACGGCCCCTTCCTCCAGGAAGACGAGGCCAGGATCCCCGATGATGGTGTTCAGCGCACTGATGTGCTGGCTGCGCCGGCCGTCGGTAAGCAGGGCGAAATCGTTGATGATGGCCTTGCCGCAGTGCTCGAAAAGGTGCCACGGCCTTTCGAAGAGCACCACTTCACCGGCGAACTCCCGGTGCTTCAGGAAGGCCGGCGGTTGTGACCAATCGATATCGGCCGCCTTGGCCATGCCGGTACCGCAGAACGCCAATGCGCGGCCTTGGTGCACGAGCACTTCACCCGGGGAAAGGTCGAGCACGGCACTGACCACGTCGGGCGTGGGCAACAGACCACCATGCACCTCGCGCACGGTATCGGCCGTGATCTCCGGGAATTTGGTACGGAGGTAGGGCTCCGTGCGGTAGCCGACCGGCAGTTCCGTCAGGCGCCACCACGCCTCCGCCAGGGTAAGGATGCCCGGACGCAGCGCACCCATCGGACGCGTATAGGTGAGCGGCAGCAGTTGCTGGTGCAGGCCAGCGTCGGACAGGAGGATCGCCATGGGTGCAGTGGAGTTGCAAAAGTAACCTCGCTCCTCAGGCCCCGAACAAGCGATCGGCCTGCACTGCAAGCAGCCTTTTCAGCCGTTCCCGTTCCTGCTCATTGGCAACTGACAGTGCCGTGGACGAGATCTGCAGGAAGTCCACAAAGCGCTCCACTTGGAAGGCCACCTGTCCGGCTTCCGTTCGTGCCAACCTTTCCATGGCCTTACGTGGCACGTCGTGCTCTGCACCTTCCAGCAACGCGATCACAGCGGGTTGGCGGAAGAACACCGCCAATCGTCCCTCAAAGCGTTGTCCATCCTGCGCAATGGGCGCCCATTGCTCCTCGGAGAAGCGCTGTTGGGAGGTCAGCCGGGCGTGGATGGTTCCGCCCAGTTCAACGATGGACTGAAGCTGTGCCCGTCGGTCGGACGCCTGATGGAGCGCCAAGTAGTCCGCATCGAAATGGTCCAAGGCGCTGGCACGGGCCGCTGCAGCACGATGCACCGCCCATCCGGTAGCGTCCAGGTCCTCGAGCCATTGCTGGTGGGCTCTTCCTTCCTCCTCGAAGCGCTGGTGCAGGGCGGCCGCCTCCGATCGTGGCATACGCTGACCATCGAGGATGAAGTGCTCGATCAGGCTTCCCTCCTCTTGTAGGGCCTGCAATAAGGCCCGATCAAGCTCCTGTGCCCTGTACTTCCGCATTCGGGTCGCGTTCTCCTCCGAGAAGGTCCGCTGCACCACGTCATCCACACCAGGTTCCTTCAGCCGGTCCGGATGGGGTACCGTCGGGTGGCGTTCGTCATAGAAGCCGGCATAACGCCGGTCCAGTTCGAACCTAGCGTTGTCCTCCGCCAAGTGCTTCGCGAAATCTGCTTCGCTCAAGATCTCCTTGTCCTTCGGTACACCGGTGGCGTTGGCATAGAGCAGCTCGCTCATGCGTGCACGCAGCGCCGCGCTGTTGGAGAAGAGGATCCAGGCCGAGCGCTGATCCATGGGTCCATCCGATGCCATGTCCGCCACATTCCGTGCGCGATCCTCCAAGGCGGGATGACTATCCCAATCATCCGTCAAGCGTACACGGCGGTCGTCGGTTGAACGCTCCTTGTCGAGATCATGGAACAGGCCATGCTCCGGTACGCCATCATCCAGTTTCCGGAGGACGCGGACGTGGGCAGACTGGATGCCATAGATGTCCATTGCGATGCGGCCCTTGCCCATATGACCACCGAGCACCTGCAAGGTATTCTCCCAAACGACCGCGGTGTAGTCGATCTTGGTCAGTGCGGAGATCAGGGCCGGGCCACCAGCGACCTGGGCCGCGATGGCATCGGCATGGAACTCCATCTGTCGCGAGAGGCCCAGGTAGGCCTTGTTGATCCAACCGTAGGCATTCGCCAACAGCTTCCGCACACCTTGCACGAGATGGAAAGTGGGCACGGCGAAGAAGCTGAAGATGCCGCCGGTGTCCGCCCACTGCTGCAAGGTGTCGTCCCACTTGTCGCGATGTTGCACCAGATCGGCGATGGTACTGTTCACCGTGTACACATAGCTGCCCACCTTCATGCTGCGCTGCGAGAAGTGGCCGAACTCGTGCGCGATCACCGCCCGCAGCTCCGACACGGTCAACGCATTCACCAGTCCAAGGCCGATGCGCAGGTTCTTACGCACCGGCAGCACCATGCTCCAGAACGTGCTGTCGTAGCTCACTGAAGCGTTCACCTCCGGAACCAGATAAACGTGTTTGGGCCGCGGTGCATCGGCCATGCGGGCCACCTCCTCGATCATGGCGAAGAGTTGCGGATGGTCCACGGTCGTCACCTCGATGCGTACCGGATCATCGTGCTTCGACCGTGCGAAGACGAACTTGATCAGGAAGGCGAAGAACATCACACCCAAGGCGAGCAGACCGAAGCCGACCGCGAGCGTGATGAAGCCGACCTTCAACGAGACCACCATCACGGCGGCCAAAGCACAGCCCACCAGCAGGGCCAAGGAGGCGATGATGAGGCCGGTGTAGAGCGCAGCGAAGCCGGCGATGGCGAAGAGCACGCGTTTCACATTCGCGCGCATGGCCGCGCTGATGGCAAGGGTCGGTGGGTGGTGGGGCATGATCGCAATATGCGAAGTCCCCGGAAACGACGAAGCCCCGGACGATCCGGGGCTTCGTTCCTTGTTCGATCCGTGGTTCAGCGGGAGTTGGCGGCCTGTTCGGCCACCACCTGCTCCACGTGTTGGCACGCTTGGATGAATTCCACCTCGCCGGAGTTCACGTTGTACATGGCACCGGCCACGCCCACCTGGCCTTCATCCATCAGCTTGCGCACCACGTCGCTTTGGCCGATGATGTCATCGATGGCCATGCACACGTTCGTGGAGGCCACCCGGTCGCTGTAGGACTTCCCGGAGGCGTCATCCTCCTTCGCGGTCCGCTCCACGGCGGGCTTGATGTTGCTGAGCATACCGGTGAGGTGGCCCAGCTGCACATCCTGGATGGCTCCATTGATGGCGCCACAGGCGGTGTGCCCGAGCACCAGGATCAGCTTGGCACCGGCCACCCCTACGGCATATTCGATGCTGCCGAGGATATCCTCGTTCACGAAGTTGCCCGCGATGCGGATGCTGAAGATGTCGCCCAGGCCTTGGTCGAAGATCAGCTCGGCCGACGTGCGTGAATCCATGCAGCTCAGGATCACGGCGAAGGGATATTGGCCTTCGCGGGTCTCGTTGACCTGTTGCAGCAGGTTGCGGTTGGCCTTGAGGTTGTTCACGAAACGGGCGTTGCCGTCCACCAGGATGCGCAAGGCATCAGCGGGGAGCAGCGTGGATTGGGACTGTTTGGTCTGTGTTCTCATTTGGGATCATTTCGCATCGTTGACGGTGCGGTTGAAGGTTTCATGCACGTGTTTCTCGCTCAGGGCGGCCGCCACGCGCATCTGGCGGCGTTCACGGAGCCCGGTGATGGTCACCGTGGCCCCCTTCTCCTTGGCCTGCACCTCGGCATCCAGGAGGATCTCCAATACATCGGGGTCCAGCGCGATGGTGCGGCTGGCATCGATGGTGATGTTCGTGCCCGGAGGCATCTCGGTCAGCGCCCGTTGGATGCTGGCCTTGTTCAGGAAGCTCACATCCTCACTGAGTTGGATGCAGATGGGGCCACCCGGGGGCGTGTCCCGTTCCATCAGCAGGAACGGTATCTTGTAATTGTTGCGCAGGATCACGAACACCGCCACGGCCATGCCCAACAGCACGCCCTTGAGCAGGTCCAGGAACACCACGCCGCTCACCGTCACGATGAAGGGCACGAACATGGTCCACCCGCCCTGCCACATCTCCTTGAAGAGCTTCGGTTTGGCCAGTTTGAAACCCACTTGGATCAGGATGGCCGCCAACGCCGCCAACGGGATCATCTTCAGCACCGACGGGATCAGCAGCACGGCCAGCAGGATCCACATTCCATGCAGCATGGCGGACAGTTTGGTCCGTGCGCCGGTCTGGATGTTCGCCGAGCTCCGCACGATCACCTGGGTCACGGGCAGCGCTCCCACCAGTCCGGCCAGCAGGTTCCCGATCCCTTGTGCGCGCAGTTCACGGTCCTTGGGGGTGATGCGTTTCTCGGGATCGAGCTTGTCCGCGGCCTCCACGCTCAGGAGGGTCTCCAAACTGGCCACGAAGGCCATGGTCAGCGCCGTGGTCCAGATGAGCGGATCGCCGATGCGGCTCCAATCCGGTCCGGGGAAGAGGTCGCGCAGGCCCGTGCCGGTCAGGTCGGGCAGCTGCACATAGTGGTTGTCCCCTAAGGCCAGCTGCGGGGCGATGTTGCTCAAGCGGCTCAGCACCACCCCCAACACCACGGCCAGCAAGGGCCCGGGCACCATGGCCAACGAACGATGGCGTTTGATGAAGGGGCGTTCCCAGAGGATCAACACCGCGGTGCAGGCCACGGCGATCAGCAGCGCCCCGTAATTGGGGTCGGCGAACATGTGCCCGAGGTCCGCGAACACCCCATCCTTCCGGCCGGGTGTCAGGGAATCCACCTCGGCTTCCTTGTCGTAGCCGAAGGCGTGGGGGAACTGCGTCAGCGCGATGAACACGCCGATACCGGCCAGCATCCCCTTGATCACCCCGGACGGGAAGAAGTAGGCGATGACCCCGCCCCGCGCCACGCCCATCAGGACCTGCATGGCCCCGGCGAGCACCACCGACAGCAGGAAGGCCTCGAAGGAACCCAACGTGGCGATGCTCGTGAGCACGATGGCCGCCAAACCCGCCGCAGGACCCGATACCCCGAGTTGCGAGCCGCTGAAACCGCCGACCACCACCCCACCGATGACCCCGGCGAGCAGCCCCGCGATGGGGGGAGCACCGGAGGCCAGGGCCACCCCCAAGCAGAGCGGCACGGCCACGAGGAATACGACGATGGAAGCGGGCAGGTCACGCTGGACCGATCCGAAAAGACCTTTCATGGAAAATGGATGAGGAATGCGGGATCCGGAATGAACCCGACGCTGCGTTCCGGACCCCCGGGAGGCTGCAGCGTGGCTCAGGAGCGGAACGTGTGCCCGCCCCTATCAGCAGACCTCGCGTGGAGGACGGTCCGGCACGGCGCGCAGCGGATGGCTGGGCAGGGATTCCTCATGGTGCCGGAAGGCGGCCCGCAAGCGCTGGTCCAACAACCAGGTGGTACAGCACCACGTCCGGGTGGAGAAGACCTCCTTGGCCATGTCCCGTCCACCGTGACTGTGCTCCTCCTCTTCCGTGGGCAGGGGTGTCACCGATGCGCTGGACTGGGACTTGCACGAGAACAACGTGGGCAGCGCCGCCGTGGACATCAACAGCCCGGAGAAGAGGATGGCCAAGGCCACCATCAAATTCGTCGGACGTATGGAAGGGCGCGGGGGCATGAGGGCGCCGAATTTACGCTTGGCCGCTCCGACCATCCGCTTGCTGGGATTTTTTAACGGCGGCTTCACCCCCACTCATCCGAGGATGAGCTGGTACAGGAAGTAGGTGATGGCCGCCATCAGGGCGCTCACCGGGATGGTGATGATCCAGGCCCAAAGTAGGCGCACGGTGACCCCCCAGCGCACGGCGCTCAGGCGTTTGGTGGCGCCCACGCCGATGATCGATCCGGTGATGGTGTGCGTGGTGCTCACCGGAATGCCCATCTGCTCGGTCAGGTAGAGGGTCATGGCACCGGCGCTTTCGGCACATACGCCTTCCAGCGGTGTCACCTTCGTGATGCGTGACCCCATGGTCTTCACGATCTTCCAACCACCGCTCAGCGTGCCCAGGCCGATGGCGGCGTAGCAGGCGAAAGGCACCCAGTTGGGCATGTCCTTGAACTCCTGGATGTTGCCATTGGCCACCAGCGCCGCTGCGATGATGCCCATGACCTTCTGCGCATCGTTGCCGCCGTGGCCGATGCTGAACGCCGCGGAGGAAACGAGCTGCAACCGCTTGAACATGTTGCTCATGCTGAAGGCATTGGGCGTTCGGACCTTCTCCACATAGACGTACACGGCGATGAACAGCAGCACGATGGCCATGATACCGATGCGGATCATCAGGTTGCTGGCGGTATCCAAGGGTTCGCTGAAACGATCCACGTCCAGTTCCGGATCCACTTGGGCCTGCACCTTCGCGGCGATGCCTTTTCCACCGATGGCGCCGAACTCGGGCAGGAAGGCCTGCGCCGCTTCCACCTTCGCCGATGCTTGTTCGTATTCGGTCTGTGCCTCGGGGCTGTCGGCGGCCTTCTTGGCCAGGTCGTTCAGGCCGTAGTACTTCTCCACCCAGGCCTCCTGCTTCTGGTACTGCAGTTGGGCGAAGAGGAACCAAGCGCCAACGGCCACGGCCACGATCACCGCCACCCGGCTCCAGGTCTTGCGCATGATGGTGATGAACATGATGAACATGGAGATGAACATCCCCAGCAGCGGCGCCAGGAAGATGAACATCACGATCTGGATGATCTTGTCCTGCTGCACGATGTCGCGCAAGGGCACCGGTCCGTCGCTCACCGCGAAGGCATGGGCGATGGCCGCGCCCGCGAAACCGCCGATCAAGGTGTGCGAGCTGCTGCTGGGGATACCGTACCACCAGGTGAGCAGGTTCCAGATGATGGCCGCCACCAATCCACTGAGGATCACCGGAAGGGTGATGAACTCCGCATGCACGGACTTGCTGATGGT
>DASWWQ010000079.1:0-17008 GCA_036405935.1 Flavobacteriales bacterium
TCCTTCACAAAGCCCTTGACCGCCCGTCCGTTCCCGGTGGTCAGCACGCAGCGGTAGCTTCCTGGAGCAAGGTCGCAGAGGTCCATGCGCTCGGTCGTTGAACGCACTTGCTTCGTGGATACCACGCGTCCCATCGCATCCACAATGCGTAGTTCGCCTGCGATGGTGCCTGCAGGCAAGGAGATGTTCAGTGCATCCGTGGCCGGGTTGGGATGAAGGGTGATCCCTTGCGTTGTGGCAGGCGCATCGATCCCTGTGCTGCTGCAGATCACGGCATTCAAGTGCTGCCAGATCTGGTTGTTGTACACGTTGGGTACGAAGATGCCGCCGGGCAGATCACCCATGCGCACCACCACGAGCCCTTCGACGGGCGATACGTTGATCACCTGCCCGTTCTTGCCCATGGCGTTGTAGGCATCCTGCGGGGCGTCGGGCATCAGCGTGCCCGGGAACACGAACTGTGGCCCCGGCAGCATGAACTCACTTTGTCCGTTCAGCCACCAGAGGTAACCGTAGGCGGGGTTCAGGTCCTGCGACGGCGTGGTCATGGCCGTGAAGTAGGCGGCATCCCCGAGCACCGGGATGTCCGTCCACACCCCGTGGTGTTGGGCCAGCAGCCCGAAGCGGGCCATGCTGCGGGGCTTGCTGAAGAACACGTTGTTATCGCCCACCGGAATGTAGAGCCCCGTGATGCCCGTGGCGGTCGTGAGGTTGTTGTAGAGATAGAGGTTCAGGTTCTGCCCGGTCGCCTCCTCCAGCACGCCATCGAGCAGGGTATAGGGTGCGTTGTGGTAGCTCCAGCGCGTGCCCGGTGCGGCGAGGTATTGCAGGCAGGCGGGATCGGTGCAATCCAGGTCCGAAGTGCCATCGTCGAGGCCCGTGGTCATGGTCAGTTGATGCCGCACGGTGATGGCGGCCTCCTGCTCCGGTGTGCAGCTGGTCCAGCCGGTGCCCAGGTATTCGCTGGTGGCATCGTCGATGTCCAGCAGGCCATCCTCCTGCGCCAAGCCCACGAGGAAGGCGGTGAGCGATTTCCCGGCCGAGGCCCAGTACCACGAGCTGTCGGCGGTGAAGGTTCCGAAGTAATGCTCGATGACGATGCGGCCGTCCTTCAGCACGATGAAGGCCTTGGTGTTGCTCTCTTCGAGGAAGTCCAGGAGCGCGGGCATCTGGTCCGTGCACCAGCCGAGGGATGCGGGATCCATGGTCTCCCATGCCTCACCGGTGATCGGCGGGAAGTACGGGTCGTCCTGGGCGGCGCAGAAGGTGGCGATCGCCAGGGCCGGGAGGAGGAGGGTGCGCTTGTTCATGGGAGGGACCGCACCGGAAGTGCGCCTAGGGTTGTTTGCTGTGGTCCACGGTGCTGATGAGCTTGCCGTGGTCGTAGGTCATCTCGCGGTAGACCTGGCCGTCGGGGGCGTAATCGATCTGTTTACCGTGCTCCAGGCCGTTCTCCCAGTGCTCGGTGAATTTGCGCGTACCGTTCTCGTAGTAGTAGTTCCATTCGCCATGCTCCACTCCGTTCTGGAAATGCCCTATGTATTCGAGCTGGCCGTTGGGGTAGTAGACCTTCTCCATCACCTTCTGGGCCTGTTCGCCCTTGCCTTGCATGTACACGATCACCTCGGGCTTGCCGTTCGGGTGCGTGCTGGCGGTGAACTTATGCACCGAGCAGGAGCAGAGCAGGAGCAGGAAAGGAAGGGCACGCTTCATGGCCCCGCAAGTTATTGGATCGGCAACTACCGACCACTTCCTAGGCCATGCGGGTCCGGCCGGACGACCTCTGGGCCTGTTTGCGAAATGCATCACCGCAGGGACGCGAAGGACGCAAAGCTGTATTTGTTCTCCTTCAGGTCAGGCACGGCGCGATCCCGCATAGCGGGATCCTTGGCGGCTCCTCCTCACGAAAGAGCTCTGCGTATCTCTGCGACTTGGCGTCTTTGCGGTGAGATGCAATGATCGGCCGATGTCACCATGCGAACCGTTCCTCAGAACCGGGCGATCAGTTTCACGTTGATCCGCCGGGGCGTGAGGAACTCGGGGATGGCGTAATAGCGGCCCTGCACGTCCTGGATCCAGGTGAAATCCACCGTGTTGTTCAGGTTGATCAGGTTGAAGACCTCGAGCGTGAGGTACAGGTCCTTGATGTGGCTGGCGAAACCGCTCTTCGGCCGCGCTTGGCCTTCGGCCCCGATGAACTGCTTGCTGAAACCGATGTCCACCCGGCGATAGAGACTGGTGCGAAGGGTATCGGCGTAGCGGGTGTTGTTGGGCGGTCCGTAGGGCAGGCTGGTGCCGAAGACGAGGCTCATGTGCACCTTGAAGCTCGGCGCGCGGGGCATCTCGTCCTGGAAGAACATCGCGAAGCTGACCCGCTGGTCGGTGGGACGGGGGATGTAGCCAGCCTGGACCAGGGTGCTGTCCGCCGGTACACGGTCCTCCACTTCGGCACCGGTCACCGGTTCACCGGCAGCATTGAAGTAGCGGTAGTACGAATCTCCGGAGAGATCCTCCGCGGTGCGCATCACGCTGAGCGAGGCCCACGATTCCACGCCCTTGATGAACTCCCCGTTGAGCTTCATGTCCAGGCCGTAGGCATAGCCGTTCGCGTTGTTGGTGGCGTAGTAGCGCAGGCGCACGTTGTCCACCTCGTACGGCACCAGGTCATCGAGCTTCTTGTAGTAGGCCTCGGTGGTGAACTTGAAGGGGCGCTCCCAGATCTGGAATTGGCGCTGACCACCGAGGATGAAGTGGATGCTGCGTTGGGCGCGGAGCTCGGGATTGAGCGCTCCGTTCATGTCGCGCAGCTCACGGTAGAAGGGGGGCTGGTAGTAGAATCCGGTGGCGAACCAGAAGCTGTAGTTGAGGTCGAGGGTATCCCGTTTTCCGTTCAACTCCACGGGTTTCTTCCAACCGGGATCGAACACGATTCGTGCGCGGGGGCTCACCACGGTCTGCTGGTTGTAGGTCCAGTGCTGGGCGCGCACGCCGGTGATCAGCGCCCATGTGGCGCTCGCTCCGGCCTTCCATTCCCATGCGTTCTGCAGGTAGGCCGAAGCGCGTGTGCTTTCCAGGTCCACCTTGCTCTTCACGCTGCGCATCAGCTCCAGGTCGTCGCCGGTGTTGAGGGGCGTGCTGAAGTCGGCGCTGTCCACCAGGTACCATTCGCTGAGCCGGTCGGTGATGCTTTCCGTACGCACATCGGCACCCCAGCGCAGGAGGTTGCCGGTGCCCCAGTTGTGCGTGCCTTTGTGCGTGAAGGTGAGCACCGTGGCCTCCAGCTGGTTGCGGCCATGGTCTAGGTACGAGCCCACACCGAGGTCGGCCACCACTTCGCCGAACTCCTCGCTGCCCAGGTTGCGCTCCAGTTCGCCCAAGCGGTATTGGCCCAGCACATCGTAGCGCTCGGTCTCATAGGTGCGGAAGGCACTGCCCGTGAATTTCAACAAGGTGTTGCGGCCCGACTTCACGCTCACGTTCAAGGCACCGAAGAAGGTCTCGTAGGCCGTGCGTTCCTGTCCTTCGAAATAAACGGTGTAGCGCAGGGCCTGGTTGAAGTTGCCGAACTCGGTCTCGCGGTCCGTGGGCTTCACGTCGTAGCGGTTCCGGGAGTAGAGCGCCAGCAGACCGATCTCCACGCGATCGGAGAGGTCGTAGGTCCAGTAGCTCTGGAGATCGGTGTAGGTGGGACGGTAATCACCCTGCGTGTCGAGACCTTTCAGCACGGCATTGAGCGTACGGTAGCGGAAGCCGGTGATCTGGCGCAAACGCCCGTTCATCATGGGGCTGCCCACGGCCACGGAACCGCCGAGCAGGCTGGCGGTGAGGTCCACCCCGAATTCGCGCGGACGTTTGTAATTGATGTCCAGCACGCTACTGAGCTTGTCGCCATAACGGGCCTCGAAACCGCCCGCGCTGAACTGGATGCGGTCGATCATATCGGGATTCGGGAAGCTCAGGCCCTCCTGTTGGCCGGCGCGGACCAGGAAGGGGCGGTACACCTCGATGTCGTTGACGTACACGAGGTTCTCATCGAAGTTGCCGCCGCGCACACTGTAGCCGCTGCTCAGCTCGTTGCGCGTCATTACGCCGAGGCCGCCCTGCAACAGGCTGTTCACATCACCCAAGGTGGGCTGGAACTTCGTCATCCGCGGATCCATGGGTTCGGTGCCCCGGTCCTTCAGGCGGTCGATACGGATCGTGGGACCTTCGATGGTGATGGCCAGGATGCGCACGTCCACTTGTTCGCGTTCCCCTTCGGCGAGGGTCAGCTTCCGTTCCTGCGTTTCCGTGCCTGGGTAACCGAAGCGCACGGTGATCTCGATGCCGGCCGGCACGGTCAACTCGTATTCGCCCTTGGTATTGGCGGAGGTGCCCCGCGCTTCACCCACCACGTTGATGCTCGCATCGGGCAGCACCCGGTTCTGGTCGTCGCGGACCGTGCCGAACACCGTGGCCGTACCCGATTGGGCCTGCAGCAGGACAGGGAGGAGGAAAAGGACGAACAGGAGGAGGCGAGGCATACGGGTAGGGAGGGCTGCAGGGTGATGGTTCCTGCGAGGCGCGCAAAATAACGGGGAAGATCCGGTCTTATTGGCGGACCCTCCGCATGGCCCTTCACCCTTCACCCTTCAGCCTTCACCCTTCACCCTTCACCCTTCTCCTTCCCCCATCCGGTTTCCCGTTTTCTTTGACCCGATGCTGGTCGTACTCGCGATCCACCTGTTCACGGCGCTCGTGCTCCTGCCCTTGGGCCTGCTGCTGCTGCGTCTGCTCGGGGTGCGCCAGCGGGCGCCGGTGCACCTGGTGTTCTCCGGCTATGCGGTGGCCGTGGTGTTCGGCATCGGCTGGTCCTTCTTCGCTCCGGTGGACGGATGGGCCGCTGCTGCATTGCTGGTGTGCGCCCTGGCGGCCTTGGCGTTCGACCGGAAGGAGTGGGGCGCGCTCAGCCGCCGATGGTCGGAACGGATCCGTGCACTTGGCTGGCCTGCATGGGCGGCCTTCGTGGCGGTGGCGCTGGTGGCCGTGCTCAAGGCCATCGCTCCTTCGGAGATGGTGGATGAGGGCGGATACTACATGCCCTACATCAAGTGGATCGAACGGTATCCCTTGGTGCCCGGATTGGCCAACGTGGAGGACCGCATGGGGTTCAACTCGGCCCATCATGTGGTGAGCGCCTTGTTCAGCTTCGATGGCGTGGGGAGCGAGGGCTGCTACGATCTCAACGCCTTCCTGCTGATCGCTGCGGCCAGCTGGCTGGTGGGCGGCGTTGAAGGCCTGTGGCGAGGCCCAAGGGTGAAGGCCTTCGACGTGGCCCGCGTGGCCTGCCTTTTCCTTCTGATGCGGAACATGCTGACCTCCGCCACGTCCGACCTGCCTTTGCTGCTGCTGGGCCAGCTGGTGCTCGTGCTCTTCCTCCAACGCGCGGAACAAGGCCGGATGCAGGAGAATGATGGGGCGGGGCTGCTACTGCTGCTGTACGCCTGCGTGGCCATCGTGGTGAAGTTCAGCGCGCTGCCCTTGGTGTTGCCGGGACTGTGGATCCTGTTCCGCCAGTGGCGGGCCGGCATCGCGCTGCCCGTGCTGCGGCTCGCCGTCCTGGGCGTCGGTCTCTTCGGGCCGTGGATGCTGCGTTCGTACTTCCTGAGCGGCTACCTCATCTATCCCCTCTATCAGATCAACCTGTTCAGTCCCGATTGGCGCGTGCCTTTGGGGGTGATCGAAACGCAGTTCCACTACGTCAGCGAATTCGCGCGCACCAATGCCGGTTGGGACGAAAGCCGTGATCTGGCCCGGCACCGCGGATTCCGGGAGTGGTTCCCCCTATGGTATGCGCGCGAAAGCCTGCAGGGCCGGGTCTTCTTCTGGGCTTTGGTGCTCGGTGTGCTCTGGACGGTAGGGCGAGGCATCAGCGCCCTCCGCACACGTCGGACACGGCTCGATATCCTGGTCCTGTTGGGCGTGCTGTTGGTGGGGCTGGCGCTCTGGTTCTACCGGCACCCCTCGTTCCGGTTCGGTTGGGCCTGGGTGCTCGTCTTCCTGGCCGTGGTGCTCTTCGATGTCGCGCAACGCCTGCGACTGCTGGCCGCCTTGCGGATCGCGCTACTGGTGGCGTTGCCCTGCACCTTGGTGTTGAACATCGTCAGCAGCGTGCGAGAACACGGGGGACGGCTGAGCGGGCGTTTGGTGCAGCCCGCCTCGGCGCCCGTGGCGGACATCCACGTGGAAGCTCATTGGGGCTATCCGGTGCGCATCACCTCGGGCACCCAATGTTGGGGCACCGATCCACCGTGCTTCACCTATTTCGATATCCGTACCGTGCAGGCTCGTGGCGCCCGGCCGGAGGATGGCTTCCGGTCCAAGCTCCTGCGGCAGCGGGTGCCGGCACCGTGACCGGTCTCAGGCCTTCACCAACTTGAACGCGTGGCTCCACTGGTTGCGGTTGAAGCCTGGTGCCGTCCACAGCATGCACAGGGGTTCGATGGCCCGCGCAGCCTCAACACCGCCCATGTCCTCGGCCTCCCAGCCGAAGGCTTCCAGGATGCGGGACACCGTTCCTTTGGCCTCCGCATCGTTGCCGCAGATGAACATCGTGGGCTTCTCCTTGAAGGGCGGATCCACCATGTAGGCGTTGCCCACGCTGTTGAAGGCCTTCACGAAGCGCGCGCCGGGCACCTTCGCCTGCAGCACTTCCATCTGGCTGCGGTCCAACGAAGTGTAGTAACGGAGGATGCCGTTCTGCGGCGGCACGTCGGCGATGGGGTTGGTGGTGTCGATGATGACCTTGCCCTGCAGGTCCTTGGGGTCGCACAGGTCCAGCACCAGTTCCGCCGCCGTGCCCTTGGTGGCCAGCACCAGGATGTCCGCCGTGGCGGCGGTCTCCTTGTGGCCGGTCACGCGGCCTTCGGGATTCTTGTCCAGCCAGTCGTCCAGCTTGGAAGGGTTGCGCGTGCCGATGGTGACGGTATGGCCGTGTTGCAGGAAGCCGGTGGCCAGCACTTGTCCGACCATGCCGCTGCCGAAGACGCCGATGCGGGGTTTGTCCATGATGAGCTCGATGCGTAGGAGGGTACGAAGCTAGGACCGTGAAGTGCCGATCAGCTCCAGCTCTTGCGGCGATGGCCTTTCAGCCCGTACCACAGGATGAAAAGGTAGCACGGCACCATGATCCAGTACGCCTGTTGCGGGCCGATGGCGGGGTTCTGCGCGAAGCTGCCGTAGAGCAGGGGGATCAACGCGCCACCGGCGATGGCCATGATCAGGATGGCGCCACCGGTCTTCGTGTGGCGGCCGAGTCCTTCGATGGCGAGCGGCCAGATGGCAGGCCATACCAGTGCGTTCGCCAGGCCGAGCAGCGCGATGCACAGCACGGAGGAATAGCCCTTGAGCATGATGGCCGCAACGGTGATCAGCACGCCCAGGACCGCCGAACCCGCCAAGGCCTGCGATTGGCTGAAGATCCGGGGGATGGCCACGATACCGATGATGTAGCCCACCACCATGCAGGCGAGCGTATAGCTGGTGAGGTGCTTCGCCTCGCTCAAGGGCACCCCTTGCGAAACACCGAAGAGTCCGATGGTGTCGCCGGCCATCACCTCCACACCCACGTAGAGGAAGAGGGCCAATGCTCCCAGCATCAGGTTGGGGAAGGAGAAGATGCTGCGGCCGTCCGAGGCCACACCCGGTGATTCCACCTCGGGGTCCAGTTCGGGAAGGGGCGAGAGCCTGACCAACAGACCCAACACGATCAGCGCGATGCCCATGATGAGGTACGGGGTGATGATGCGCGAGGCCACCTCATCCAGCCGGGCCTGCAGCGGAGCGCCTTCGAGGAGGTCCAGTTCGGCCTGCAACGTATCGGCATCGCCCAGCAGCACGGCGCCCAGGATGAAGGGGGCCAACACACCGGCCATCTTGTTGCAGATACCCATCACGCTGATGCGCGCGGCGGCGCTTTCGATCGGGCCCACCACGGTGATGTAGGGATTGCTCGCGGTCTGCAGCAGCGAGAGACCGGTGCCGATCACGAAGAGACCCAGCAGAAAAAGCGGATAGGAGCGGCCCTGCGCGGCGGGTATGAACAACAAGGCGCCGATGGCCATGGTGAAGAGACCGTACATCATGCCCCGCTTCATGCCGGTGAGTCCCAGCACCCAGGCCATGGGCAGTGCAGTGACGAAATAGGCGATGTAGAAGGCGAACGTCACGTAGAACGGCTCCGCGCCATCACCGAGATCGCAGATGATCTTCAGGTAGCTGATCAGCGGCCCGTTGAGCCACGTGGTGAATCCGAACAGGAAGAACAGCGCTCCGATGATGAGCACCGCCATGCGGGTATGCGCGGGTCTGGACATGCGGTGAAAGTACCGGCGTCCGATCGGCCCGTTCCACCGGCCTGCGCCGGTTATGCGCAGGCCGGTGTGTACGGATCAGTGCAGGTCCTCTTCCGTCAAGGCGTGGTTGAGGAAGGCCCCGGCGGCATTGCCCGAGCCGATCGCTTGGGCCAAGGATCGTAGCGGGATCGTGCAATCCCCGGCAGCGGAAACACCCGGTACGTTCGTGCGTCCGCGTTCATCCACGGCGATCAGGCCGATCTCCGTCAACGCGCAGCCGATATCCTTGATCAAGGTTTGTGGAAGCGTGAAAGGGACTCGGGAGAAGAGACCGTCGAAGGGTAGGGCGATATCACCTTTCACCACGATCGATCCCAATTGGCCGTTCGTGTGTTCGAGACGAACAATGGGGCGTTCCTCGATGATGACGCCCTTGCCCTTGAGCAGATGGGTATGATGCGCGCTCAACGTGCTCGGTCCATCGGTGAAGAGCGTCAGCCGGTCGGTCCAGTTGGTGAGCAGGCGGGCGTACTCGAAGCCGGGATCGCCGTTCCCGCGCACACCCAACCGCTGATCACGGAGCTCGTAGCCATGGCAGTAGGGGCAATGGGCCACGGTGAGGCCCCAGCATTCCGCGAAGCCCGGTATCGTGGGCATTTCGTCCTTCACGCCGAAGGCCAGCAGGATCTTGCGTGCGTCATGCCAGTTGCCGGAACGATCCTTCACCCGGGCCCGATCTTCCTCGCGCAGGAAGGTCACAGCCTCGTCGTTCAGGATCCGCACATTCGGATAGGCGGACAGGTCCTGCAACGCCAAGGCCCGGATCTCGGCCGGCGCACGACCATCGTGGGTCAACAGGTTCTGTGCGTGCTGCACCACGCGGTTGCAGGGTTCGCCGCGGTCGATCACCAGTACGTTGCGTCGGGCGCGGCCCAGCACCAAGGCCGCGCTCAACCCGCTGTAACTGCCGCCGATGATGATCACATCATGCAGCGGTCCTCCGCTAACAGCGCTCATTGCACGGTCAACGGGAAGGTGACCTCGATGTCCGTTTCGCCGCCGGCGTTGGTGATGTCGCCACTGCTCACGCCTGCGGCATCCTTCACCGGCTGGTGGCGCAGCGTCACGGTGACGTTGCCGGTGCTGGCCGCACCTGCGGTCCACGTGCTGTTGATCCCGATGGGTTGTCCGTTGGCATCGGCATCCGTATACGCGGTGCTGACATCGGCTCCGGTGACCTGGAAGAAGAACTGGTGTGCATCTCCCTCCTCCTCGATCTCTTCGGTGATCACATCCGGCGGGGTCACGGATTCGTTGAGCACGGCGATCTCCACGTTGTAGACGGTATCGGTGGAAAGGGCGTCGGCCTCGATCACCGGGGCTGTGCCACCATCACCATCGATGTCGCGGAAAAGGAGTTCAAGGTCCTGCGTGCCACCCGTGGAGCGGAGGTGCAGACGCAGCGTGGTGATGAGTTCCTCCTCGTTCACGGGAGGCGTGGAAGGTGTGGAGGGATCCACCTTGTCCTTCTTGCAAGCGTTAAGGAAGAGGGCCGCGAGCAGGGCGGCGGAGAGGAATGCGGTGTTGCGTGTCATGGGAGTGCTGTGTTGTGATGTGGATCGGTCGCCGCAGGAAGGTGCGGCAGTGGCCGCTGCACGGAAGGCAACGGACGTTCATCCCGGCGCACCGGGAGGAGCAGGAGCCAAGCCCGAGGGGACCTGGTTCCGTTTGATCAACACCACACCGGAGGACCGCGCGCACAGGCCTCCCGATCGAAGCCGAGGAGAGGATGCGGGATCCGCACCGCGAACACGGCGCAACCCCGGCAGAGCGGAGCATCGACCCGCAGGGTAGGAACCTCCGTGGCCAGCAGGATGCCGGTATCGCAAAGCGCGCAATGCGCCTGCAGCGCGACATCCCCGACGTGTTCGACACCCGATCCCTGATGCTCGCATGCATGCAGCCACGGCTGCGGGGCCATGGCGAACGCCATCACCAGCAACAGAAGCCGGGCGGAGAGCAGGCTCAGGGCACGCATCGCGGGGCGAATTTAAGCGCATGCGTCGGACGCCTTCGCACCTTTGCGCCATGGATCCACGTCTGCAGGCCTTCGAGCGGTTGCTCAACATCATGGACGAGTTGCGCGAGAAATGTCCTTGGGACCGCAAGCAGACCATGGAGACCTTGCGTCCGTTGACCATCGAGGAGACCTACGAGCTCGGCGACGCCATCCTCAACAACGACCTCGAGGAAGTGAAGAAGGAGCTCGGCGATCTGATGCTGCACAACGTGTTCTACGCCAAGATCGGCGAGGAGCAGGGCGCTTTCACCATCACCGATGTGCTCAACGGCGTGTGCGAAAAGCTGATCCGTCGCCATCCCCACATCTATGGCGATGTGAAGGTCCAGGACGATGAGGAGGTGAAGGCCAACTGGGAGAAGATCAAACTGGCCGAGAAGGGCCCTTCGATGGGCTCAGGGGCACAGCCACCCAGCGTGCTCGAAGGCGTGCCCCGTGGCCTACCGAGCTTGGTGAAGGCCATCCGCATCCAGGACAAGGCCCGCGGTGTGGGTTTCGATTGGGAGCACCGCGATCAGGTGTGGGCGAAGGTGCAGGAGGAACTGTCCGAGTTGAAGACCGAGGTGGATGCCGGCAGCGACAAACAGGCCGATGAACTGGGGGATCTCCTTTTCAGCATCGTGAACTATGCGCGCTTCCTGGAAGTGGATCCCGACGAGGCCTTGGAGCGCACCAACCGCAAGTTCATCCAGCGCTTTCGATACCTGGAGACCGAAAGCGCCAAGGACGGACATAGGTTGGGGGAGATGACCCTGGAGCAGATGGATCGCTATTGGGAGCGGGCCAAGGAGCACTGAGGGTGTCACCTTTCAGGCCGGGGACACCTGCCGGAGGCGATCCCTTAACGTATGAAATGCGACCTTTGCGGCCCATCCTACTCTTCCCGGGGCCTATTGCCCCGCTGGGATGCACCCCATGAGGAACGATGTCCTTCTTCTCTCCCCGGCGCAGTAGCGCATCGGTTGCGGCCTTCCTGCTCCTCGGTGCGGCGCTGCACGCCCAGATCCCCACCAAGTGCTTCGAGATCGAGAACATCCTGGTGGATGCCTGCAACTCCGGCTGCCCCGGTGCCCAGGAAGGGCAGAACGAGATGGTGCGCTTCTTCACCGGCCCTTACGATATCGACATCGCCTTGATGGACGGCACGTGGCCACTGAACAACAATCCTTGGCGGGGACTGGTACAGAACGCCACCACGGCGAACCTTACGGCAGCGCTCAATGCCACCGTGGAAGGGTGCGGCGAATTGCTCGAACCCCCGGGCGGGATCATTCCTCCCGGATCGCATGTGGTGTTGGTGACCTCCACGGACATGTGCGTGGCCTCGAACTCCTTCGCTGGGCTGAACGAAACGCTCTACATCATCTTCCAGGCGCCGGGTACAACGCAAGGCCACTTCGCCAACTACAATTCATCCCCGGGACTTCGTAGTGTGATCCTGCGTTACCCCAGTACCGCCTGCGGCGATACCGCTACGTACGATCGTTCGCTGCTCATCGATCAAGGCGGCCTGCCCGCCGCGCAGGACGGAGCATCCGTGGCATTCTCCTGGCCCGGTGTTCCATTCGCTTCCTATTACAACTTCGGTTGCCAAGCGCCGATCGTACCGCTCACGGCCGAGATCGTTTCGGGTGCCGGGCCGATTCCTTGCGGTAGCACGGTGAGCTTGACCGGTGAGGTTTCGAGCGTTGCGGATTCCTACTTCTGGAGCGGCGGCACGGGTACGTTCAGCACGCCTACCGCCTTGGGCACCACCTATACGCCGGGCCCCGGGGATGGAGCGGCGTTCACCCTGGAGTTCTGCGGCGTGAGTGCCTGCGGTGACACCATCTGCGACCAGGTGCAGATCACCGTGGAAGGCGAACCCGAGGTGACGATCACCGGCGATACCACGCTTTGCGGTAGCTTGGAGACCACCGTGCTCACCGCCTCCGGTGCGGACACCTATGTGTGGAGCACGGGGGCTACCGGCCCGTCCATCACGGTGGATATCATCACCGCCTTCCCGCAGGTGTGGGTGGTGGGCACCAACGCCTGTGGCTCCGACTCCGCCTTCACCCACGTCACGTCCTTCAACATCACCACCTACTACGAGCACGTCAGTTGCAACGGCGCCAACGATGGAGGTCTCACCGTACAGCCTTTCGGTGGTGATCAGCCCTATAGCATCACGTGGACGGATGGGAACGCGGACCTCGTGCGGACCGGCTTGGCCCCGGGTGCATACAGCTTCACGATAACCGACGGCTCGGGATGCACCACCGGCGGTGGTTACACCATCACGGAGCCTACACCGCTGGTGGCGGAAGCCTTCAACGACACAACGATCTGCGCCGGCGGTTATGCCCTGATCGGTGCCACGATCAGCGGGGGCACACCGGCATACGATGTCATCTGGTCGCCGGAAGGGCCGGTGGTCTTTCCGACGCAGACCACCACCTATTCCATGGTGATCAGCGACCAGAACGGATGCACGCTGCCTCCGCAGGAGATGACCGTCTTCGTGGGCGGTGCCACGGCGGCCTTCACGCACGATGCGCAACCGGGTTGTGCTCCGGTCTGTGTCACCTTCACCGCCACCACCGTCGGTACCGAATACGACTGGCAGTTCGGTGATGGCGGCACGGCACAGGGGCAGCAGGTGGAGTATTGTTTCTCGGCACCCGGTGCGCACGACGTCACGTTGGTCGTAGGGGATGGGAGCGCCGGATGTCCCAGTTCCGTGACCGTGCCGGGTCTGGTGCAGGTGCAGCCCGCTCCGTCGGTCACCGTGGCCGCATGGCCCATCTCCGGTGAGGCACCCTTGCCGGTGCAGTTCAACGCGGCGGTCACCCCGGCACTTCCTGCGCAATGGGACCTGGGCGACGGCACGTCGGACACCGGTGCCCAGGTTTCGCATACCTACGATCAGCCCGGCGTGTATGAGGTGGTGGTGACAGCGGAGGGTGCATGCACCGGACGTGATACGATCTGGATCACGGTGCTCGAACCCATCGTTCCGGTCGACAGTTCCTGGGTCACCATCCCGAACGTCTTCACCCCGAACCGCGATGGACACAACGATCTGTTCCGTGTGGATGGGGAAGGCCTGCTGACGTTGTCCGTGGACATCTTCAACCGTTGGGGTCAGTTGGTGGGTCGGCTGACCGGTGTTTCCCAAGGCTGGGACGGCCGTTCGGAAGGCGGTGAGCCGGTGCCCGAAGGCACTTATTTCATCGTGCTCGATGCCCAAGGCGTGGATGGACGCACCTATGCGGTGCAACAGGCAATCACCCTATTGCGCTAGGACAGTACCGGAATGAAAAAGCCCCGCAGCGATCCGCGAGGCTTCTTCATCGGGTGTTGCCGGTCAGTTGCTTCCTCCGAAAACGAGACCCAGTGTGGCGTAGAAGGTGAAATACTTGGAGTCGTCGCTGAGGCCGTCCTGGTCCTTGTACGCGTTGCTCAATCCGTAGCTCACACCGGTCTCCAGCGTGAAGATCGAGAGGTCCACACCCAGGCCCGCGTCCATGTTGAAGGAACCGGAGGAGTAGTCGTCCTTGTTGAAATCGATCCTATCGTCCTTGCTGTCCACGCTCAGCAGGGCCTCGTAGGTGGGACCCACGTTCACCCGCAGCCGGAAGGCATCGCCATCGATGATGTTGTAGCCCATCAGCGCCTTGAGCTTGGCGGTGGTGCGAATCAGGTTGTCCTCGATCACGGCGGTATCGGCCAGTTCATAGGAGATCACCGTGGCACTGCGACCGAAGTGGGCGCCGGGCTGGAAGTACAGGCGCTCACCCAAGCGGAAGTCCACACCGAGTTGGAAGCCCACGGCGGACTTGGAGGTGACCGCGTTGGGCGTGTTGGTGAGGCGGGTGAAATTGGCTCCCAGTTGCGGGTTCACCGCGAATTGCGCCTGTGCGGCGTGGAAGGCGGGCACGAAGGCCAGAAGGAGTACGTGCTTTTTCATGGTGTAGGGAATGGGGAGTTGCAAAGTTCGCTGCCGCCTTGGCAAGTGTCATGCCACTCGACCCGGAACGGAGTCACGGGGCCACGCGACATACGACCTTTGCGTCCTTGAGGGGGATGGCCCGGTCCATCGATCCAATGAAGCACCTGCTGATCCTGTCCTGCTGCGCCGCCGTATTCGATGCGTACGGCCAATGCGGCGCCGTCATCAGCGGTTTCCCATACGATGAGGGTTTCGAGGCGGCCCCGGCATGGACCAGCGGAGGCAACGCCAGCGACTGGGCGTGGGGAACTCCGGCCCATGCACTGATCAACAGCGCCGGCGGTGGTTCCAAGAGTTGGTGCGTGGGCGGTTTGACCGGTGCCTATTACAACGCAGGCCAGCTCTCCTGGCTGGAGAGTCCGTGCTTCGACTTCACCGCTCTGGAGCATCCGTGGATCTCCTTCAAACTGTTCTGGGAAACGGAACGGCAATACGACGGGATGGTGCTGCAGTACTCGCTCGACGGCGGATCCACGTACGCCAACGTGGGCGCTTTCGGCGATACCGACGATTGCCTCACGAGCAATTGGTACAATGCCTCGTACATCAGCAACCTCACCTCCGCGTCCCCGGCCAACGGTTGGAGCGGCAGGGTGGGTGCTACCGTGGGCAGTTGCATGGGCGGGGAAGGAAGTGCGGAGTGGTTGACGGCATCGCATTGCATGTCCGAGCTGGGTGGTGAGGCGAGCGTACGTTTCCGTTTCCTCTTCGGGGCGGGCACACAGTGCAACAATTACGACGGTATCGCGGTGGACGATATCCATATCAGCGAAGCCTTGCCGGAGGTACCGACGATCCTCACCGACTGCGTCGAAGGCTCCCAGATGAACTTCGCCTTGAGCGCCGGCCAATGTCCACCGGCGGTGCTCTGGAACTTCGATGACCCCTTCACGGGCGCGGCGAACACCTCCACCTCGGCCTTCCCCCAGCACACCTTCAGCACTCCCGGAACGTTCAACGTCACCGCCACGGTTTCCGCCCCGTGCAGCGATCCGGTGGTCATCAGCTTGGAGGTGCACGTGCTGCAGGTCTCGATGGCCGCCGTGCCCCCCACCTGCGGTCAGGCGAACGGCGTGCTCACCGCGCAACCCTTGGAGGAACTGTCCGGTGCGGTATACACCTGGTCCCCCGGAGGTGCAACGGGGATCGTGCTGGAGGATGTAGCGGCCGGCACCTACACGGTGGAGATGAGCCTGGAAGGAACGTGCCCCGCATCGATCACCTTCGAACTAGAGGACCAAGGTCAATCGCCGGACCTCGCAATTTCGCTGACCAACATCAGCTGCGCAGGGCTGTCCGATGGTCAGGTCGCGCTCTCCGCCACGGGCGGCGCAGTGCCCTACCACTTTTTCTGGGCCGGCGAGCAGCTGCTGGATCCACTGGTAACGGACCTGCCGGCCGGCACCTACACCGCGCGCGTTCTCGATGCCATGGGCTGCAGCGATGAGGTGGAAGTGGAGGTGAGCCAACCGGAGGTGTTGACGGCGGTACCTCCGGATCCGATCACCACGTGCCCGGGCGATCCGGTGCTGCTCGAGGTCGCGATCAGCGGTGGCACCACACCCTACAGCGTGCTTTGGCTCCCGGACGGACCGGCGGTGGCGCCCGACTTCAGCACCACCTACACGGCCAATGTCGTGGATGCGAACGGGTGCACCACGGATCCTGCGGAGGCGGTGGTGAATGTGGAGCAGACCGCCGTACCGGTGATCACGGCCGTTGAGCAGGAAGGATGTGCGCCGTTCTGCACCGTGCTTTCCGTGGAAACGGAAGGGGACGTCGTGTGGCAGTTGAGCGATGGATCCGTGTGGCAAGGCGCTTCGATCTCCCCTTGTTTCCAAGGAACGGGTTGGTACGGTGCCTCGGTGGAGGTGCTCGGGGCGTCGGGATGTGCGGCCGGTGCGCAGGCCGATAGCCTGGTGCATGTGCTGCGCACACCACAAGCGTCCTTCACGCTCGATCCCGCCATCACCACCATCGATCATCCGTTGGTGACGGCCTGGGATGCTTCCACCGATGCCGACCGATGGAGCTGGTCCGTCGGTGATCCCGTGGTCCGCACGGATACGGTGCGTTCACCCTCCTTCCTGCTCGATTCCATCGCGTGCTATCCGGTGCTCCTGCAGGTGGCCAGCATCGAGGGTTGCATCGACAGTTCGGCCGCCTCCATCTGCGTGGAACCGCCGTTCACGCTCTTCGTTCCCAACGCGTTCACGCCCGATGGTGATGGATCGAACGAGGTCTTCGTGCCCATCCATTCCGTGCGGGAACCCCGCGAATACCGCTGGATGATCTTCGATCGGTGGGGTTCCGTCCTCTTCGAGACCACCACCTCCGGTGCGGGATGGGACGGCGGGGCGCAGGTCGAAGGCGTCTACGTCTGGAAGCTCTGGATCCGCGATACCGAAGGACAACGCCACGAGCGCGTCGGGCACGTGGCGTTGATCCGTTGAGCGGACAGCGATCAGCTGTTCTTCTGCTTCTTCTTCCGCTTGGTCACGAAGTCCTTGCCGTTGAACAGGTCGGCGCTCAGGCTGACATAGAGGATGTTGGCGTTCAGTCCGGCATAGGGCTTCACGTCCACACCCTCCACGTTCTCGG
>DASWWQ010000080.1:0-12825 GCA_036405935.1 Flavobacteriales bacterium
CGTCGGGTTGTACGTGTGTGGTCCCACCGTGTACAGCGATGTCCACCTGGGCAATGTGCGCACCTTCCTCAGCTTCGACATCCTCTTCCGCTGGCTGGGTCACCTCGGCTACAAGGTGCGTTACGTGCGCAACATCACCGACGTGGGCCACTTGGTGGGCGATGTGGACGAGGGCGAGGACAAGATCGCCAAGCGGGCACGCCTCGAGCGCCTGGAACCGATGGAGATCGTGCAGAAGTATACCAACGGCTTCCACGATGTGATGCGGCTCTTCAACATCCTGTCGCCGAGCATCGAGCCCACCGCCACCGCGCACCTCATCGAGCAGATCGGCATGATCGAACGCATCATCGCCAACGGCTACGCCTACGAGGTGAACGGATCCGTCTACTTCGATGTGCCCCGTTACGCGCAACAGCACAGCTACGGCGAGCTCAGCGGCCGGAGGATCGATGAACTCATGGCCAACACGCGGGATACCGAAGGCCAGGACGAGAAACGCAGTCCGCTGGATTTCGCCTTGTGGAAGAAGGCCGAGAAGGGCCACCTGATGCACTGGCCTTCGCCATGGGGCGAAGGCTTTCCGGGCTGGCACCTGGAATGCAGCGCCATGAGCACCAAGTACCTCGGCGGCACGTTCGACATCCACGGGGGTGGCATGGACCTGAAGTTCCCCCACCACGAATGCGAGATCGCGCAGAGCGTGGCCGCCGATGGACAGGCGCCGGTGCGCTACTGGATGCACGGCAACATGCTCACCGTGAACGGGCGGAAGATGGCCAAGAGCGAAGGCAACGGCTTCACCCCCGAGGAGCTCATAACCGGCAACCACAAGTTGCTGGAGCGCGGCTACTCCCCCATGACGGTGCGCTTCTTCATGCTGCAGAGCCACTACGCCAGCACGCTCGACTTCAGCAACGAAGCCCTGCAGGCCGCGGAGAAGGGGTTGCAGAAGCTCTCCGCCGCGATGGTGGCCCTGGACAAGCTCACACCCGGTGGAGCCAGTGGATACGACGTGGCCACGCTCGAACGCGACTGCGTGGCGGCGATGAACGACGACATCAACACGCCGATCCTGATCGCCCACCTCTTCGACGGCGTGAAGGCCATCAATTCGGCGAATGACGGCCGCATCGGTTTCACGGCGGACGATCTCGAACGGCTGCGTGCGCTCTTCCACAACATGGTGGAGGGGGTGCTCGGCCTGCGGCGGGAAGAGAGCAGCGGCGTGCAGGACGACCTGAGCAACGACCTGATGCAGGTGCTCCTCGGCCTGCGCGCGGATGCCAAGGCCCGCAAGGATTTCGCCACGGGCGATCTCATCCGTGATCGTCTCTCGGGCCTGGGCATCACCATCAAGGACAGCAAGACCGGCAGCACATGGGAGCGCTCATGAACCTTCGTTCCGGCCTGGTGGCCACCGCCCTGGCGGGCCTTGCGCTCGCCGGTTGTACTCCCGAGCCGAAGGAGCCCGAGACCACGGTGGTGCCCGTGCAACCGCCCGCGCCCCCGGCGCCCGATTTCAACACCGATTCGGCCTATGCCTTCGTGGCGGAGCAGGTCGCCTTCGGTCCACGCGTGCCGGGCAGCAAGGCGCACAAGGCCTGCGGCGACCGATTGGTGGCGAAGCTCGAAGGCTACGGGGCCAAGGTGATCCAACAGACCGGCACGGTAACGGCCTACAACGGGCAGCCCGTGCCGTTGCGCAACATCATCGCCAGCTGGCGGCCCGAGGCCAAGGAGCGACTGCTGCTGATGGCACACTGGGACACGCGTCCCTTCGCCGACAAGGACACGCAGCGGCAAAGCGACCCGATCGATGGGGCCAACGATGGCGCCAGCGGCGTGGGCATCTGGCTGGAAGTGGCGCGGCACCTCAACGACCTGCCTTCGGGCATGGGCATCGACCTGTTCCTCACCGACGTGGAGGACATGGGTGAACCGAACGGAGCCATGGGTGCGGACGCCGGTAACAGCATCAAGAGCTGGTGCCTGGGTTCGCAGTACTGGGTGAAGAACCCGCATGTGCCCGGCTACAAGGCGCGCTACGGCATCCTGCTGGACATGGTGGGGGCCAACGGATCCGTGTTCCCGCGCGAGGCCTGGAGCATGCGTTATGCGAGCGCCGTGGTCAACAAGGTGTGGCGCAAGGCGGCCGACCTCGGCTTCGGCGATCGTTTCCCGTTGGACGTACAGCAACATGTGGGCATCGACGACCATGTGATCGTGAACCAGGGGTTGAACATCCCCTGCATCGACATCATCGCCTACGATGAGAACACACGCGCCTTCCCGAAGAGCTGGCACACGCATGCGGACAACATGCAGGACATCAGCAAGGAGACCTTGGAAGCCGTGGGCACCACCGTACTGAACGTGGTCTGGAGCGAACGTTGATCAGTACTCCCAACCTCCGCCCAGCGCGATCCCGAAGGAGAAGACCAGGTTGCGCAACGTTGCGTTGTCCACAGCGGGAAGACCGGTACCATCGAACAACGGCGATCCGGCATTGAAACGGTAGCCCGCACTGCAGTACACATCACCGTAGAAACCGCGCAGGCCGCCCCGAACGCCCACACGGAGGCCCACCGGTATCAAGGTGCGGGCGCTGGTGATGGTCGTGGGCGAAAAGCCCTGGTCGTAGATCCGTAGGTCACTGCTGGCCCGGGTATACCCCACGAAGGGGCCGAAGTAGCCTGCGGTACGGTCCTCGTTGCTCGAGAAGCAGTAGGCCGAACGATAGATGAAGGACAGCGTATTCACTTCCAGGAGCCCGGAGGAGGATCCACCGAGGTTGATGGATTCCTTCGAACCCAGGCCGAAGGCCACGTCGAGGCCGATCGAAAGACGCGGGTTCAGGTCGTGGTCCACTCCGAAGCCTGCGACGGTCGAAGTCCGCGGCCCATCCTTCAAACCATCGTTGTTGAACAGGTCCAGATGACCCCGGATCCCGGTTGCGGACTGGGCGTTGACCACCTGACCCGACAGGAGCAACAGCGCGAACGTGAAGGAGCGTCCGTTCACCATCCCACACCGAATGCGTAACCGAGTCCGTAGGTGATACCGGAGAGCTGCGGTGCGTTCCGGTCCATGAACGAACTGGCGTAGGAAAGTTCGCCACCACCAATCTGATACCCCAGCTGGAAGTAGAGGTCCTGATACCAGCCATCCATCTCACCCCGCACACCGAAACGTATTCCCAACGGGAACACCAGGCCCTTGCATTCCTCCAGACCCTTGAACGGCCCTTGATCGTAGACGTAGTTCGGGCCTTCCACATGGCTCAGGGTCAACGTCTCCTTCACGTGTC
Source organism: Flavobacteriales bacterium (assembly GCA_036405935.1). Lineage (GTDB taxonomy): Bacteria > Bacteroidota > Bacteroidia > Flavobacteriales_F > PHOS-HE28 > PHOS-HE28. The sequence goes on from DASWWQ010000080.1 coordinate 3,311, forward strand.
GCACACCCAGGAAGCTGCCCACATAGAAGCCGGACCCATCGTTGGAAACGAAATAGCTGGCGCGGTACAACACGGTCCAGCTGGACAACTTGGAGTAGTACGATGCTTCGTATCCCTGATGGGAGAAGGAGCGTGTATCACCATAAGGCCCATCCCCCTCCAGGTCGAGGACGGGTGCCTGGAACTCCACGCCGAAGGCGATCGGCCCCGCGGTCTGGTGGTCGTATCCGATACCGACACCCCAGCGCTTGAATGCCGAGATGTCGGTGAAGGTCTTGTCGAAATGCGGGAAGATGCCCCGCACGCCATTGGCTTGGGCCTGCACGGCTACGGCCGCCGTGATCGCTGCGATGGACAGCAGTCCCCGGAAGGTACGCGCGATCATTGGGCGAAGCGGATGTTCAACATCTCCAGTGCCTTGCTGATGGGCACTCCGAAACCGATGCCCTCGACGCCCTTGGCACTGATCTTCAAGGTGGCCACACCGACCACCTTGCCGTTCTCATCGATCAACGGACCACCACTGTTGCCGGGGTTGATGCTGACATCGGTCTGCAGGTAGCTGCGGCCCTCGATCTCGCGTCGGCCGCTCATGATCCCGCGGGTCACCGATTGGCCGAGCTTCTCGTCGAGCGGGGTGCCGATCGCGAAGATCTCCTCACCCAACATCAGTCCGGCATCATCGCCGATGGCCAGCGAAGGCAGGTCGGCACCGGGGGTCTTGATCAGGGCCACATCGAAATCGCGGTTCACCTTCACCACCTGGCCATCCAACGCGAAACCTTGGTGGAAGCGGACCTTCACCAGGGCATCGTTCTCCACCACATGCGCGTTGGTCAGGATGTAGCCGTCGTTGGTCACCAGGAATCCGCTGCCGTGGCCGTTCTTGGTCTCCACCGTCACCACACCCTTCACCAGCGCCGCCAACATCTCCTTCCGTCCATTGAAGGCGATGGGAACGGGCCGGGGCAGGTTCAATTCCGTGCCTTTGGCCATCTGCAGTCCGGCACCGTAAGCGGCGAGCAACCGTTCGTTCAGGGTGGGGTCCTCCAGCAGGCGGCGGGCGGCGGCCTCCACGCCCACGGTGATGAGCTCCCGGGGTGAAGTGCCGAAGACCAGGTGCCTGGTGGTCTGTTCCACCTTGAAGAGCACACTGTCCTTGCGTATCGCGCTATGGAACACCCATTCCATGTCCACCTCCACCGAGCCGTTGGCCAGATGGTCCTTCTCCTTGGTGTCGATACGAACACCCTTCACGCGCGGACGCAGGTAGAACTTGGCCCTTTGCACTTGCTCGTCGCCCTTGGTGGTACCCAAACGCACCCCACGGGCATCCAGCCAGCTTCCTTGGAAACCCCGGATCACGGAGGCCGTGGCCATGTCGGGATACTTCAGGTCGTAGGCCTCCTTGGAGGAGAGGTCGATGGTGCGCGAGCCCACCTTCCCCAAACGCCCCCCTCCGATCGCATTCTCCATCGGCGCAACGGGAAGGTCCACCCGTTGAAGATCCTCGGGAAGGGCCTTGTAGAGCGACACGTCCACCGAGGTATAGGCGAACTTGTACAGGGCATCGCTCCGGCCATCGAAGATGTAAGGGATCCCCAGGAGCATGGCATCGGCGAAGAGCACTCCGCCGCTCTCCGTTGCACGGATGGCAACGGTGCGCGGTTGGTAGCCTTCCTTGCGCACCTCCACGGTGACTTCCTTGCCCATATCCTTCACATAGGAAAGCGTATACGGGGTCAGACCCACCTCCGCCCCGTTGATGAGCACGGTGGCGCCGGACGGTTCGGAGTTCACTTGCACGGAGCCTTTGCCGGGGTTCAGCATGGAGGCGCAAGCATTGAAGAGCAGAAGCGCGGCAGCGCAGCACAGGCCGCCGAGCATTCGGGTGGTGGGCATCATGGGCGGGCAAAATAGGAACAGCCGCGTGAACAACCCGCACGGCCCTCCAACAATGCCGGCAAGAACCCGCACGACGAGCACCGGACCGGATAAATTCACCGCATCCAAGACCCCTTTCATCATGCAACGACTTTCCGCTTTCGTGGCCCTGCTGCCCTCTCTGGCCATGGCCCAATCGCTGGTGAGCACCTCACCGCAGAACAGGACCGTGCTGCTCGAGGACTACACCGGTGTGAATTGCCAGTACTGCCCGGACGGCCATGTGATCATGGATGCACTGAAGGAAGCCGAACCGGAGCGTATGGTGCTTCTGGGCATCCATGCCGGTGGTTTCGCGGTTCCCTCTCCCACCCAGTTCGACTTCCGGACCACTTGGGGCACCACGATGAACAACTTCTTCGCCGTCAATTCCTACCCGGCCGGCGTGCTGGACCGCCACACGTTCCCGGCTCCGGCCGGTCTGGCACAAGGGCGCGGCTATTGGGAAACCTCCGCCCAAGCGCTCTACAGCATGAGCTCCCCGGTGAACCTGGGCGTATCCACCACTTACGATGCCGGAACGCGTGAGCTGGTCGTGAAGGTGGAACTCCTCTACACGGACAACAGCCCCGGCGGCAACGACTACATCAACGTGCTCATCAAGGAGGGGGGCTTCATCGGGTCGCAGATCAGTACCGCGGGGAACATCCCCAATTACCAGCACGACAACGTGTTCCGGGTGAACATCACCGATACCTGGGGCGATGAGGTGACCGGGACCAACGCGGGCTCCAGCGTGATCCGCGAGTACACCTATACGCTTCCCGAAACCTATGTCGCGGAGAACTGCGATGTGATCGCCTTCGTGGGCGAGTACCAGAGCGACATCTACCAGGCCCGCGAAGTGCCCTTGACCGGTGGCACCACCTTGGTGATCGGTGACCTGACAGACGTGGCCCAGCCCTACGCAGGTGGCACCGAGGCCATGCCCAGCACCTTCACTTCGGGCCTTACCAACCTCCTGGGTGAGGATGCGGAATACCACATCGTGCTCACCGCCCTGAACGAGCCTTGGGGCTGGCAGGGTTCGTTCACGATTGCCGGTGGCGCACCCACCAACGACGCCACAGTGGCTGTTCCCGAAGGCACGGACCCTGTGATCCAAGTGTCCGTAGTGCCCGGAGGTGGTGTTGGCATTGGCCATTATGAGCTACGCGTGACCTCCACGGCGGAACCCGATGCCCCCGCCCTGGTGCAGGAATTCAAGGTGATCGCCGGGGTCCACGACCTGGTGGTGACCTCCCCACTGCCCGAGGCCGTGAGCGCTGAAGCCCGTTACATCACCGGGCTGGAGGATGCCGGCAATGTCCGTCATGCGGCGGTGGACCGCAACGATTTCATCCGTTTCGCCCAGGCCGATGCCTTGGGTGAGGTGATCAACATCTACCGCAACATCAGCTGGACCTTCCCGTCGTTGGTGGATGCCGAGGTGGCGGTGCTGGGCAACATGATGGACAACGGCGTGAACTTGTTCATCGCCGGACAGGACATCGGCTGGGACCAGAGCGGTGCCGATGGTGCCTACGGCACTGCCGCCACGCAGGCCTTCTACACGAACTACATGCTGGCCGAGTACGTGGCCGATGGCAGCACCACCAACACCCCGGTGAACTTCGTGGATGCCGATGAGGTCTTCGGCGAACTCGCCAACAGCACCCTCGCCAACGTTTTCGCCGGCAACACCTACCCCGAGGAGATCACCCCCATCGCGCCCGCCACGGCCATCTTCAACTACGGCACCACCACCAAGATCGGTGGGCTGCGCGCTCAGACGACCAATTACAAGCTGGTCTACTTCGGCGTAGGTCCGGAGCAGTTCAGCAACGCCACCATCGGCACGGACATCGTGCGCCTGAGCCATGACTGGTTCTACGGCGTCACCTCGGACATCAGCGAGATGAACCACGACCTTACCTTGGGATCGCCCTATCCCGTGCCCACCTCCGGCCTGGTGACCCTGCCCTTGAACGATCTCACCGTGAATGCCACGCTGTCCATCCACGACGCCACCGGCCGTAAGGTGATGGAACGCGCCATCGCTGCAAATACCAACCAACTGCAACTGGACCTCAGCGGTCTTTCCAACGGCCTGTACGTTTGCCGCCTCAACAGTGAGCTCGGCACCAGCGTCCGCAACATCCAAGTGGCGCGCTGATCCCGACCCGTTCCGCGATGAAGGCCCCTGCCTCGTGCAGGGGCCTTCATCTTTACCCCCTCATCCCCTTGCCGTGGACGACTTCATTGCGACAACACGCATTCCTTTCGATGGTTCCTTCCGCTTGAAGGACCATGCCACCATATTGAAGGAAGCACCTTCCAAGGAGGAGCTGAAACAGAGCGTGGACAAGGACCGCAAGGTGATCGCGGACCTGCAACCGCTGCTGTACGCCGAACAACGGCGATCGCTGCTGCTGATCTTCCAAGCCATGGACGGCGCTGGCAAGGACTCCCTCATCGCACACCTGCTGAGCGGAGTGAACCCCCAAGGTTGCTCGGTGCACGGCTTCAAGTCGCCGAGCAAGGAGGAACTGGCGCACGACCACCTCTGGCGACATGCCAAGGCCATGCCCGAGCGCGGCATGATCGGCGTGCACAACCGCAGCCACTATGAGGAAGTGCTGGTGGTGAAGGTGCATCCGGAATACCTGCTGCCGCAAGGCCTGCCCGGCATCGACAAGGTGACCGATGTGAAGCCGGCGTTCTGGGACGCGCGCTACGAGGGCATCAAGGCCTTCGAATCGCATCTGGCCGCGTCCGGCATCACGATCCTGAAGTTCCATCTGCATCTCGGCAAGGAAGCGCAGAAGGAACGTTTCCTGGAGCGCATCGCGGATCCCGATAAACAATGGAAGTTCAATGCCGGTGACCTGAAGGAACGGGCACGCTGGAAGGATTACATGGCGGCCTATGAGGAGGCGTTGGCGCGCACCTCCGCTGAGCATGCACCGTGGCATGTGATCCCTGCCGACGACCAATGGCAGAGCCGGGCCTTGGTGGTCCGCATCGTGCGCCGCACCTTGGAAACCATGGCACCGAAGCTGCCGTTGCCCGGCCCCGCGGAACTCCAAGCCTTGAAGGATTCCGAGCATGCGTTGAAGGCCGAATGACGACACCATCCCACCAGGCCGATAACTTGCGACCATGCCACCCTTGAGCAAACGATGGCGGTTGCGCCCCCCCGTGGACGCGCAGGCCGTTGCCGCCCTCACCCACGACCGCTGTCCCGTTGAACTGGCCACCTTGCTGGTGCAACGCGGGGTCGATACCCCCGCCCAGGCGAACCTCTTCTTCCGTCCTTCCCGGGAGCAGTTGCATGATCCATTCCTGATGAAGGACATGGACCTGGCGGTGGATCGCATCGAACGCGCGCTGGGTGATGCGGAGCGGATCATGATCTACGGCGACTACGATGTGGACGGCACCACATCGGTGGCGCTGGTGTATGGATTCCTCCGGGGTCTGGTCCGCAGCAAGGAAGACCTCCATCACCACATCCCGGACCGCTATGCCGAAGGCTATGGCATCTCCACGTTCGGGATCGATCGTGCGGCAAGCCTTGGTGTTACGCTGATCATCGCCCTCGATTGCGGCATCAAGTCCGTGGACAAGGTGGCGTACGCGGCCTCGAAGGGCATCGACATGATCATCTGCGACCACCATCTGCCCGGCGATACGTTGCCCGAGGCCGTTGCGGTGCTCGATCCCAAACGGGCGGATTGTCCCTATCCGTTCAAGGAGTTGAGCGGTTGCGGGATCGGCTTCAAGCTGATGCAGGCGCTCGCGCAGAACAACGACATCCCCTTCACGGAGCTGGAGCCGCAATTGGACCTGGTGGCGATCAGTATCGCGTGCGACATCGTTCCGGTGAACGGCGAGAACCGCGCACTCTCGCATCTCGGCCTCCAACGGCTCAACAATGGAAGTCCACGTCCGGGCCTGAAGGCGATGCTCGACATGAGCAACTTCACCCGTGCCCTCACCATCAGCGACCTGGTCTTCGTCATCGGTCCCCGGATCAATGCCGCGGGCCGCATCGAACACGGCCAGCAAGCGGTGGAGCTCTTGCTGAGCACCGATGCGAAGGAAGCGGCCAACATCGGCGCGCGCATCGACCGCAACAACAGCCAGCGGCAGGAGCTCGACAAGGAGACCACACTGCAGGCCCTGGAACAGATCGCCAACGAAGCCGCCGGCAGCGATCCCTGGAGCACCGTGGTGTTCCACCCCAACTGGCACAAGGGCGTCATCGGTATCGTGGCCTCGCGCCTGATCGAATCCCACTACCGGCCCACGGTGGTGCTCACCGAAAGCAACGGCAAGGTCAGCGGCAGCGCACGCAGCGTGAAGGGCTTCGACCTGTACGAGGCGATCAACGCCTGCAGCGACCTGTTGGACCAGTTCGGCGGGCACACCTTCGCCGCAGGACTGACCATGGAAACGGTGAACGTTGCCGCCTTCCGTCGGCGTTTCGAGGAAGTGGTGCGTGCCCGTATGGACGAGAGCCTGCGCCGACCTACGGAGGAAGTGGACCTGGAGCTCGACCTGGACCACATCACGGACGCCTTCGTCCGGAACATCCAGCGCATGGCTCCCTTCGGCCCGCACAACATGCGCCCGTTGTTCGTGGCCCGCGGCGTGGTGGACGATGGCCGTGCCCGCATCGTGGGCGATGACCACCTGAAGATGGACCTGCGCATGTCCGGCGGAAGCCGGAGCTTCCCGGCCATCGCTTTCCGCATGGGCCAGCGGATGGATCTGGTGAAGAGCGGTGCACCCTTCAGCATCCTGTACTCCATCGAGGAGAACGAGTGGCAGGGGCGGAGAAGCGTACAACTGAACATCAAGGACATCAAGGCCGGTACCGAGCCCTTCGATGAGGAGGGAACGTTCCTTTCCTCCCTGGATGCCGAACGAACGGCGGTGGAGCCTTTGCCATGATCGTCACGGGCAACGACGAGCATTACATGCGGCAGGCCTTGCGCGAGGCCGAATTGGCATTCGCCGGGGATGAGGTGCCGATCGGCGCAGTGATCGTATGCCGTGACCAGATCATCGCCCGCGGACACAATCTGACCGAGCGTCTGGTGGACGTCACCGCCCATGCGGAAATGCAGTCCATAACGGCCGCAGCATCCTATATCGGGGGCAAGTACCTGCAGGAATGCACGTTGTACGTTACGGTTGAACCCTGCGTGATGTGCGCCGGAGCCCTGCGCTGGGCCCAAGTGGGGCGCATCGTGTTCGGGGCCTTCGACGAGAAGGGCGGGTACCGCCGGATCGGGGGGTCGCTGCTGCACCCCAGGACGCAGGTGACCGGCGGGGTGCTGGAGCCCGAGTGTGCGGACCTCATGAAGGCCTTCTTCCGGAAGAAGCGGAGCCTGTAAGGCCCGTAGGGAGTGCTGGCCGATGGCCTCCATGGCAAGTATCTTTGCCCCCTCAAGCAACCGCCCATGTATCCCCCTGAACTCGTAGCACCGATGGCCGCCGAACTGACGGGCGTCGGATTCACCGAATTGAAGACCCCCGACCAAGTGGACGCCGCCTTCCGCCGGAGCGGTACCGTGCTCTGCATGGTGAACAGCGTCTGCGGTTGCGCCGCCGGTGCCGCTCGCCCCGGCATCAAGGCCAGCTTGGCCAATGAAAAGCGTCCGCAGCACCTCACCACCGTGTTCGCCGGAGTGGACACCGACGCCGTGCTCCAGGCCCGCAACCACTTCCTGCCTTATCCGCCCAGCAGCCCCAGCATCGCCCTCTTCAAGGACGGCAAGCTGGTGCACTTCGTGGAGCGCCACCACATCGAAGGCCGCAACGCCCAGATGATCGCCGAACACCTGAAGATGGTGTACGACGAGTTCTGCTGATCCCGCTGGATCATCAAGCAAAGCCTCCCCCGTGGAGGCTTTGCTGTTCCCGACCCATCCGATCCGCCTGCGGGTTCTTCCCCGTACGTAGCGAAAACACCGACCCCATGCTCCCCTTGCTCCGCATCGCCCTGGTGCTACTCCCAACATCGGTCATGGCGCAGACCCTGGTCGGTACCTCCCTGCTGTCACGAACAGCACTCCTGGAGGAATTCACCGCAGTGCACTGTGGCAATTGTCCAGCGTCCCATACCGTGGCCGACGCGTTGGCAACGACATACGCGTATGACCTGACGATCATCGCGGTACATGGAGGTCCACTGGCCTCCCCGGGTGCAGGACAACCGGATCTCCGGAGCAACGCCGGCACGGCACTGTGGTCGCTTTTCGGAGTCGCCTTCCAACCCCAAGGCAACATCTCCCGGGAAGGTTTGACGGAGGTTTCGGATTGGTCCGCCAGCGTGGCTTCCGTGCTCGCAATGCCCTCTCCGGCGAACATCGGAGTGGCATCGCACCACGACCCCAACACCTCCGTGCTCACGGTGGACGTGGAAGTGTACTATACCGGCGATGGTCCCGTAGGCGAAGACCGGATCCATGTGGCCCTGACGGAGGACCATATCGTCGCCTATCAGCAGGATTATGTCAATGGTCCCCACACGACCTACGACCACCGGCACGTTCTACGCGACTTCCTCACTCCCCTTTCCGGCGAGCCGGTCACCGTCACCACCCCGGGTACGCTCGTGGAACGGAGCTATTCCTTCACGGTCCCGGCCGGTTGGGACATCAGCGAACTGGATGTGGTGGCTTTCGTTGCCGAAGCCGATGGCGAAGTGCATCAAGTACGTTCGGTGGATGCCGATGGTGGCATGACCCTGAGCACGGGCGCCCTTCCGGAAGAGCACTTTGGACCAGGTCCGGCCTATCCTGTACCGGCATCGGACCACCTCTATCTACCGCTCGCATCCGGGGAAGCGGGACAGCCCCTGCTGCTGACCGATGCCTGGGGCCGCTTTCTGCAGCCCCCCCGTTACACAACCTCGGGCAGCGTTTTGCGGTTGGATGTAACGGACCTCGCGCCCGGTATCTATTCCATCGGTTTCCCCGGCGGTCGCTCGCGCAGGATCGTTGTTGGGCATTGAACTGGACCCATGAAAAAAGGCCCTCGGTGTTCCGAGGGCCTTTTGTTCGATAGCGATATGGCAGCTTACACCACGCCTTGTTCGAGCATGGCGTCGGCCACCTTCACGAAGCCGGCGATGTTGGCGCCCTTCACGTAGTTCACGGTCTTGCCTTCTGCGCCGTACTTCACGCAGGCCGCGTGGATGTTCTTCATGATGCTGTGCAGGCGCTGGTCCACCTCCTCGGAGGTCCAGCTGAGGCGCAGGCTGTTCTGGCTCATCTCGAGACCGCTGGTGGCCACTCCACCGGCGTTGCTGGCCTTACCGGGCGCGAAGGCCACTTGGGCGGACTCGAACACGGCGATGCCTTCGGGCGTGGTGGGCATGTTGGCGCCTTCGGCCACGTACTTCACGCCCTTCTTCACGAGGTCCTTGGCATTCTTGCCGTCCAGTTCGTTCTGCGTGGCGCAGGGCAGGGCCACATCGCACTTGGTCACCACGTCCCACACACGAGCGCCCTTCTTGTAGGTGCTACCCTTGAACTTCTTGGCGTACTCCTCGATCCGGCCGCGCTTCACGTTCTTCA